>MHYA01000142.1:0-13303 GCA_001825675.1 Planctomycetes bacterium GWF2_42_9 | reverse complement strand
CAACGCTACAAGAAAATTTCTTGTTGACTCATGGGGCTCTCTTTTTGGAGCAATTCCTGAGCTTGGCGGCATGTTAGCTTTAGTTGGCGGAGAAGGTTTTTACCATTGCTTTATGCGCAGCACAAAACCAGATGCCGGCGATTGTCCGCGTTGTTCCAAAAAAGCAGGTTCTGATGTGGTTGCCGAGTTTATTAATAATGTTGCAGATAACATTCGTGTAAAAAATAAGGATGCGAGAGTTTTTGCATGGCCATATTCTGCTACGCACTGGTCACATGATCGCGACCAGGTCGATTTTATAAAACAGCTTGATCCGGCGAATGTAACGTTTCAAACAGAAATAGATAAGGACTCAGTTGATTGGCGGGTCGCCGGTTATGGAAAATATTGTTGGGATTATTCCGCAAGTCGTGTTACAGCTAGCCAGCGTTGCCTTAATCAACGCAAACAATGTCGAAAACGAGGAGTCAGTTTCAGTTGTAAGCTTGAAATTAACAACTCGATCGAATGCCTAAGTGTTCCTTATTTGCCAACGCTGCAAAATCAACTTGCAGTTTGGGAGAATTGCAGATCGCTTGCTCCGCAGGCCATTCATTCCCGATGGCTTTTCGATGGCGCATGTAAATCGCCTTCTGAGGAACTCGGTTATTGGGCAGTCTGGGGGATGCAGTCCGAGTTCAAAGATCTTCACCTTGTGCTTGAATCGCTTGCTGTAAGGGATTTTGGCCCGTCTGCATCAAAATACATTCTGACCGCCTGGAATTATTTTTCACGAAGCATGCGACATCACCCTTGTCTAGATTATTATGTTGGTCCATATTTTATTGGCCCCGGCCAGCCGCTGGTAATCGATACTCAATCATTACCGGCAAGCCCCGAAAGCAGCTCGGACTGGGAAGTGCATAAACTAAAGTTTACGTGGCCGGCACAAAAGCTTGATCCTGCTTTTTTTGGACACTTCTACTGGCTATGGGAGGCGGATAAGACCGATGATGATACGCATTTCGTTAATAAACAGTCATTATTCTACTACCAGCCTGGTTTTAGAGCCATTGTTAGAAGAGGTGCTAAGGTTGGGCAGGATGTCGCACTGCAGGAACTACGAGCAATGGCTGCGTTGTGGGAAAGAGGCATTGAGCAACTTAAAAAAGCGAGAGCTCATATTCCTGTGAATTGCAGGGAACGATTCTTACAGGAATGGATAATTGCCCAACACCTTGGCTATACATGGCAAAGCGCCGCTAATGTGGAAGAATTCTTAAGATTGCGAGACAGAATCATCGAGTTCAGTAGTAGTTATTCCCTTCGTAGCGGCCATGCTAGGGAGAATATACGGGATATGGATCGAATAACTAAGATTGCTAAAGAAGAACTCGACATAGCGCATAAGGAGTTGGCTCTTATAAAGGGAATTGATTTCTTGGATCTGAGCCTCAGGCTCGATATGGGCGCTGCTTCCCTTGAAGAAATAATGGAAGCGAAGATCAATCAAGTGACAAGCATCTTGAAAGAAGAATTACCAGCATGGCGAAAATTGCTGCTTAAGTGGTAAATTTGTTTTTGCATTTATATTTTCATACAGAGGTTTCCTATGAACATGCATTGGCTCGATTGGGGTATTGTCATTGCCTTATTAATCTTTGTAACTGTGATGGCCATTGTCGCAAAACGTTATACAAATAGTGTGGCGGCCTTTCTTGCAGCGGATCGCTGTGCCGGACCATATCTGTTAGCCATTTCAGAGGGAGTTGCTACAAGCGGTGCCATTTCATTTGTGGCACTTTTTGAAATGTATTATCATGCAGGTTTCACCGCATTTTGGTGGAATTTGATGACTATGCCACTAAGTATTATTGTGGCATTGACCGGGTGGATAATTTATCGTTTTCGTCAGACTCGTGCAATGACTTTAGCGCAGTTCTTTGAGATACGGTACAGCAAAAAGTTCAGAATATTTATGGGTTTGGTAGGTTTTCTTTCCGGCATTGTAAATTTTGGTATTTTTCCTGCTGTTGGAGCTCGCTTTTTTTTATATTTTTGTGGCTTGCCCCAAAGCATTCCAGTATGTGGGATTGAAGTTTCTCTGTATGTGCTGATTATGATTATCTTGTTGGCGATTTCTCTTTTCTTTACCTTTGTGGGAGGACAGGTTTCTATTCTTGTAACAGATTTTTTTCAGGGCATGTTCAGTAATATCGCCATAGTAGTGATCCTGATAACGATGTTTAAAATTTTCAACTGGTCGGAAATTGTCGAAGCATTATCAACTGCTCCTAGTCAAGCATCATTGCTGCACCCATTTCAAACAAGTCAAACAAAAGATTTCAATGTGTGGTATTTTTTGATTGTAGCATTTGGTGTCTTTTATACAACAATGGCTTGGCAGGGAACGCAAGGATTTAACTGTTCAGCAAAAAGCCCTCATGCTGCAAGGATGGGCAGGATTTTGGGAACGTGGCGGAACTTTGTTACGTGGATCATTGCAATCACTTTACCAGTTTGCGCCTTTACGGTAATGCACCACGTCAGGTTTGCATCCCATGCGGCCCAAGTAACGAAAGTGCTTTCAGGTGTTGGAGATGAAAAAATTCAAGGACAGATGATGACGCCACTGGTAATGGCGCATATTCTGCCGGTGGGCATTATCGGCATGATGTGTGCGTTTATGCTTGTTGCTTTCATTGCCAATCATGAAGCCTATTTACATTCCTGGGGAAGCATTTTTGTTCAGGATGTAATTCTGCCATTTCGTAAAAAAAAGATTACGCCTGAGCAACATCTGAGGTTGCTGCGATTTGCCATTTTCGGGGTCGCTGTATTCATTTTCTTTTTCAGTCTTTTGTTTCGGCAAACAGAATATATCCTGATGTTTATGGCTATTACCGGAGCCATTTATACTGGCGGTGCGGGAGCTGCCATTATTGGCGGACTCTACTGGAAAAAGGGGACCACGCTTGCGGCGTGGATAGCAATGATCCTTGGGTCCACAATAGCGACAACAGGCATTGTGATCCATCAGATGGTACCCAACTTTTTCCTGAATGGCCAGTGCATTTACTTCATCGCGATGGTGAGCTCAACTCTAGTTTACATAGTGATATCACTCATAGGTTGCAAAACGGAGTTCAATATGGATCAAATGCTTCATCGCGGTAAATATGCCATTGAAGAGATCGTCTCTCTGCCAAAGAAGCGGCCTGTAGCTCTGCTGTTGGATCGATTAGGTATAAATTCCGATTTTACATTTACTGACAAGGCTATATATTTTAGTACATTAGCCCTGACCTTGGGCTTATTCGCAATGTTTGTTATAGGAACGTTGTACAATTTTGTATTTGATGTAAAAACTGAATCGTGGGCGCGATTCTGGCAGCGTTTTACATGGTTAGGTTTTGCATTGTCGATTATTGTGACCGTTTGGTTTACTATTGGCGGATTAATGGATATGAAAAAAATGTTCAAGGCACTCCGTATTAGGAAAAGAAATGAGTTGGACGACGGCACCGTCGTTGATCATCACAACCTTGACGAGGTAACAAAAACATCGAAAAGTAAAGAATTTGAAGAAGTTTGATGGGCAGTGATATTTTCATGGTTTCAGAAGAAGCGTGTGAAGGGACTATAATGTTAAAATGCAAAGCAAAACTTTTTTTGTGTATTCTCATTGTGCTAACTGGAGGAATGGCGACTCACACATTTGCGAATACTAACGGTTCAAGAAATATCAACGTCATGAATTATGGCGCAAAGGGCGATGGAGTAACAGATGATACGGAGGCGATCAAGGCTGCGATGAAGGCTGCTTCAATTAAGGCAAGCAAGCCTTCGCCGGTAGGATCAAATTTCCAGATCGGCCCAACACTTGTCTTCCCGTGCGGTGAATATGTCATTAGTGACGAAATTCCTGTCACTACGCTGGAGATATGTGGAGAAGGCAGAGCAGCTATCCGACAAATTAATAAAGATAAGGATATATTCGTAAGCAGAACTGTTTGGCGTTTATTGATAAGCAAATTAACATTTTTGGGCGGGAAAAATCAGGTCAACCTTTATAATCCTAATATTGATACCGGGCAAATCGTTATTGACCGCTGTCGTTTCTATGGTGCGGCTGGTTTTGGTATATATACAGATGTATTGTCAACAACAGTGAAGATCGAGGATTGTGAGTTTATCAGCTGTCACCAGAGCTGGTACAATAATCGGTGTGATCAGGCCCTTATGAGAGACTGTTGGATTATGACTGACAAAAAAATGGAAAACATGGCCACGATTGAACACAGAGGTATGCGTTTGACAATCGAGAATCTGGTTGGCGTACCATTGGTGGGTGGCGCGAGGCAGCGATGGATTGACAATTATGGTTCCAGTCTGACGCTTAAACAGTGCAGATTTGGAGGCGAAGGTGGTGGCTTTACTCCAGTGTACAATTTTGCAAATTATCTCAAACCCGATGATAAAACATTCTTTTCACCAATGGGCACAAATATAATAGTAGATGATTGCTTTATCAGTTCAAATGGAAGTTATAGTGCAAATTGTGTGATTTATTGCTACGAAGTGCCAAATTCTATAAGCATTGCGAAGAGCGTTTTATGTGGCAGTGCAGCAGTGGTTATTGACAAAAGAATTGATCTTGCGAATTATTTTAAAAATATTAGCCCTGAATTATTATCATATTCAATTGAGAAATGTATTGGTGAACGTATTGGCAAGATGCCAGAAGGGTTACTGAAACCACTCGTAATCAAAGTCGAATCTAAGAAAATAATTCTCTCGGAAGAACAAACAAATAAAGCATTGAATAAAGCTATGGGCGAATTCCAACAACGTAAAAATCAATCGACCAGTGCAGCTGTGTGGGGTGGCCATAGGCAACAAACGCAGTCTGGAAAATATATTGAGTTCACCGATTGGTCGGTTTCAGATGACATGGACGCGACATCTCAAAAAAATGCTGATTGGCTGGCTCTGCGCAAGGCTGGGGATGATATGCTAATTCTTTTTAAACAATCCCAACCGGGCGGTTGGCCGCATGTAACAATACGTGGCCAAGTTGACCTTGATAAATTTCCATGGCTCACATGGATACAAAAAGAAACTGCTGCTCCCGGTTCATTTGCAATGAAAGTGATTGACGTGGAAAGCGGCAATATGATTACACTCTATACGGAAAAACTTGTAATCAAGAACGACGAGACGAATCCTGTTTACACAGGGACACACTCGGAATTATACGGTTACCATGCAGACAATTTGAAGAGCCGATTAGGTGTTGGCGGAACAAGAAAATTGGAGATTCGTTGGTATCCTTTGGGGTGGGGAATGAAATCAGCGAAAGAAGAGGATTGGTTCTATGTGCAGCCGGGCCAATATCTTGCAATAGATTTTTTAAGAGCTGAAGCCGATTAGTTTGTAATTGCAAGCTGTCGAAAGTCACTGGTTTTGGGAGATAACATTTTCGGTAGAAATAAATTCTAAGGAGTCTGAATGTTAAAGTATGGAATTAGCCAAATATTGCGGGTGTCTATTATAGCGGTTGCACTGTTCATAACACCAGCGTTCTCGATAGAGTCAGCAGCAAATATTAATGTTATGAATTATGGCGCAAAGGGTGATGGGAAAACGGATGATACGGAAGCGATCAAGGCGGCGATGAAAGCCGCAACGATCAGGATCAGCGCATCTTCTCCGGTGGATACATATTACCAGGCTGGACCAACACTTGTTTTCCCATGTGGCGAATATGTTGTTAGTGATGAAATTCCTGTAACTGCGTTGGAAATACGTGGAGAGGGCAGAGCGGTAATTCGGCAAATCAACAACGACAAAAACATTCTGGTCAGCAAAAATGCTTGGCGTGTCGTCATAAGTAATTTAACATTTCTGGGCGGGCGTAACCAGGTTGATCTTTATAATCCCAACATTGAATCTGGCCAAATTATTATAGAGCTCTGTCAGTTCTATGGAGCATCCGGTTTTGGCGTTAGTACAGATGTGCTATCAACAACAGTCAAGATCAAGGATTGTGAGTTTATTTTTTGTCATCAAAGTTGGTGCAACAAGCGAAGTGATCAATCGATTATGAGAGACTGTTGGATTACAACAGGTAAGAATGTAGAGGACAAAGCAGCTATTGAACATAGAGGCATGCGACTGACAATCGAGAATTTGACAGGTGTTACAATTGTTGGCAGTCCTCGTCTCCGATGGATAGACCATTATGGCGCCGATATTACGCTTAAGCAATGCCGATTTGGTGGTGAAGGAGGCGGTTTTACTCCTGTTTACAATTTTCGAAAGTACATTAAATCCGATGATACTGCATTTGATGCGGCATTCGGCGCAAATATCTTAATTGATAACTGTTTCGTGGCTGCTGGATCCACCTCCAATGCCAACTGTGCAGTTTTTTGTGTTGAAGTACCGAATTTCATAAAAATTGAAAATACCGTATTACATAACTGCTCTGCCGTAATCGTCGATAAGAAAAACGACGTATATAACTACTTCGAAAACGTAGATCCAGGTCGCTTAAACTTTTCAATACTTAATTGTACTGGAGCGATGAGAGACAAACTTCCTGACGGTCTGAGAAAACCTGTAATAACATATAAGAAGGAAGTAAATCAAATTCTCTCTAAAGAGGAAACTATGCAGGCGTTGGATTTGGCGCGGAAAGAATGGAGCGTCTGCAAAGATGAACCATTGACCACAGCAGCCTGGGGTGGCCACAAGCAGCAGACTGATCCTGGTAAATACGTAGAGTTGGCAGAACAAAATAGTACTGAAAGGCTTACTGACTTGGTTGGCTTGAGTAGAGTTGGGTCTGATACTATAATTCTTTTTAGGGCAACGCGAGTGGGAGACAGTGGAGTGGTTAAAATCCGCTCAAAAATTGATTGTGATAAATATCCATGGCTGACATGGAGACAAAAGAAAACCACTGCGCCGGGTTCATTTATTTTACGTGTTGTTGACGTCGAATCTAAGGAGATGCGTACTTTATACCCAGAGACATTCATGGATGAATACCAATACCATGCTGACAATCTCAAAAAACTATTTGGAGTTAATGGTGTACGAGATTTCGAAATTCAGTGGATTGCGTTGGGTTGGGAGATGAAAACTCCAAAAGAGGAGGATTGGCGTTGGGCACAAGCTGGTCAGTATGTTGTACTGGACTTTATGAGAGCCGAAGCCGACTAAATCCAATGACAGCCCATTCGTGAATATTAAAGACGGAGGTATATGGCTAATTTCGATTGGATAATTGTAATATCGTATATTTTGTGTCTGGTTGGCATTGGAATGTATTTTACCAAGCAGGCCGCTAAAAGCACTACGAGTTTTTTCCTTGCCGGCAGGACGTTACCTTGGTTCATATCGGGAACATCCATGATTGCTACTGATTTTTCCGCAGCTGCACCCCTTATGATTTCTGGCATATCTCGCGAAAGTGGAATTTCCGGTAATTGGTTCTGGTGGTGTTTTGCCATAGGCGGAATAACCACGGCATTCTTTTTTGCACGGCTTTGGCGTCGAACTGAGGTGCTTACCGATATCGAATTCATTGCCAAACGATATGAACCATCAAAGGCTGCCTCTTTTTTGAGACTGTTTAAAGTCCTCTTTGATGGTGTGCTGATAAACTGTGTAGTCATGGCTTCAGGGACTGTCGCAATAGCAAAAATTATTAAAGTTGTATTGAATTTATCGGATACCGCAATCTTTCACTTACCCCTCCTCGGTGATGTTACATCCACAGGAGTTCTGCTGAGTATCTTGGGCGGTTCCGCCGTATTGTACTCATCTCTTTCTGGGCTATATGGTGCCGCATATACAAATCTTCTTCAGTTTGTTATGGCTATGATAGGTTCAATTGTACTTGCAGCTATTGTTTATATTGATGCTTCTCATGGCGTTGGTTTAATGGCTAAACTTACAACATCATCGGCTTTCAAACCAAGCTTGTTGCAGTTCTTTCCCGACCTGAATACGTTTAGTTTGCCAACTTTTACTTTTTTTGTTTATATATTTTTAGCATGGTGGGCTTTTGCTCCTGGCAGCGGTCAATATGCACAGCGAATTCTGGCAGCTCGGTCTGAGAAGGATTTCTATTTTGGCATTTCTGTGGTTTAATGTAGGTCATTACGTCATACGTTCCTGGCCATGGATCATTGTTGGCGTACATTTGCACAGTGCTGCTGATCATTGGTGCCCTGATAATTACCTCCAGAGTAACCAGCATTCTCGATCTTTACAAATACATTGGAATGATATTGAGCGGGATTGGTACAGTCATGATAGCAAGATGGTACTGGTGGCGTGTAAATCCTTATTCTGAGATTGCCGCCATCGCCACAAGTTTCGTTGTCGGTAATTACCTGCAGATAAAATACCCGAGTACTTTAGCAACGGATCTGTTCGCGGTACGGGTAGTAATTATTATGATTGTAAGCACTCTCGTATGGGTTGTAGTCACATATATGACGTCTAAGGTGCCTGGCAAACAAATAACTAGTTTTTATTTGAAGATGCGAATTGAGGGGCCTGGTTGGGGCAAAGTCAGATCGCTGACGAAGTAAAACCGATAGCTGATGAATTCAGAGAAAATGTCATTATGTGGTTGTCTTGTGTTATCTTTCTGATCTCATTGTTGTTGGGAGTTGGAAAATTAATTTTCCATGAGTGGACAATGGGTTTTTTCTACTCCATAACCTCTGTAGTAAGTGGATACATGCTAAAAAAACATCTGGGTAAGATGCGATTTGCCAGCGAGACGTGTGAAATTGAAAAACCATTAGTTAATGCAGGATATCTAAATGAGCATGAGCTTACGTGACAAAGTTGAGACAGTGCTTAAAGGCGGTGTTGCGGATCAGATTCCATTTACAATTTATGAGTCTAAACTACCTCAATGCTTCGTGGAACGTAAACTTCGCAATGCAGGGCTTTGTATAGTCCAGCGGCATGTACCAGTCTATAAAACGAAAACGCCAAACGTTGAGGTTAAAACTATAATCTACAATGAGAATGACAAAACATTCTCAAGAACTGAATATCAGACTCCTCAAGGTGTCCTGTATACTATCTCCGAGCCTGCCGGTTTTACATCTTGGACGCACAAAAGACTTTTCACCACACCTGACGACTATAAACCTTTGTTGTTTATGATCAATGATATAGTATTTGAGTCTAATTACGAGGCTTTCGAATTTGCTCAAAAGATGGATGGCGGCGATAGCTTTTTTCGGGGCAACATAGGTTTGGAACCTCTCCAGACGTTAATTTCCGATTACATGGGGGCCGAGACATTTTGTACCGAATGGTTTGATAATCGTGATGAAATTCTTAAGCTATATGAAGCGTTGGTTTTAAAACGCAGGCAGCTTTATCCACTTTGTGCTAATTCTCCGGCGTTAGCGTTTAATTATGGTGGGAATGTAACACCAGAAATTCTGGGTTTAGATCGTTTCGAAAAATATTATGTACCTCATTACAATGAGGCAGCAGACATTCTTCACAAAAAAGGCAAGTTAATCGGCGTCCATTTTGACGGCAACTGTAAGCTCATAGCAGAAAGCATTGCTCGCGCCAATCTGGATTACATTGAGGCTTTTACGCCTGCTCCAGGCACAGATATGACTTTGGCGGAGGCGCGAAAAATGTGGCCGGGCAAGGTATTATGGATCAATTTCCCGTCGGCTATTCACCTTGAACCGGTAGAAGTAGTTCACTCAACAACTGAAGAGTTAATGCATCAGATGGGAATGCCTGAACGATTTATAATGGGAATAACAGAAGACATTCCTGCGGACTGTTGGCAAAAAACATTATCCGCAATAGCAGAGACAATGTGGAAAAGGCGATAAAGCATCCTGGAAATAATAAATTTTTAGAAAAGAATGTTAGGTCTTCGATTTGATTAGGTTTCCAGTGGGAATGCCATAGTCGAAAGAAGTGGTTGACTTGAGTTGTATCTAACCTAGAGATCTGAACAACAATAGGCCTATCCGTTTCTACCAAAACCGAATACCCGCAATCTTGGGGGATTGCTGGTTGATTATTATGCTGAATATCCCCGATTTACAAGTACTTGCTTCGTCTGCCTGAAACTATAATATTTTCGATAATCGAATCGGCTTGCGATCCTCAAAATAGAGGACCAGCTTTATATTTGCGTTCTCGTCATTGGCGTTCAAGAAACATATACATTCATGTGAAATATAGCCGGTGGGGCCTGCTTATTGATTAGCGGTAGCGGGAAGATATCCATCCGGAACTACCCATAGTTTTCGACCTAGTTCTTTTTGCCTTTATTCTCAATTTCCCAAAAATTTTTTTGTTTTGGCTAAGTACTTATACTTCAACTTTTTGCAAACACTGTGAACAGTTTGGTAATTCGTGTGGCAATGAATTTGCTTTATCGGTACGAGTCGGAAACGACAAACGGTTCCAATTCTGTGGGAATCAGCGGTCCTGCATTTAAATGCATATTTGGGGAGATTTTAATATGTACCATATTTGGCTGTGGCAAAGATGAGATCACTTGGCTTAAACTGAATTGCCCATCGTTAAAAATATACGGAACCAATATATTATCATTATTAACAATATTTATAAGCTGCGGTAAACCTTGTCTTAAATTTATGATCGCGGAGTCAGGCTGAGCCGCCGGCCCGCCGCATGCTAAACAATCTGTGATATTAATATGTCCACCCATAAATGGATATTGAGTCGCCGGCTTAACATAGGAATATACAATAGGTATTCCGCCGTCTTCACCACCAAACCGCGAATTTTTGGCTTGGATACCTGTAGGCCAACCCCGCCCTTCGGCCTGATCAATCCACCGTACCCTCGCGAGCCTCGCTCCTTCTATACCCATGCTTGGCATACCCATCATTTTGTCTAAAATGAGAACGCCCATTGCATTATAGAAAACTGCGGAATCTGGTTCGAAATTACCTCCGTCCACCCACACCCAACTGTTCCTGATCGTTGAGTAATCGCAAACATTCATCATCACCTTTCTGGGCTTTATAAACTTGCATCGCTCAATATTCAGTTTGGCTGACATATGAAAATCGCTCACTTCCGCACGTGCCCCTGATCCGGCAGCGTTCGTTCCTGTCCAGTATTGCGGAACGGCATTACGAATATTTACTGTAGAACCGCTAACACTATCTATATAAGTCAAATGAGGTTCTGAGACATTGTTGTAGATCACGATTGTATCGCTCGCGTTAAGGCCGCCTGTGTCGGTGATTGTTATTTGTTTACTTCCGGCGTTCGCAGGTGATGCAAGCGAATATACAAAGCCGCCGCCCGTTGTACCACACGTATATATTGCGTAGTCAGAACTCAAGTGAAATTGGCATTGATCGATAACTATGATTGTGCTGTCAACGTTAGGATTATAGAAATATAATTGTCTTGTGCCATTCAAGAAAGTTATCTTGCTTATGCGTGTTTGGTAAGCCCAACCTTTAAAGATGCCTTTCTGCTGATTAGTTTGCTCAATGATTGTTTGTCCGCAACCCTCGACATCAACGTAGCCCGGCAATTCGATCTGATCATTTATTTTATAGTGGCCGCCAAGAAATTTTAGTTGAGTAGTAGCACCTATAAAAGACCCCAGATTAGTGCCGCTTGATGGCTGGAAGCTTATGGTGCTCCGAGATAAGCAGTTTAAAGCCCGCCTAATTGCTGTTGTATTAGTTGCAGCACTTGCATCGAGCCCATCTCCTTTGGCACCCCACCATTCAGGATAAATTTCTCTGACATTTTTGAGTTTGATGATTCCATCGCCATCAAATGCATAATTTGTCCCACACTCAATTGGGCCATTCACCTCAAAGGTGATGCCGGAATTGACAGATATTTTGCATCCCCGCTCCAATCGCAATGTTATATTCCTGGGAACTATTACCGTCCCTGTTATTTGCCATGTTCCCGGTGTTAGTAGCAACGTAAGTTCACTTGTTCCAATCGAATTAATTGCCGAATAAATCGTACTGGAATTTAGTGAGCTACCGTAAAATCTTGCATCCACCCAAGGCCGCTTAATTATCAGGTCGTCACCTCTGAGTACTGCACTTTCACACACCGTAGATGACCCTGCATACAATAATATGATGCCACTAATCACAATAAATTTACATTTATCCATATAAACCCTTAATATAAGCAGGCATGCGGATTTATCGGTACGAATCGGAAACAACAAACGGTTCCAATTCTGTGGGAATCAGCGATCCTGCATTTAAATGCATATTTGGGGAGATATTAATATGAACCATATGTGGCTGTGGCAAAGATGAGATCACCTGGCTTAAACTGTATCCGGTGCCATTTAAGATATAGGGACGAAATATATAATCATTATTAACAACGCTAATAAGCTGTGGTACACCTTGGCGAAGGTTAATTATTGATGAGTCAGGGCGATCTGACGCTCCGCCGCATGCCAAACAATCTGTGATGGTAATAAATCCACCCATAAACGGATATTGAGTCGCCGGTTTAAGATAGGAATAGACAATAGGTATTCCGGAGTCTTCGCCGCCGAATCGTGATTTAATGGCTTTGATGCCAGTCGGCCAATACCGCATGCCCTCTCCCTGATCAATCCACCGCACAAAGTCAAGTCTTTGCGTGCCTGTGCCCATAGTGGGTACACCTATCATTTCGTCTAAAATGAGAACGCCCATTGCATTAGAGAACACTGCCGAATCTGGCTCAAAATTACCTTTGTCCACATATACCCAGCTGTTTCTGACAGTTGCGTAATCGCAAACATTCATCAACACCTTTCTGGGCTTTATAAACTTGCATCGTTCGATATTTAGTTCCGTTGACATATGAAAATCGCCCACTTCCACACGTGCCCCTGCTCCTGCAACGTGCGTTCCTGTCCAATATTGTGGAATAGCATTACGAAGAGTTAACGCAACACCGTTGGCAGCATCAATGTATGTTAAATGAGGCTCGGAGACATTGTTGTAAATCACGATCGCAGTTCCCGCATTAAGACCAGCTGCGGCGAGCGTCACCTGCTTGCTTCCGGGCGTCGCTGCTGACGCAAGAGAATAAACGGAACCGGGGGCCGTTGTACCGCAGGTATATATTGCGTAATCAGAACTCAAATGAAATTGGCAATTATCAATATCGATCATTGAATCAACATTTGGATTGTATAAATACAATTGTCGTGTACCCTTGAGGAAAG
Source organism: Planctomycetes bacterium GWF2_42_9 (assembly GCA_001825675.1). Classification (GTDB taxonomy): domain Bacteria; phylum Planctomycetota; class Phycisphaerae; order Sedimentisphaerales; family UBA12454; genus UBA12454. The sequence goes on along the minus strand of MHYA01000142.1, from coordinate 69 downwards.
TTATCTTGCTTATGCGTGTTTGGTAAGCCCAACCTTTAAAGATGCCTTTCTGCTGATTAGTTTGCTCAA
>MHYA01000141.1:10215-34913 GCA_001825675.1 Planctomycetes bacterium GWF2_42_9 | reverse complement strand
TGCATTGATTATACAGTTCCGCAACCTGATAGCCTCTGCTCAAAATGTATTCATAAATTCCGTACATTCCGCTCGAATCATAGTATTGCGAACCAAGCGAAATTATTTTGCCAAACGACAATGGCGTGTTATTGCTTAAGAACCATTCCGTCGTACTTCCGTTTTTATTATCGTATGCATCCTGACTTGTGCCCATATAATCCGCCAGACAATCGAAGTTGTGCACCGTATCTTTTGTATCATCGCCGCTTTTTTTATAACCTGCATCACAAGATAACCCGCTGTAAAAATCCCTTATATGTCCGATGCTTGCGATTGCGCTGTTTACATTTGTAATAGAATTACCGAATGTGCTTGCGTCCGCGTCTCCGCCGGGTATTAGATTTGAATATCCGTTTCGGTCATACCAGCTAAGCAGCATCGCCGCCGAAGTAGGCCCGCACCCGTACCACCATTCATAATTTCCCGACCCTGAAATAACCCCGCTTGTGCTGTACAAAACAAGTTGAGTCGCAAAAACAGAGCCTGACACAAAAAGTATTAACGATCCGATGAAAAGCCCCCTTACGAATTTTCTCATTGTTTTCTCCTTTTAAGGTTCATTTTTTACTTACTACTTTTAGCGTGCAAAAAAGAATTGAAAATAGTATTTTCCCCTCAAACCTTATAAGGCTTTCAAGGATTTGAAGTAAAGGAGAAACAAAAAAAGCTGCCGCAATTTTTCGCGACAGCTTGTCATAAATGAATCTTAATATTTTGACTTATTCGAAATCGTTCGAAAAGTCAGGCTTACCATCATCTGCGTCATAACCAATAGAATCGGAAGTAGTATCTTTGAACTCAAAACGCGAAATCTTTTCCGCTTTTTTCGTCGCACTTTCGATTGTAACAATTACCCCGCTTATCCTCAAATCGTCCGTCGCAACCTCGAATGGACAAGGCATCCGCGTCTTGAAATTCTTTAAAACGGATTCTATCCTTCTGCCAAGCACCGAATAATGCGAACCCGTCATTCCAAGGTCAGTAATATACGCCGTCCCTTTCGGAAGAATCTTCTCGTCTGCCGTCGCAACGTGCGTATGCGTACCGAAAACACAACTAACTCTGCCGTCCAGGTAATAACCCATCGAAACTTTTTCGCTCGTTGCCTCGGCGTGCATCTCAACAAGAACAATATCCGCCTTACTCTCAAGTTTCGGCAAAATCGAATCTACCGCGTCATAAGGGCTATCCGCAGGCTTCATAAAAACTCTGCCGATAAGAGGAACAACCGCGACCACCGGCCCCTTTGTGGTTTTGTAAATCCCGAAATCTTTACCCGCCGCATACTTTGAAAAATTCGCAGGCCGAGTGATATTCTCATTCTTTTCGAGAACAGGAATGATTTCCTTCTTTTTATATGTATGATCGCCAAGCGTAACAATATTTACGCCGTACTTCAGCAGCTTATCATATATCTGGAACGTAAGACCGGATCCGCCCGCCGCATTTTCCGCATTCGCAACAACACAATCTATCTCGTGCTGCTTGACGATCCCCGCAAGATTATCCGCCAGAACGCGTTTGCCCGGCCTTCCAACTATATCACCAATACATAATATATTTAATTTCATTCAAATCAGTCTAAATTCAGATTTCGTACAGATCAATCCATAGCGTAACACGTAAAACGTTTTACGTTACGAGCATCGCAACCGCAGCCGAATTACGATTTATCTTGCGTATTCGACACAGCGAACTTCACGCAGCAGCGTTACCTTAATTTCGCCCGGATACGTCAATTCATCTTCGACTTTCTTGGCGATATCACGTGCCGTCTTAGCCGCCGCATCATCGTTTACATTATTTGCATTAACGATAACACGTATTTCCCTGCCCGCCTGAATTGCGTAGCAGTTTTCAACGCCCTGGAACTGTTTGGCGATTTCTTCAAGTTTTTCAAGTCTCTTGATATACCGTTCCAAAGTTTCGCGTCTTGCCCCCGGCCTCGAAGCACTGATCGCATCAGCAGCCGCAACCAAAGGCGTATAAGGATTATCCGCAGCCACATCGCCGTGGTGTCCTTCAACCGCATTAATCACTATCGACGATTCGCCGAATCTCTTCAGGAAGTTAGCGCCGATACCCGGATGTCCGCCCTCGATCTCGTGATCCATCGCTTTACCGATATCGTGCAGGAATCCTGCGCGTCTTGCGATCGAACCATCAAGCCCAAGTTCGTCCGCCATTACCTGTGCCAAAAATGCGACTTCAACGCTATGACGCAGAACGTTTTGACCATAGCTTGTCCTGTAATTCAGCGTTCCGATTTCCATCAGGATTTTATTATTCAATCCGCGTACATCGACTTCAACCGAAGCCTCTTTACCGATTTGCATTACCTTCTGAATAACATCTTTCTTGGTTTGTGCGACAAGTTCTTCGATTCTGCTCGGATGTATTCTGCCGTCCTGGATCAATTTCTCCATCGACTGCCTTGCGACCTCTCGCCTAATCGGATTGAATCCGCTTATAACGATAACGCCAGGCGTGTCATCGACAATAACATCGACACCCGTCGCCTTTTCAAACGACCGGATATTTCTGCCTTCCCTGCCGATGATTCTACCCTTCATATCATCGCTTGGAATATCGATTGTGGAAACCGTAACTTCACAGGTCTGCTCCGCCGCGAATCTTTGAATTGCCGAGCTGATAATTTCCCTGCTTTTTTCCTCTGCGATCTCGTTCATCTCTTCCATTTTTCTCTGAATGATTGCGTTCATATCGTGTTCACATTCATCTTCGAGTTTTTGAAGAAGTAACTGCTTCGCGTCTTCAGCACTCATTGCCGATATCTTCAATAGCTGATTTTTCTGTTGAGCTATTATAGTGTTGATTTCTTTTTCACGTTCATCAAGTTGAACCGACCTGTTTTTCAGATTATTCTCAACCTGTGTCAAACTTTTTTCACGCTGACCGAGAAGTTCATTTTGCCTGTCTATCGCGTCTTCGTGCTTACTTAATCTTCTTTCAGCATCTCTTAATTCGCCTTTGGCCTGATTTATTTCAGCGGTGAATTCCTCTTTTTTCTTCAAAGCCTCTGCTGTCGCTTCAATTCGTGCTGCCTTTATAATTTCTTCAGCATCTCTTTTAGCTTGTTCTGTCTGGAGAATGAGCCTTTTATTAAGACTGGTTTGCTTTATATTGCCTACTATTTTTACCGCAACGACTGCTAAAATACCGCCCGTTATTAAGGCCGCAATTGCTATAATAATAGATGAAAAGCCCGATGCTAATGCTAGTGTGAACATTGTTTTACCTTTCTACGTTATCAATTTTAATCGTGGAGACAAACACGGACAACGCAGTAAGGGCCTTATGCAAAGTTACAGAAATGATAAGAGTGAAATCCTTCTCAATAATGTATTAACAGAATGACTTTAGATGGGTTTTTTGCGAACCCTCAAAGGCATTTTCTTTTTTTCACAAAATTTAACGAGGTTAATTTTCACGAAAGACATTTTTAATACAAGAATTCATTTCTCTTATTCACCGATTGCCAGTTCCTTTTCGACTTGAGATTTTAAAAACCTCTATCGCCGCTTCGGATCGGCTCACAGTGCTTTTGTAACTTAAAACTTCATTCCGGGCAAACTTAACCCGGCACCCTTTTTGCGATTATCCGCTCGCGGATTACACAATCCGCCATCTTTCCAATCGCATATACGTTATGATACGCTATTTAGACGAAGCAATCAAGCGTGTTTTTTAGTTTGTTTTACTTTATTTTTATATAATCCATTATCTCATAATAACTTAGGCAAATTACACACATTAAATAATTTTGATGTCATTTCGACTCCAAACGCACCCTATCGCTAAATACCCTTTTGTCATTCTGAACGAAATGCAATGTAGTGAAGAATCTCGTTTTTTCGTTCGATAATATCTAAAAATAAAAAAATCCCGCATTCCAGACGCAAAATACGGGATTCCTATTTTAAAAAGGCTTGGCCGAAGGCCATCCTAAATTTTTATTTTTGATTTTTTATTTTTTAATTTATATCTAACACTACCCTAAACCCAATAATCGGCTGATTTGTCTTAGGCCCTCGGTTATTCCTGTCAGCCGATCTGCACTTTGCCGGCCGTTCATTCCACGCTCCGCCTCTCAAAACCTTATCGCCTTCATCCATTTGTGGCCCCTGCGGATCGACCGTCGGCGTTACTTTGTAATAATTCTTATCATAAAAATCACTGCACCATTCCCAAACATTGCCGTGCATATCATACAATCCAAACGCGTTCGGCACATAAGAACCAACCTTAGTCGTGCGTTCCAAATCTTTACCTGTTATACCGTCCGCATAAGGCGTGGTAGCTTCGTAATTCGCAAAATCCGAATCGATTGTCGTACCCGTATTAAATGCTGTCGTTGTTCCCGCCCTGCAAGCATATTCCCATTCCGCTTCCGTTGGAAATCTAAATTTCAAACCCGTTTTATCCGAAAGTTTCTTAAGAAATCTCGCTGCCTCATACCAGCTCACATTTTCCACCGGCTGGTTATCGCCGCCAAACTTACTCGGATTTTCGCTCATTATTTCACGATACTGGAGTTGCGTTACCTCGAATTTGCCAATATAAAATGGTTTCGTCAGTTTTATACGATGCTGCGCTTCATCATCATCTCTCTTAAACTCTTCCATTGGCGAACCCATTTCAAATTCACCCGCAGGTATGAAAACCACAACCATATTACATTCAGGGCTTATATCGATTTTCTTTTCCAAAGGCAAACCCAGTTTCCCGGCCGCATCTTTCTGCTGAATCGTCGCCTTCGATACTTCCTTTGCCTTTTCAACACCTGTAACCAAAGCACAGATGCACAAAACAATAACTAATGAAACCAGTTTTTTCATTTTGTTCTCCTTAACATAAATTTACTGCGCCGCTCTCGGCTCAAAATTAACATACTTCAACATCACATCATTGTTACCATTACCGCCGCCGTATGTCAACTTATAATGATAAATTCCATCATCCGTTTTAATCGCAACTTCCGCCCCAGCCTGTTCATTTACCGTATCGAATATTCCCGTAACCTTGCTGCTTCCCAGCGTTTCAATCAGAAGTATATCCGCCTTCGGTGCCGCCACAACCGCACTCACCAAAAGTTTCGCCTTCGATTCATCGCCCCCCGCGTCAATACAAACACTGTCCGCGATTCGAATCGGACTAACTCCATTTGGCTCAAGTTTGAATTCGAGCGTGCCAATGCCGTTGCATTTTTTGTTGTCGCTGCCGACAAAAAGTTTTCGAAGATTAATATTCGCGTGCTTACCGATAATTGTAAACGTCCCTTCCGCCTGACCGTCAGAACCTCCCGCCCCAACATACAAACCGCCTTCCTTCGTATCCGCCGAGCAAGTCAACACTCCGCCGCTGATAGAATAAAAACCTTTACCCTCGTTCGGATTGCTTGCGCTTGTCCCAAACCGTCCAACAAAAAGTTTGCCCGTCAAATTCAGCGTACCGCCGGTCTGATTTAGAATCCCTACCCCGCCTGTCGATGCCGAACCTCCTGACCCGACCCTGATTTCATCCATACCCAAAAAACCGCCGTTTGCAATTTCAAGTTTCGCCGCATTGGATAAATTAGTTCCGCCTCCGATACTCAATTTGCAGTTGTACGTCCCGACATTACTGTCGACAATACACGAAGTCCCTGCTCTTACAATTTTGATTTCAGCACCCATTTGCCCCGGCGCCATCGGCAGAACCACAGGCGGATTATTCCAAAAAGCATCAACCCAGTTCCCGCTCCCAATCGGCCTATTCGCATCACCGCCCGCCGCTCCCTGCCAGTTGCCGATCGTAACACAATAACCGCTGGTAGACACAAAAAGAATGATTATTGAAATGACTCTCGCTGCCCGTTTCATTTTCATTTATAGGTCTCCTTAAAATTTTAAATTTTCAGATCCTAAAAACTTCAGAAACAATTGTGATGATATATTGAAATACAAACAAGGCAATTTTACAACATAAAAACATCCTTTTCGCGCAACCAATTTAAAAATTGAGAATATTCCATAAACATCCGCAGTATTTAGCCCATCGGCCTGCCGATGGGTTCGTATTGAATCGCAGCCGTCGAAGCGAAGCATAAGACCCCTTAGGGACTTGCCCGCGCCATTTGTCATTGCGTTTAGCCCGGTCATCACTATGACCGGGTTCGCCATTAGCTATCATCGGTGCGCAACGCAATGTAGGGGCAGACCTATGTGTCTGCCCAATCAGAGCCATGAGCGTTGGATCCGCAGCGCAAACCCTGCGCAAGGGTAAGCGATTGGTAACCAGTTATCCTTCTTTGGGGAAATCCACGTTTTCTGAAATTTCAAATTTTAAATCTCAAATTCGTCCGTCCGTCCCCTTTCACACCTTTCAAACTTTTCAAACCCTTCTCACATTTTTCCCGATTTGCTCCCCGTTTTGTCATTCTGAATGAAATGTCGCAGCGAAGCGCAGATCCATGAAGGGGACGAATTAGTTTTTCACTTATAAAAAAAAAGGGCCGCACAAAGCAGCCCTTGGAAAATCTAAATTTACAAACCAATTATTTGCGTTTCAGCAGCAATCCGCCAAGACTAAGAATAAACAGCGTTGCCGGTTCAGGTATAACTTCAGCAGTTACCTGCAGCCCTGCCGCTTTCTTTGCGATATATGCGCTTGTGCCGATTTCACTCTGTGTTGCAAGCGTATTATCCATTGAGAATGTAACTAATGTCGCATGGCCGTTAATACCTCTTTGTGCCAGTGTTGCTGTTAAATCAAGAGTAAGAACACCGTTCCATATTTTACCTGTGAATGCTCCATCGCTTGCAAGGTTCCAATCGCCATTCTCGCTCATTACCATATTTATCGCGATAAATTCTGGAAATCCTAAAGGTGCGTTATCAACCTCGCAAACGGTAACAAAAAGACTATTTGCAACACTTGCCTTAGTATTGCTGGTTCCCGTACCTGCAAGTGTAACATCGCCATATTCCTGTAATTTAATCTTATCGATATAATCAACGCCACTATTTTTTAATGCGATCATTCCATCGAGTTTGCCGTCTGTAATATCAGAGGCTCCGTTTTGAGATTGCGAACTGAAATTCATACTCGTGAAAATAAGCGAATCACCGTTCAATCTCGGCGTGCCATAAAGCGGTGCGACATCACCTGTCGACATACTTGTTTCAGTTAAATTGAGGTATTTCATCCTTACACCGATCAAATCGCCATAATTAATGGTATTTGCCTGTAAAGGTGAAAATGAGAAAATAATTCCTAATAACGCCCCAATAACCAGTGCTTTTGTTTTCATCTTCCTGCCCAATCAATATAAAGTAATATTTAAATATTACTAATCACCAAATAAGATACCGCAAATTATCCAAATTGTCAAGCCAAAAATATATTTATAAACACAAAAGAGACCTGTTATTACTCCTTACATAAATAACCCAAGTAGAAATAGGCAGCTTGTTAGCCCCCCAGAATTCATTTTACGGTATTCATTTTTTTCCTGCCAAACTTATTCTGTCTACTGTATTCTCATTCTCGAAGCAAAGCGGAGACCAGCGTCCAAACAGTTTACGTGCAGTGTCAATCAGCGTTAATCAGTGTCTAAATAATTTCGTGTCGTTTCGTGTTTATTCGTGGTTTAATAAAAATTTCTTAGTGTCTTAGTGCCTTAGTGGCTACCTATTCAGCGCAAGTCCAAAAACCCACTTTTCAAAATTTACGCAAGTTTTTGCAAATTCGCGCATTTTTTTTTAAAATAGATGCAAGTTTGACGATTTGAAATTTTCCCTGAAAAAATGAGCCCTCATTATTTTTCCCAAACCAACGCTTTTTAAAAATAAGCGCAGGCGCCCTCTTCGAAAAATCACGAAAAAACCGGAAAAAACAGGAATTTTTCCGATTTTTCTATGAAAAACTCTCGAAAAACTCTGAAAAAGTCCCGATTTTACCCCTGTTTTATGACCCGCTTGCACAAAATTGCAAATCCCTTGCGTGTTTTTAAAAATGAATCAGGCGGCAATTTTGCAAAATCTGCGCAAGCAAATAAAACTATTCCATTTTCGTTCTTGATCTTTCAATTTTAAAAATCCCCTCAACTTTTTGCAAACCCGCGCAATATTGACTACTGACCATTGGCTATTGACTATTGACTAGTGGCTACTAGTTATAAACTCTTTATTGACAACGGCTATCAGATAATTTAACATATCGTGTTTTATAATTTTAAGTATCTGGATATTCGTGAAGCGTGAAGCGAAAAACCAAGATACTCTTCACTAGATACGAGATTCTAAACTATGACTACAGTAACACTTATAACAGGCGATGGAATTGGGCCGGAAATAGCCGAGGCAGCGAAAAGGTGCATCGATGCAACCGGAGTAGATATTAAATGGGAAATGGCCGAGGCAGGCGTTGATGTTATGGCCAGAATAGGCACGCCGCTGCCGCAGGAAACTATCGATTCCGTGAAGAAAAACGGTATCGGCCTGAAAGCCCCAATCACCACACCTGTCGGAACAGGCTTTAGGAGCATCAATGTTTATTTAAGGCAGGAACTAGGTTTGTATGCCTGTCTGCGGCCTTGCAAAAGTTACAAAGGCGTGCGGAGCAGATATTCAGATATTGACCTTGTGATCGTTCGTGAAAACACGGAAGACCTGTACGCAGGCATCGAATTTGAAAAAGGCAAAGACGATACAACCGAGCTTATCAACTGGCTCAACAAACACAGCAAACGCCAAATCGGCAGCGATGCGGGCGTTAGCATCAAACCGATAAGCGTTAAAGGCACGGAAAAGATCGTGCGATATGCTTTCGATTACGCACGCAAGCACGGCCGAAAGAAAGTTACATCAGTCCACAAAGCGAACATTATGAAATTCAGCGACGGCCTTTGGCTGGAAGTTAGCAGACAGGTCGCCAAAGAATACAGCGACATCGAATTTGAAGACCGCATCGTTGACAATATGTGTATGCAATTGGTTCAAAAGCCGGAACTTTACGATGTTCTGGTTTTGCCGAATCTTTACGGCGATATTTTGAGTGATTTATGCGCAGGTTTGGTTGGCGGTCTTGGCGTCGCTCCGGGCGCGAATATCGGCGATAAAGGCGCAATTTTTGAAGCGACCCACGGCAGCGCACCGAAATACGCAGGCCAAAACAAGGTAAATCCTTGTGCCTTAATACTTTCCGGCGTTTTAATGCTGGAGCATTTGGGCAAACAAGCTGAAGCGAAAAAACTCGAAAACGCTGTCGCCGCTGTAATCGCCGAAGGCAAAGACGTTACTTACGATATGAAATCCGACCGAAACGACCCAACAGCAGTTGGCACGCGCGAAATGGCGGACGCGATAATTAAAAAAATAAAATAAACGAGATTCTTCACTGCGTTCAGAATGACAAAGCTCTGTTTAAGGAGCCATTGCGAGGCAATTTGAAAGAAAAATTTTGGAGAAAATTAGTTACTTCAAAAAAGCAGCACATCTGCTATCAGCCGGTGTGTCTGGTTTTGATGGTATTCTCTATGTTTTATCGGCTAGTCATTTACGTTCGTAATTTTCTGTTTGATGTTTCTGTTTTGAAAACTACGAAAGTTCCGGCGGCTGTTATAAGCATTGGAAATATCACAACAGGCGGCACAGGCAAAACGCCTTTGGTCGCGTGGCTGTGCAATTACTTTATCAGCAATAACGTGAAAACCGCAGTTCTCACAAGAGGCTACAAATCCAAGAAAGATATTGCCGACGAACCTGCTATGCTTGCTAAAGCTGTTCATTCGGTAATTGTAGTTGTGAATCCGGATCGAGTTGCCGGTGCGCAAAAAGCTATAAAAGAAAACAACGCCAAACTTCTGGTTATGGACGATGGTTTTCAGCATCGAAGGCTTGCCAGAGATGTGAATATTGTCGCGATCGATGCGACTGTTCCGTTTGGAAATGGGAATTTGCTGCCGGCTGGTTTTCTGCGTGAGCCGATAGCTTCGCTGAAAAGAGCGGATGCGGTGATTATTACGCGGGCAAATCAGAACAGCCCGGAAATTATCGATGAGATAAAAAAGAAAGTATCGAAAATAAAACCTGATATGGTTTTCGCGGCTGCGGTTCATAGGCCCACCTACGTCAAACTTATTAAAGATAAGCAAATACCGCTCAATGAACTTAAAGACAGGAAAATTTACGCTTTTTGCGGTATAGGAAACCCTGACGCTTTTTTCCAGACGCTGAAGGACATGGCTCTTAACATTGTCGGCACGACAGAATATAATGATCATCATATTTATACCAACGATGATATTGCTGCGATTTACGAAGACGCACGGTATAAACAGGCAGAGTATGTTGTAACAACTCATAAGGATTGGATTAAAACGGCGCTTTTGAGCGTAGAAAAATTTCAAATTCCGTTCGCAGCGCTAATGGTCGAATTGGATTTCGTCGACGGCAAAGAAAATATTATCACACTTGTAAATAAGGCTCTTGAAAAATATGCTTAACGATTTGATTAAACTTGTTCAAAATCTCGGCTCGCCGAAGATTCTGCTTGCCGGTGATTTTCTGCTGGATATTTATGTTTATGGCGATGCGCTGCGGATTAGTCCTGAAGCGCCAGTGCCTGTTTTGAAAGTTGTGCGAAAAGAACATCGGCCGGGCGGAGCAGCTTCTGTGGCGGCTGATCTTTCAGCTTTGGGCGCAAAGACATTTTGCCTGGGTGTTATCGGCAAGGATATGAACGCACATATTTTAAAATCGCTGCTCGGTGCAGATAGCGACACCACAGGCCTGATTGAAGTTCCGAACCGCCCTACTATTACAAAGCAAAGATTCGTAGGTTTGGCGCAGCATATTCACCCGCAGCAGTTATTGCGAGTCGATGAAGAGAATGACGGCGCTTTGACTGAAGAACTTTATCAAAAATTTGAAGAGCATTTTAAATCGCTAATTATCAAAGCTGATATTGTTTGTTTACAGGATTATAACAAAGGCTTTTTTGAAGATGGTTTTTGCAGAAACCTTATTAAGATCGCTAAAAAGGCGGGCAAAAAAGTTTTGATCGACCCCGCACCAAAAGCTGATTTCACAAAATACACCGGAGCATCTGTAATAACGCCAAATAGGCTTGAAGCGTCCATATCATCGGGTATAGACATCAAGACAATTACGAATGCTGAAAAGGCAGCAGAAATTCTGCTAAAGAAATTAAATCTTGAAGCGGTGATCATCACTCTCGATAAAGACGGTGCGTATTTGAAAACAGATTCCATCGCGGAACATATTCCAACAATAGCACGCAAAGTTTACGATGTTTCTGGCGCGGGTGATATGGTTCTTGCGGCGGCGGCGGCGACACTGGCGGCTGGAATCGATTATACAAACGCGGTTCAAATCGCGAATGTAGCGGGCGGTATCGAAGTTGAAAAATTCGGAACAGCCACGGTTTCTATCGAGGAAATTGTAAACGAACTTATCAGCAGAAAACAAAAAAGCGGTTCTAAAATTAAAAGCATCGAACAACTCACAGCACAGCTCGACTGGCACAGAAGTCATAAACAAAAAATTGTTTTCACGAACGGATGTTTCGATGTTATTCATCGCGGCCATATTGAATATCTGGGATTCTGCAAAAAGCAAGGCGATATTGTCGTACTGGGCTTAAACAGCGATTCAAGTATAAGGCAAATCAAAGGGCCGGACAGACCGATCAATAATCAGCTTGATAGAGCGGCTGTTCTTTCAGGGCTTGAAAGCATTGATTACATTGTTATTTTTGAAGAAGATAATCCGCTGAATTTGATTATGAAGGTTAAGCCTGACATTCTCGTGAAAGGTCAGGATTGGGCGGAGAAAGGCGTTGTCGGCAGAGAATTTGTTGAGACAAACGGCGGACAAGTAGTTTTATCGCCTCTTGTCGAAGGCAAAAGCTCGACAAACACAATCGAAAAAATGAAATCTTTACAGAAGAAGGAACAATGAGAAACGAAATAAATCAAATTATTGAAACTCACAAGAAAATGGTCGAAAGCCTTCAAAACGAAGGAATCAAGAATATTGAAGAAACCGCTGGTTTAATTGTCGAGAGCATAAAAAATGGCGGGACATTATATGTTTGCGGCAATGGCGGTTCGGCTGCCGACGCACAGCATATCGCGGGCGAATTTATCGGCAGGTTTTTAGTAAATCGCAAAGCACTGCCTGCTGTCGCGCTATCGACTGATACTTCGGTTTTGACTTGTGTGGCGAATGATTACAGCTATGAAGATATTTTCGCAAGGCAGGTTGAAGGCTTGATGAAAAAGCAAGATTGCCTTTGGGCGTTTTCGACAAGCGGGAAAAGTCCGAACGTTGTCAAGGCGGCGGAACTTGCGAAAAAAATCGGCGCAAAGGTGATCGCGTTTACGGGTAGAAAAAATTCGCAGCTTGAAAAACTGGCCGATGTGTGTTTGTGCGCGGAAGCGGAAAAGACATACGCGACGCAGGAAATACACCAGATTGCTTATCATATTATCTGCGGATTAGTGGAGAAACAATTTTCGTAGGAGGCAATATGGCCGTAAAAGCAATTTTTCTCGATAGAGACGACACAATCATAGAGGACAGCGGCTACATAAGCAGCCCTGAAAAGGTAAAACTTTTGCCGACATCCGCCGCTGCGCTGATCGAACTTCGCAAAATGGGTTACAAATTGATTGTTGTTTCGAACCAATCGGGAGTGGCTCGCGGGATTTTCAACGAACAGGCTTTGGCGGCTGTACACGAAAGATTAAAATTACTTTTGGCTGAACAAAACGCGTATCTCGACAGGATTTATTATTGCCCGTTTCACCCGGAAGGTGTGATTGAGAAATTCCGCAAGGACAGCGACTGGCGAAAACCCAAGCCGGGAATGCTTATCGCGGCGTCGAAGGAATTAAAAATCGATTTGAAAAATTCCTGGATGATAGGCAATGATTACCGGGACATCGGTGCGGGAAAATCGGCTGGCTGTAAAACGATTCTTGTGAAATCTTATGTGAAGCCTGTTACGAAATTACCAACGGATCCAAGCCCTGATTTTGAAGCGATAAATTTGCGTGAAGCAGTTAATATTATCAAACGGGTAAATTCGATAAAGCCTGCTTTTGTGCCCAAGATTGTAAAAAATGAAAAACCTGCTGAAAAAACTTATGACAGCAAAGCTAAAATCGAAGAAAAAGATGCTGCCGTTGAGAAAACTATAATTGAAGAAAAGCCGGCGGCGGAAGAAAAACCGAAAGTTGAAGAAAAAATTATAGAGGAAATTGTAATCGAGGAAAAGCCTGTTGCGGCAGAGCAACCGGCCATAACACAAACTATCGCAGAGACAAAGCCTGTTGAAGTTCAATCTACACCAATCGAAAAAAAAGAAGTTGAGCAGATAATAGAAACGCCGGAATCAGAACCGGAAGTTGAACAGAAAAATCCGGTAGTGGAAAATCCTCCGATTGAAAAGGCTGAAAACAAAGAAGAGAAAAAAACGCAAATCATTGAAACGAGTTCGAGGGTGGAATCGCTGCTCGAAGAAATTAAACATCTTATCAAGAGCAGAAATCGTTCGGAACAGTTCACAGAATTTTCATCGTTAAAATTGATGGCGGGTGTTTTACAGGCTGCTGTATTTTTCTGTCTGATTGTCGCGATATGGTACAAATTATCGCCGACAGGAACCGACAGCAATATTTTCACAGCGATCGGGTTCGCGATCGTGCTGCAGCTTATGGTGTTGACGCTTTTAATTACGCATAAAGACAGGTGATGAAACAATGAGCTGCCGGAATATATTGATTTGGCTGCCATCTCCTATGGGCGATGCTATTATGGCAACTGCCGCACTTCGATGCATAAGAAACACTTTCGCAGGCGATAAGATTTTCTTCCTCGCGGGCAAAACAAACGCGGATATACTCTCCGGCTGCAAATTTTGCGATGAATGGATAATCCTTAAGGATAAAAATATTTTAAAAATCACAGACGAATTAAAAAAATATGAATTCACCGACGCAATTTTATTTAAAAATTCATTTTCGTCGGCTTTGGCGGTATTTTTAGCGGGAATCAAAAACAGAACAGGTTACGCAAGAGACGGCAGAGGACTTTTTCTTACACAAAAGTTTTATCCCGAAAGATCTTCCTTTTTCGATTACAAGCCAATCTCCGCGATCAATTATTATTTGAAAATTCCAGAAGGCTTAGGTGCTGATACGACAAATAAACAGATTGAGCTTTCTGTAAATGAAAATGATAAAAAAGATGTTCGTGAAAAGTTCGCGGACAAAATAAAAGCCGATAAACCGATCGTTATACTCGTTCCGGGCGGAGCTTTCGGGCCGAGTAAAATGTGGGCGGAAGAAAATTTTGCGAAAACAGCGGATTTTCTGATTGAGAAATTTTCCGCGAATGTTTTCGTTTCTGTAAGTCCTGCGAAAAAAGAAATCGAGATAGCGGAAAAAATCTGTTCGCTTGCGAAACATCCAATTATAAACCTCGGCAAAAATCCTGTCTCGCTCGGTCAGCTTAAAGCGTTGTTTTCCTTTGCTGATCTTGTAATTACCAACGATACAGGCCCGCGTCATATCGCAATCGCTTTAAATCGCAAACTTATAACAATGTTTGGGCCGAACAATCCTGCGTGGACGGCTAATGATTATAAAGACGAGGTGAAAATCATCGGCCAAGCCCCCTGCGTACCTTGCGATAAGCCAATCTGCAAAAAAGATAAACATTTTTGTATGGAATCAATTACGGCCGAGATGATTTGCCAGGCCGCTGAAAAGATTTTAAATAATGGATAATTTCGTAGAATTAAATCCCGGTTTTTTTGTTTTGAAAGATTTTGCCCAGTGCTTTGGCAAACTCAATCTTGCCAGCATTGATAAAATCTTCGCTTTCAATAAAGGCGAATTCCTGCACAAAAAAAATCTGGCGGGTTTTAGAGAACGAATAAAATTCGAAATTGAAAATCCAAAAACAACTCTGTATTTGAAACGCTATAATAACGCGCCGGCAAAAGTACAATTCAAGAACTGGCTTAATCAGCGAAAGAGATTATCGCTTGCGGCCTGTGATATGGAGCCGGCGGAAAATCTGCGTAAACTCGGCATTAATACTCCTCGCACAATCGCTTTTGGCCAGGAGTGGAATGGCTTATTTGAAAAACGCAGTTTCATTATAACCGAGCAAATACCGGATTCATTCAAACTCGAAGATAAACTGCCGAGGGAAAAAGATTTTATAAAAAAACTTGCGATATTTATCAAAAAATTTCACGACACAGGTTTTCGGCATCGCGATTTGTATCTTTGTCATATTTTCTGCGATCCAAAGACGCAATTTACTTTGATTGACCTTGCGCGGGCATTTAAACCTTTGTTTTTTTCAAAAAAATATCTTATAAAAGACCTCGCGGAGCTTTACTATTCCGCACCGGGAAACAAAATTTCAAAAGCTGATAAGCTAAGATTTTTTTTATTTTATCTGCGAAAAGAAAAACTTTCTTTTTCTGATAGAATGATGATCAGGCAAATTAAAGCCAAGGCAAAACGAATGGCAAGACACGATAAAAAGCATAACAGGCCTGTGCCTTATAAGATGAATCCCGTTAGACCTCTTTAACATCGTAGAGGTTAAATTATGAGAAAGCAATATATGGTTAAAACAAATAAGCAAGTAATAAAAGTTATAAAGGTCTAACGGGATGAGAGTTGCGATAATAACTGAACGAGCGAATATTGCATTGGGCGGAGCGGAGAGGAGCATCTTCGAGCTTACCGCGACGATGGCACTGTTCGGGGTTGATGTAAAAATCCTGGCCGCGACGGGTACAACTCATTCGCGAAAGGTGCGGGTTTTATTCCCTGATTCGCAAAAACGAATTAGCTTTAAAGTTTTTGGCGATGCCCTGCTCGAACATCTCAAAGAAAATAAATACGATATAATCCACAGTACTCTCCCTTTCGATTTTGCGGATATTTATCAGCCTCGCGGCGGAAGTTACACCGAAGCGGCGATTCGTAATGCCGCAAGTTATAAAAATAATTGCGTGCGGTTTTTCAAACTGCTTACGAGCTTTATGAATTCAAAAAGAACAACGCTGGTTCGCGCGGAAAAAAATATATGTAAAAAAGAAAACGGGCCGATCGTTGCGTGCTTGAGCGAATACGTCAAGAAACAATTTCAAAACCATTATAGCGTGCCTGATTCGCGAATTCGCGTTATACCTAACGGCATAAAATTAATACGCAATTATGATAAAAGCCGAGTCGATAAAATGCGTTCGCAGATTCTTTCGCAGTTTAATATTAAAGAAGCTGATGAGCCGGTGTTTTTCCTTTTTGCCGCAAATAATTTCAGGCTCAAAGGCCTGCTTAGTTTGATACACGCAATGGCAATCGTAAAAGAAAAACTCACGAAAAGGCCTGCGTATTTAATCGTCGCGGGACGAGGACAAATCAATAAATATCGCCGAATAGCCGCAAACGCAGGCGTAAAAGACAGAGTGCTTTTTATGGGGCAAACCGGTAATGTACAAAACCTGCTGATGCTTTCAGATGTTGCGGTTTTACCAACGTATTACGACCCGGCAAGCAGATTCATTCTCGAAGCGCTCGGCGCGGGAAAGCCCGTCATCACAACAAAATTCAATGGAGCATCGGATTTATTCGTCGCAGATAAACACGGCAAAGTTTTTGATTCGCCGGATAATATTGAAGCACTTGCCGAAGCGGTACGGTATTTTTGCAGCACAGAAAATATTAATGCCGCGGCAAAAGCAATCGTCGATGACGACATAAAATCGAAAGTGTCCATTAAGGCGCATTGTGAAAAACTTTTAAAGGTTTATCAAGAAATAATCCCAAACAGGAAATAATATGACATTTGCATTATTAATCGCATCGTATCTTATCGGCTCTATATCTTTCGCGTGGATTATCGCTAGACTGCACGGCGTTGACCTTCGCAAAATCGGCAGTGGAAATCTCGGCGCGACAAATCTTTCGCGCGCTTGCGGCCCAAAATGGGCGTATACGTGTTTCGCTCTGGATGTATTGAAAGGGTTCGCTCCTGTTTTTGCGGTGAAGTTATTTGCAGCACCTGAAAATCCATCTCCTGCATTTTTTGGGGCCTGGCTTGCAATCGGGGTAGCAGCGATACTCGGACACGTTTTTCCAGTCTTTCTTAAATTCAAAGGCGGAAAAGGCGTGGCGACGAGTTTTGGCGTAGTTCTCGGTATTTGGCCTTATCTAGCAATTCCCGGCATTATCGCTTTCGCGATTTGGGGAATTGCCGTTTTGATTTGGAAATATATTTCACTTGCTTCGGTTATCGCGGCTGGTTTGTTTCCGATTATATTAATCATTTTCATCGCAGTAATCGAAAACTGGTATTTCAAAAATCTTTGGCCGCTAGTTTTAGTGGCGATTATTTTATGTTCGCTGGTGATTTATCTTCACCGAAGCAACATCAAGCGAATTCTCAACGGCACAGAACATAAAGTTCTGCAAAAGAAAGCTTAAGCCTTTAGTTTCGCTTCCAATATTTTAGAAACAACCTGCGGGTTGGCAGTACCTTTTGTTTTCTGCATTACCTGGCCCATCAAGAAGCCGACTGATTTTTTACTCTTCTTGCCGTCGCTTTTCGCATCCGCAACTGCTTGTGCATTTGCTGCCAAAACTTCATCTACAATTTTCTCAAGTTCGCCTGCGTCGCTTTTCTGGATCAGGTTCAATCTTTCGGCAATTTGCAGCGGCAAATCTTTGCTTTGCATCATTTCTGTAAATAATGTTACTGCGGCAGTTGCGCCAATTTGCCCTGCATCAATCATTTTAACAAGTTCCGCAAGACGGTTTGGTTCAATTCCAAGCTGCGCGACAGAGCAGCCTTTTTCATTTGCGATTTTCAAACCAGTTTGCGTTACAAGATTACAAATTCGCTTAGGCTCGCCGCCAGCTTTGACGGCACTATCGAAATACTCCGCTGTTTCTCTGTCGGCAGTCAGCACCGAAGCATCGTATTCGCTCAAACCATAATCGCTAACGAATCTGGCTTCCATATTCAAAGGCAATTCGCAAAGTCTGGTCTTAATTTCGCCGAGCCATTTTTCGTCCACAACGACCGGCACAAGATCGGGGTCTGGGAAATATCTGTAATCGTGAGCTTCTTCTTTTTCTCTTTGCAGGACGGTAGCCTCGCGGACATCATCCCAGCCGAAAGTTTTTTTGTTGCCGCTTTGCATACATTTGCCGGTTTCATTAAAATCATCGAATTGACGTTGTGCCTCATAGGCAACGCTTTTTTCCAAAGCCTTGAAGCTATTTAAATTTTTCACTTCTGAAATCGGCGTTTTAAATACCTGGCCGTCTTTTGTGATATGCAGATTTACATTCGGCTCGAAACGCATATGGCCTTTTTGCATATCCGCTTCCGAAACGCCGAGGAAACGCACAATCCGCTGCAATTCAATCGCAAGCAGTTTCACTTCTTCGGCAGTATTCATATCAGGTTCGGTTACAATTTCCAGCAGCGGCGTTCCTGCCCTGTTAAGGTCAACCTGCGAAAAACTGCCGCTGTGAATATTTTTGCCCGCGTCTTCTTCAAGGTGCGCCCTGCGAATGCGGATTTTTTTGGATTGCCCTTTGCCAAGCGGAATTTCAATATAACCGTTTGAGCCGATCGGTAAATCATATTGGCTAATCTGATAGTTTTTCGGCAAATCGGGATAGTAATAACTTTTGCGGTCCCATTTTGTAAATTCAGCGACTTTGCAGTTCAATGCCGTCGATGTGAGAATTGAAAACTCCACCGCCTGCCTGTTCATCACCGGCAGCGATCCAGGCAACCCCAAACAAACCGGACAAACCCTGCTGTTCGGTTCGCCTGCAAAAACAAGCTCGCATCCGCAAAACATTTTTGTTTTCGTCGCAAGCTGTACGTGTATTTCAAGCCCAACTATTATTTTTTTATCTATGCTCATAATTGTGGTTTTCTATTATGATATTCTGTCTGGGTTTCAAACATTTTTGCTATTCGCAGCAATTTTTCTTCCGTAAAATTCGAGCCGATAATCTGCAAACCGATCGGCAGATTTTTATTATCAAATCCGCACGGAATGCTTACCGCAGGCACACCCGCGAGATTAACCGCTATCGTATAAACATCCGAAAGGTACATTTGCAGAGGGTCTGCTGTTTTTTCGCCGACTTTAAACGCTGTCGTCGGACTTGTCGGCATCATTATGCAATCGGCCTTCTGGAACGCAGCAGTAAAATCGCTGCGGATAAGATTGCGAACTTTCAGAGCCTTTAAATAGTAGGCATCGTAATAACCGCTCGAAAGAGCATAAGTGCCAAGCATAATTCTGCGTTTAACTTCACTGCCGAGAGCCTCGGCGCGAGACTTACTATAAACCTCGATATAATCCGAAGGATTTTTTGTACGGTATCCATAATGCACGCCATCATATCTGGCCAAATTGCTCGACGCTTCGGCGGTCGCGATCAAATAATACGCCGCGATCGAATATTCAAAGTACGGCATTTGTATTTCAACGATCTGCGCACCTAATTTTTTATAAATTTCAATCGCATTCTTAACCGCAGCTACAACTTCGCTATCCGCGCCTTCAAACAACTGCGGCACAACAGCAATTTTTAAACCTTCGATGTGTTTTTCGATGTTTACAAGATAATCGTTCAATGCGGCTGTTTTTTCGTCAACGCTGGTACTGTCTTTTTCGTCGTGGCCTGCAATTACGTTCAGCATCAATGCGCAATCCGCTGCATTTTTCGCAAATGGGCCAATTTGGTCGAGACTTGAACCGTACGCGACTAAGCCATAACGCGAGACTCTGCCGTAGGTGGGTTTTAAACCGACAAGGCCGCAGAAACTCGCGGGCTGACGAATCGAGCCGCCGGTATCAGAGCCCAGGGAAGCAAAACACATTTGCCCCGCAACAGCCGCCGCTGAACCGCCGCTGCTTCCGCCCGGCACACGCGATAAATCCCACGGATTGAGGGTTTTCTTCAATCCTGAATTTTCGGTGCTTGAACCCATCGCGAATTCATCGAGGTTTGTTTTGCCGACAATCACAGCATCGGCTGCGAGAAGTTTTTCAATTACAGTCGCGTTATAAGGCGAATGGAAATTCTCAAGTATTTTCGAGCCGCAGGTCGTAGCGCCGAATGTCGTGCACATATTATCTTTAACCGCGACTGGCACGCCGGCAAGAGCGCCGACATTTTCGCCATTGGCGATTTTCGCATCGACCTCGGCAGCTTTTTTCAATGATTCGTCTTTGAAGGTGCTCAAAAACGCGCCGATTTTTGCTTCGCAGCGTTCTATTTGCGTGAAAACAGTTTGTACAGCTTCAACGCTTTTGATTTCGCCTTTGCGAATTTTTTCGCGTAATTGATTGCAATTTAATTTTAGTATTTCTTCGTTCATTTTTATTATTTCGCTGAATTATTCGTATGACTTAAAAACCAGGTATATAATTCTTTATTGCTATAAGCGGCATCCCAGCAATTATGGTCAAGGTCGGGATAAATTGTAAATTGAACATCACCGCCTTTAAGTTTAATTTCGTCAACCATTTCCTGCGAACGCTGAATCGGGATGACCGAATCTTTCGCGCCGTGAAACGCCCATACCGGCATCGTGTATGCGCGCCGTGCATTGCGAGGCGAACTTCCCCGCCGCCGCAAACGGGAGCGATCGCGGCAAAATCGTTCGGATATTGTGCGGCAAGTGCCCACGTCGCAAAACCGCCCATACTCAAGCCGGTGAGATAAACGCGCGATTTATCAACATTATATTTCGTTTTCATCTCATCGATGAACCCCTTAAGCTCCTGGATTTTGAGCAGCCACCATAAATCCGCGGGACATTGCGGCGAAACTACGATAAATGGAAAATTGCTGTCGTGCTCGACAATATTCGCGATGCCCCAGGCTTTGACTTGATCTAAATTGTCTCCGCGTTCGCCCGCGCCGTGCAGAAAAACAATCATCGGGAAAGGTTTGCCGGTTGAATTATAATCTTTGGGCAGATGAAGGAGATATTTCAAATCGGCGTGAATTTTAATATCTTTTTCAAAATGCTCTTTTGTGGTTCCCATAGCACAAGCTCCGAGATTTAAAACTGATAGTATAATAACAAGCCTTAAAATGTTTTTGATCATTGTTTCACCGTTAACTTTCATCAAGAATTTTCGGCATAACAAAGAAATGCTCATCTCTGTCGGGAGCGTTTGATAACGTTTTGTCAGTACCAAGCGATGGTTTAATTTCATCGGCACGCAAACAGTTATTTATCGGCAGACAATGCGCCAGCGGTTCGGCTTTGCTTGTATCAAGCTGATTAATTTTTTCGACGTATCCGAGAATCGAACTTAGCTGGCCTGAAAATTGTGCGATCTCTTCTTCATTCAGATCAAGCCTGGCCAGTTTCGCGACCTGTCGAACCTGTTCAATATCGATTTTTTTCTGTTCCATTATTCAAATTCCAGATGAATTTTAAAATTCGTGTCGTCTATTTGCGGATGATCGCTTCGGAAATGAACGCCCCTGCTTTCGGTTCGCGTTTCAGCGGCCTTTGCGATCATCAAACTAGCTGTAAGCATATTCTGACATTCCCAACCTGTGGGCGAATCGAAAATTTTATCGAGAACATATCGTTCCCAGAATGTGATAATCTCCTGCGTTTCCGCAAGCGGTTTTGCCATACGTGTAATGCCCGCGTTCCTCCACATCAGCGAACGAAGCGAATTTAAAACGTCTTCGGTGTCGAGTCTGCTGCGGTCTGATTTTGGAATATCATATTTGAATTTGGGCGGGCCGGCTGTTTTTGCGGCCTTTTTGGCAATCGCCGCCGCGTTTGTACCTGCCATCCTGCCATAGACAAGACCTTCAAGCAGCGAATTGCTGCCGAGTCTGTTTGCGCCGTGCAAACCTGTCGATGCGACTTCGCCGCACGCGAAAAGATTCGCGATACTTGTCCGCGCCTGACGGTCGGTTTTTATTCCGCCAATCATATAATGTGCGCTCGGCCTAACAGGGATCAAATCTTTGCTTATATCTATATCGAAACTTACAAGCAGTTCATTAATAAACGGAAATCTTTTTGCAAAATAATCTTTTTTGAAATGCCGAACATCGAGGTAAACGTGCGTTGAACCTGTTTTGAGCATTGTGTCGAGTATCGCCCTGCTTACAACATCACGCGGAGCAAGCTCGGCGTTTGGATGATATTCAGCCATAAAAGGCTTGTGATTAGTATCAAGCAGAATAGCACCTTCGCCGCGAAGTGTTTCGGTGATCAGTGCTCTCGATGCGCCTGCGATATAAAGTGTTGTCGGATGGAACTGCATAAATTCCATATCACGCAGAATCGCGCCCGCCCGTACAGCCATTGCCAAACCATCACCTGTGGCGACATCGGGATTTGTAGTTTCACGATAAAGCCTGCCTGCGCCGCCTGTGGCAAGTATTACACTTTTTGCCCAGATGATCTCGGTTGAGCTTTTGGAATTTTGCCCTATAACGCCGATGCAGACTCCCGCATCATTTGTAATAATATCTATCGCGAAAAAGTTTTCTATAACAGTAACGTTTTCAAACTGTCTGGCTTTCTTGATCAATGCGTCGGCAAGTGCCCTGCCTGTGTTATCGCCCAAAGCATGGGCGACACGCGCGTGGCTATGGCCGCCTTCAAAAGAAACGGAAATTGAACCTGTCGCGGTTTTGTCAAATTCGGCGCCCCAGTCCAACAATTCTTTTACAAGCCCGGGGCCATCAGCAACAACCTGCTCGACAATTTCCGCATCACAAATTCCGCATCCCGTTTTTAATGTATCTTTAACGTGCGAAGCGATACTATCATCATTGGCAAGTACGGATGCGATTCCGCCTTGTGCGTGCCATGTGTTGCTGTCCTGAAGTCTTTTCTTGCAGACAAGAATCACTTCGCAGCCATTCGACGCCGCTTCAATCGCCGCACGCAAACCCGCTATGCCGGAGCCTATCACAAGACAATCGGTAAACATCTGCTGACTTGCGGCCGTGTTGATCGGTACAAGATAACGCCGCACTTCAGGTCTTTTTATTTTTATTGCTTTTGTTGTCATTTTATTTTTAACCAATTAATTTTTCGCAGAGCGTCCGTTACTTTTCGGCCAACTATATTTTTTGCCATATTTGTTTTTTTGTCGTCCGGTACAACTGCCAAAATTTTTGTTTTGCCAAGTTTTTTTATGAACTCTGCGTTCGTTTTTTCCGCAAAATCTACAGTCTTTTCATCATAACCGTTAATAATTATCCCCGCAAGCAAAAGTCCTTTACGGCGAACCGCTTCAATAGTTAAAAGCGTGTGATTTATTGTTCCAAGTTTTGCTTTTGCGACAATAATTACCGGCAATTTCAAAGCTTTTGCCAAATCCAGAACGTCAAAATCGCTCGTAATCGGCACTTTAACGCCTCCGATACCTTCGACAACCACAAAATCGGAGTTTCTACAAATTTGTTCGTAGGCATTAAAAAGCGTGGACAAATTGACTTTCTTTTTTTCCGCTTTTTCACAAGCCAACGGCGCGGCGGGGATTTTATATCTAATTGGCGTAATCACATCCAATGCAAGCTCTGAATTGCAGCAGTATTTTAAAAATTCCGCATCCTCGCTGATGAGTTTGCCCTTTACAGTTCGGCATCCTGTTGCAATCGGTTTAAAAACTCCGACCTTTTTACCCTGCTGCGAAATTAATTTCGCGACCACGCCGCTAATGAGAGTTTTTCCCGCACCGGTATCGGTAGCGGTTATGAATAGACCTTTATGTGTGAATAATTTCATTGAGGTGTTTTTAGCTTTAACTTTTCAGTTTTTTTGTCATTGCTTTTATATGCGCTGGCGAAGTTCCGCAGCAGCCGCCGAGAATTGCCGCCCCAGCCTTATGAATTTTTTCCATCCACTGGCCAAACTCTTTATCTTCGAGAGTATATACAGCTTTGCCGTCTTCAAGTTCGGGCTTACCGCCGTTGGGCTTTGCAAGTACCGCGACATTTTTTCCTTTGAGAAGTTTTACAAATTTCTCCGTCAACTGAAGATATTGTTCCATTTTTAAAGTTCCGCAGTTAAAACCGATCGCATCGACTCCCATCTCTGCAAAAATCGAAATTTCCATTTCAACGCTTGCGCCCATCATCGTTCTAAAATCACTTCCGGCAGAATCGAACGCGAATGAAACGAACACAGGCAAATCGCAAACAGCTTTTATGCCCTTGACCGCTTCTGTCGCTTCGTCGGCTGCCATAAAAGTTTCAACTACAAAGCCATCAACTCCCGCGTTATAAAGTGCTTTAGCCTGATTTGCATACGCGGCACAGAGAACTTCCGGTTCGAGCGTTCCAAGCGGTTTCAGGAAATCGCCGCAAGGGCCGATATCGCCAATAATATATCTGTCGCCGCCTGCGATTTTCGCAGCTTCTTTCGCTGCTTTCACACCCGCTGCGTTAATCGCTTCTGTTTTTTCAGCAAGATTATGTCTGGCCAGAGTAATCTCGTTTGCGCCGAACGTATTCGTATATACGGCTTCACTGCCCGCTTTGAAATAATCGAGATGAATGTCGGAAATTATCCGCGGTG
>MHYA01000141.1:0-10168 GCA_001825675.1 Planctomycetes bacterium GWF2_42_9 | reverse complement strand
TTGGCCATTAATTGCGTACCCATCGCGCCATCGACGAATAATCCCTGCGACAATTTTTCTTTTAGTGTTTTGTTCATTACTTTGACTCCTTTTTAAATTCATTTTCCATAGGTGGTGTAAACAATGCTTTTATTTGCTGCTCTTCAGGTTGCCATAACTTTACAGAATCAAGTTTTATTTCCATTCGGCTCTTGCCGTTTTTTTGATCGTAATATTCATATTTCAACTTATGCGGTAAAGAGAATTGCCCGTCTTTGAGTTTCTCATACTTTTCCGCATTGATAATAACCACAGCTTTTTTATTTCTGCACTTTGAATTCTTATTCAGCAAGTCGCAATTAAAATATTCTATTTTTCTAACGACTCTTTCACATTTATCTATGTAAATCTTTTTCGTTCTTTCATCTTTGGCGGATGTCAAAATATTATTTGAAAAAGCAACCTCACCCCCAAACGAATCCGCACTCAAAGGCCGCACAAAATCAACCAGCAGGCCGGGGTTTGCAAAAACATTATTATAGTTTGAACTGCTATAATCGATTACACCGCTTATGTATAAATTTATGGGCTTGGCATAAATCCAATATACGCCATCGCTTACGGCAAAACAAATAGCCTGCGGATTGAATATGACATCGCCAAACATACAAAATTTGTCGCTGCTTAGATACCACATCCGAATTGGAAACGATTGCTTTAATCTTTTGCCGTTCTCGCTCACAAGATTTATACTGCAAACACCATTTGCACGAAACGGCGTTACATTAGCGTAATAATCAGATAATGTTTGCTGCCCTTCGATTGCATTAAGTATCGGCTGGCAACTTTTCTTCTGCGCCGGCGCACAACCGGTAATAAAGAAAATAAAATATAAAATATAAAATATAAAAAACAATGAAACCATCCACCTTTGATGAATTCCACATATTTTATATTTAATATTTGATATTTTATATTTGTTGTTATCCACTAAACTCAACCTGTAAAATTTGTCCCAACTGTTCGGACAACTGTTCAATTTTATCTTCCGTCAGATGCGGATTCGAAACCTGTTGTATCTGGTCTTTGCCGGAAACTTTTAAAACCCAGATTTCTTTGCCGTCTTCATTTTTCGATGAATCGTATTTCAGCAGTCTCTTCCGCATTAGTATCAACGCAAGCACGAATCTGAAATTTAATTTTTCTTCATCTGTTTCGGTCGCCAGTCTTTCAAAAAACGACATCAGCATATTGTCGTCGATGAATAATTTCTTTTTCTGATCCGGCTTTGGCATTATGCTCTTCCAATAGCAGTAAACCTGCGGCTTATTTGCGTTCCAGTATTCAACGCTGTAATCTTTCCGCTGCATACCCTCGTTTGTCTCTAAAAGCGAAGCAATGTATTCTTCGGTAGGTTCGATCGTTTTTCCGCTGCCGGCACATACGCCTTGCGGTTTATGTATTTCCCAGTCTGCCATTTATTTATTCCAATTTATCAAATTTTAATAAAGGTTTTAATTTATTAGCTGTCTTTTCGCCGATGCCTTTTACGTTCTCAAGGTCTTTTGCGTTTTCAAATATCTGCTTTTGCCTGTAATCGACAATGGCCTGTGCTCTTGCCGGGCCTATCGCGGGCAGTTGTGAAAGTTCGTACACACTTGCCGTATTTGGATTTAATTTATTATCGAGCGGCGCAAAACTTGTCCGCTTTAAATTCGGGATCATTTGCAATGAAAAACAAACGCACAAAATTACGCCTGCGAAAAACGCCGTCTTAATCGGTTCAAGATGCAACTGCGGATTATTATTTTTCAAATTCAATCCGTTCATTTTTTTTGTCAGCTTTTTTGCAGAATTTGTTTTTGCAGTTTCGCCAGCGACATAAAAGCCTTTTTCGGTTCGAGACTATCATTCAAAAGCCCTGCGCCGCCGAGCGATTTTTCATCGCTATCCGCAAGCGCCGAATATGTTACGGTGCTTACGATTGGCTTGCTGAACGCGACCTTGCAGAACTCTTCAATCCATTTCGCTTGAACATCCGCATCCCACGGTTTACGCCAAACGCCGGCTTTTGCACCGTCCTGTTTGTCGGCCTTGTCATTATCCGGCGCGGCAAACGATGTAATATGTATCTGTTTGGGCAAAGTCATAAACCTATCAAGCATTGCCGAAATCTGCATCATATCGCGAACGTGCATACAGGGTTGATCTTTGCCGAAAAGCATTTGCAGGCCAAGCGCATCATAATTAATGCCCGCCTGCGTTACCATATCGATATAAACCAAAGGCGGAATTGTGTCCGAATCGTGAGCGTAATATTCGCCCCACGGGCAAACAATATCGATCATCTTGACGCTTCGATTGTCCGCTTCTCTGGCTGCCAAACAAGCAGTTCGCGTAATTTCAAGAATCCGCTCGAAGCTGAACTTGAAAATATTTTCGGCGTTAAGACCGCTGATTACTTTCCAGATATGAACATATTTAGCGTATCTCGTTACGATCTTTGAAACAAATTCATAACTTGCTTCGCGAATCGTCTCGAATTCGTGCTTGCCCTTCATCCACGCGGGCAGATAGTCGGGTGAAAAATTCAGCAGCGGCCCTGCGCAAAGAAGCAGTCTGCGTCTGCCCAGCGAGTTCATACACTGGTCAAGCTCTGTGAAATCATACTGACCTTTTTCCTTTTCGATCTTTCCCCAATTTATCGGAACCGATACGTGCGCGAAAAGTTCAAACGCGCCTTTGAGATAATTCTTATCATTGAGTTTATCCGGATCGATTTTACATCCCAAACTTGAGCGTGCGAACCCCTTGTTGCGAAGTCTTGCCTCGAAAAGCACACCCGCATATTTTGCAGTAAGCTGCTCGGCATAAATCATCGCGTTGGCAAGACATTTATCTGCCAGCAACGAAGCCTTTTCGGGGTCGTTCATATTTTCAAGCATTTCGATGAAACATTTTTGCAGTTCATCCGCTTTACTTGTCAGTTCCGATGTCTGGTCGAAGATCGCCCAATCTTCGCGTTTGGTCGCGATTTCCATCAGTTTGCCGCGAACGATCTCAACATTAAGATTATAAGCCTGCTGTCTTTCAGGCAGTCTTGTCGTATAAAGCATCACATTTCCGAAGCCTTCAACAGGCCAAAGCAGACTCAAGCCGGCCGGTTCAGAACCTCTGGTTTTACAATCAACGATGCCGTCCTGACAGGTGATATATTTTGTGCTGCGGAATGGTATCCTGTCTGCGCCGAACAATGTAACGCCCACAGGGACAAAATCTTTTGCTATCTTTCCGTTCTTGAAAACCTGAAATTTCACAATTAAGCCTTACAATGAATAATAAACTAGAGATTTTAGCAAAAAAGACCGTAATTGCAATTATTCTTTGTAAACAAAACCAGAGTTTATAGGTAGGGTAAATGAAGTGAAAAACTAAAAGTGAAAAGTGAAAAACCGCCACGGGCTATTAATAGCCACAAAACCACA
Organism: Planctomycetes bacterium GWF2_42_9; assembly: GCA_001825675.1. Lineage (GTDB taxonomy): Bacteria > Planctomycetota > Phycisphaerae > Sedimentisphaerales > UBA12454 > UBA12454. Next base: position 6,704 of record MHYA01000141.1, on the reverse strand, counting down.
AAGACACTAAAAATTGAATAGTGAAGATTGAATTAGTTAAGTGGTATTCCCGCCAGCAACTCTGAATTATACGAAAATCTGGAAGTTTCTGAATCGGGAAGTGTGCGTTCGGCAATAACCGCTATCTGACTAAGCACTATCTCGGCGAAATCGTGATAGGCGGCCGCTTTGTCCGGTGCGTAATTTGGAACAAGAAGGATAGAATAGCCAACATCATTGATAGAAGAGCCTGCAACCATATAATTACCCATAATCGCTGTAGCCGGTTCGCAGCCGTCATCGATTTTTCTGCAAATCTCATCGAGCATCTGCGGATCGGCAAAAACTTCCTCGAAAGCGTCCATTTTGCTTGAAACATAACAGCCATCGCGGTCAACGATCGCTAATATAATTTCACTTTCTTCAAAGTTTTCCATCACTGTGCGTGCTATTCTGTCAATAATCATTTTACATTCCTTGTATTTTTGAACATAGTTTTACATCGACAGAAGAGGCCATCCTTATTAGAAAACAGTTCCAAACTGCGAAAAATAAAATTATAGGACGTGGATTTTTGAAAAATTAGTTTCGTTTTTTTTGATACAATGTAGGGGCGAACCTATGTGTTCGCCCTGGGCAGACACGCAGGTCTTTATTTACGAGTAAAAGAATTAGCTAAATTTAGCATTTCTCTAATAAGTAATTTGCTTAAATAATGAATACAATCTCTTTTGATTTTAAGGGGATTTGTATGAAAAACTTAATTACACCTATTATTACAGTTTCGATAACTCTCATTATTTCGTATTTTGTCTTCGCACAGGACTCAAATTCGATAGTTCCGCCCTTATGCGTGAACGAAAATACGATTTTGGGCAGATTGGCTGATTACTGCCCCATTCGGTATGCGATGGCTGAATCGGAACTTCGTAATCAGATTGTTACCAACGAAGATGGCGGAATTATAGTTCTGGCAGGCAGTAAATTGTTAAAATATGACAATAATTTAAACTTGTTAAGGAAAGTCGATTTAGATGTGGATATAAACGAACGACTTAAGACCGTTCGCGAAAACGACATCAAAATTTCCGAACTCATTCGTTTTTATTGGTGGTAGAGAAAATGCTCTCGATTTTTGGATTTGTTTCTGGTAATATCTGCCCGAATTAAAAACTATGAGCTTAACGGAAAAAATGGCGAAAAAACCGCAATCACAATGGGACGGCTTTAGTTTAAAGCCGCGGAAAGAAATGCCGGCAGGTCTTTGGATCAAGTGCCCCGGCTGTTCAAAAATGCTTTTCAAGAAAGCAGTTACGGAAAATCTGGACGTTTGCCCAGAGTGCAATTATCATTTCAGGATTGGCGCTAAAGAACGCATCGCATACCTCGTGGATGAAGGCTCATTTGAAGAGTTTTTGAGAGAGATGGTAAGCGCAGACCCCTTAAATTTCACTTTCAGGGGCACAACATATAAGGAAAGAGCGAAGGCATCTGAAAAAATGGCCGCCGGGAAGGAAGCTATGCTTGTCGGCAAGGCATTTGTAAAAGGCAGACCGATTATGCTGGCCGCGATGGATTTTAACTATCTGGGCGGTTCGATGGGTGCGGTAGTCGGCGAAAAACTCTGTGCCGCGATCGATAAAGCCATCGAACAAAAGCTGCCTCTTGTAGTTGTAAGCTCGACTGGCGGCGCCAGAATGCACGAAGGCGTTGTTTCGCTTGCTCAAATGGCTAAAACCAGTGCCGCTCTTGCCAAATTCGACGACAACAACGGCCTGTTCATCTCGTTGCTCACAGACCCCACAACTGGCGGCGTAACAGCAAGTTACGCAATGCTGGGCGATATTATCATAGCCGAACCGGGTGCTTTAATAGGTTTTGCAGGCCCAAGAACGATTTATGAAACCATCAAAGTCGAGCTGCCGAAGGGATTCCAGAGAGCTGAATTCCTGCTGGAACACGGCTTTGTCGATATGATCGTGCATCGCAAAGAACTTCGCAGTGAAATCGCAAGATTGATAGACTATTGTTGTAAGAAGTAACAAAAACATCGCCCTCCTGGCGATGACTAAACACTTACAATTTTTCACTTTTAGTTTTTCACTTTTCACTTATAATTCCCTGTCTATGAACTATTTCCGTGAAAATATAGAAAAAATGACCGGCTATGAGCCCGGCTTTCAGCCAACAGGCTCTGATGTTATAAAACTTAACACCAACGAAAATCCGTATCCTCCGAGTCCGAAAGTATTTGAGGCAATCAGGAACATAATTCCGCCGCAAATTAGAAAATATCCGCAACCTCTGGGCGATACGTTCAGATTGGCCGCGGCAAAAGTATTAGGGGTTGAACAGGAAAATATCATCTGCACAAATGGCGGCGATGACTTACTTAATATGGCAATTAGGGCAATTTGCGATGAGAATCGCCCGCTTGCATATCCGACTCCGACTTACTCGCTTTATCCAGAGTTGGCAAAGATTCAAAACTGCCCTGCTCTGGAAGTTCCTTTCGATAGTGAATTTAATCTTCCGCCAAAGCTGGCAAAAACGGGCGCAGCTCTTACGATCGTATGCAACCCAAACGCGCCAAGCGGAACGTTGATAAGCTGTCAGGAAATACGTCAGTTGGCACAGGAAATTAAAGGCGTGCTTCTGATAGATGAGGCGTATGTTGATTTCGCTGAAAATGATTGCCTGGAACTGGCAAAAAATTTAGAAAATGTAATTATTCTCCGCTCGATGAGTAAAGGCTATTCACTGGCCGGTTTGAGATTCGGTTTTGGGATCGCAAGCAAGACATTGATTAAAGGCCTGATGAAAGTTAAAGATTCATATAATGTCGATGCAATAGCGATTGCCGCCGCGACTGCCGCGATTGAAGATCAGGAGTTTCACAAGGAAACAGTTGCGAAAATAAAAAAAGAACGAAAATCGCTAACCGAAAAACTTAAGCAACTCGGTTTTGAAGTGCCGCAAAGTCAGACGAATTTTGTGTTCGCAAAATCTGTGAAAATGCGAGCGATCGATGTTTACGAAAAACTCAAAGAACGCAATATATATGTGCGATATTGGGCGTATCCTGATATTAAAGATAAAATGAGAATTACAGTCGGAACGGCTGAAGAAAATGAAAAATTAATAAAGGCGTTAGAGGAAATTCTTTCAAGGAACGAATAATGGCTGACAGGAAAGCGAAAATTTCGCGTAAGACAAAAGAAACGGATATCAATCTTCAAATCAATCTCGACGGCGAAGGTAAATACGACCTGAACACCGGCATCGGCTTTCTCGATCATATGCTTTCGCATTTGAGCAAGCATAGTAAAATCGATATGGTTCTCAACGCAAAAGGAGACCTTGAAGTCGATCAGCATCACACGGTTGAAGATGTCGCGATATGTCTTGGCGAAGCGATTGTCGAGGCGCTCGGCGATAAAAAAGGAATCGCACGCTACGGCAATTCCGCTGTGCCGATGGAAGACGCACTCGCGAACATCGCGTTGGATTTATCCGGCAGGCCTTTCTGCGTTTATAACGTTCAATACAGAACTGAAAAAATCGGCGACTTTGACGTCGAATGCGTTGAAGAATTGCTGCGAAGTTTCGCCAATCACGGAAAATTCAATTTGCATATAACCGTTCCGCACGGCACAAACAGCCATCATATAGCGGAAGCGATTTTTAAAGCACTCGGCCAATCGCTCGGTCAGGCTGTTAAAATCATCGGCAAAGATATACCAAGCACAAAGGGTTCACTGTAATTTATGATAAGCGATTTAAATTATGAATATAGAACCGGAATAGGCACCGACATTCACAGACTTGTCGAAGGCAGACAACTGAAACTCGGCGGAATAGCGGTTCCTTATGATAAAGGCTTGCTCGCGCACTCCGACGGCGATGTCGTACTGCACGCGCTGATGGATGCGGTTATCGGCGCAGCAGGACTGGGCGATATTGGATTGCTCTTTCCCGATAGCGATCCGCAATTTAAAAATATCGACAGCAAAGAACTGACTTTGAAAGTTCGCGATTACGTCGCCTCGAAAAATTGGGAAGTTGTGAATATCGATATTATTGTAAACGCTGAAGAGCCGAAACTTGGCCCATTTAAAATGCAAATGAAAAGATGCATCGCTGATTTGATGGACACTGATTTTATTAATGTCAATGTCAAAGCGAAAACAAACGAAGGCCTTGGCGAAATCGGTACAGGTCTGGCAATTTCAGCGATTGCAAATGTATTGCTTAGAAGAAGACTGAAGAGAACATTGTAGGGTATAGGGGACAGGGTATAGGGTATAGGTAAAATATGAAGCTATATAATACATTAACGCATAAAACTGAAGAATTTATTCCAATGCAGCCCGGCAAGGTCGGAATGTATAGCTGCGGGCCAACGGTTTATTCGCATCCGCATATCGGCAATTTTAGAAGTTTCCTTGTTGCGGATTTACTCAAGCGTTTCCTTGAATTCAAAGGTTTAAAAGTAACGCACATAATGAACATCACCGATGTCGGGCATTTGGTCGACGATGCCGACGAAGGCGCAGATAAACTTGAAGAAGCTGCAAAAAAACAGAAAAAAAATCCGCTTGAGATCGCACAGTTCTATACCGATTCATTCGTGCAGGCCAGCAGAATGCTGAATATCAAATCGCCTGATAATTATCCGAAAGCAACGGAACATATCAACGAAATGATCGCTATGGTTCAAACGCTGATCGACAAAGGCTATGCTTATGTTGTTGGCCATAACGTTTATTATGACGTTACAAAATTTGCCAACTACGGCCTACTTTCCGGCAATACTTTGGAAGATGTGAACGCGGGCGCGAGAATTGAGATAAATCAGGAAAAGAAAAACGCACAGGATTTCGCGTTGTGGAAACACGACCCGAAACACTTGCAGCAATGGCCTAGTCCGTGGGGCAACGGTTTCCCCGGCTGGCATATCGAATGCTCCGCGATGAGCTCGAAATACCTCGGCGACGAATTCGACATTCACACCGGCGGCGAAGATAATATTTTCCCGCATCACGAATGCGAAATTGCACAATCGGAAGGCGCAAGCGGCAAAAAATTCGTGCATTACTGGCTGCATACAAGATTCCTGATGTTCGATGGCGAAAAAATGTCAAAATCCAAAGGCAATCTCTACACAATTCAGGAGCTTGTCGAAAAAGGATTCAAAAAGAACGCGATCAGATATTCGCTTATCTCTTCGCATTACAGGCAAAATTATAATTTTACTTTTGAAGGTTTAAAAGCCGCCGAGCAAGCGATCGATAAAATCCAGCAATGCGCGAACAGACTTGCTGAATTAAAGAAAAACGCAAAAGCAGGCGAAATTGGTCAGCAGGTAAAAGAGCTATGTGATAAATGCCTTAAAGATTTTGATGAAGCGTTATCCGATGATTTGAATATTTCAAAAGCATTGGCGGTTGTTTTCGATTTTCTCCGTGAAGCGAACAAAGCACAAGATGCGAATTCTGCCGAAGCTGCTGCCCTGCTCGATACGATCAATAAAATTGATTCGGTGCTTGGTATTCTCGAAGCAGAAAGCGAAACCGAAATTCCTGCCAATATCGTTGAGCTTGCTGAAAAACGCAAAGCCGCAAAAGCCGCGAAAGACTGGAAAGCTGCCGATGCCGTTCGCGCAGAGCTTACCGCTTTGGGTTGGACAGTAGCGGATGTTCCCGGCGGCGGTTACAAACTGAAAAAAGCCGGGGATAATTAATGATTATTTTAGGCATTGACCCGGGTTTGCATATTTGCGGATATGCGGTAATCGATATCGACAGGCAGAATATGAAGCTGCTCGAAGCGGGTATTTGCCGAACCAATACGAAACTGGTTATCGAAAAAAGGCTCGTTCAAATCGGGCAGGATATAAATTCGCTGCTGGCGAAGTTTCAGCCGGCGTATATGTCGGTCGAAGAATTATATTCGCATTATGCCCATCCGAAAACCGCAATCTTGATGGGGCACGCGCGAGGTGTTATACTCGAAGCGGCTTGCAGGAATGGCACGAATGTGCGGAGTTTCGCGGCCACGAGAATAAAAAAATCGCTCACCGGAAACGGCAGAGCGTCGAAATCGCAAATGCAAAGCAGCATAAAAAGCCTGCTCGGGCTTGCTAAACTGCCCGAACCGGCGGACGTAGCGGATGCAATCGCGGCGGCACTTTGCTGTGCGAACACAATTTAATAGATTATAATCTAATTTGAGATTTACGGATGATAGCACAAATTGACGGAAAATTAGTTCACCTTGAAAGCGATAAAGCACTCGTGCAGGTCGGACAGATTTGCTACGAAGTTCTTCTGCCGGGATATTTGGCAAGTTTACTCGGCGGCAAGATCGGCCAGCCGATAGTCCTTTCAACAATGGAATATTACGAAGGTTCACCCGGCGGCGGAAATTTAGTTCCACAGATGGTCGGATTTTTGACACCTGGCGAAAAAGAATTTTTCAAACGATATACAAGCGTAAAAGGTATCGGTATTCGAAAAGGTTTAAAATCTTTGGCGATGCCGATATCGACTATTGCAGCGGCTGTTGAAAGCGGAGACCAAAAAATGTTGACCGCCATGCCCGGTATAGGAGCTAGACTTGCGCAGCATATTATCGCGGAGCTTAAAGGCAAATTAGTCAGCTACGCAGCCGATGCACCCATACCTGCGACAAGAACAGAAAACGCACTCGAAGGTTATCAGATC
>MHYA01000140.1:27228-32680 GCA_001825675.1 Planctomycetes bacterium GWF2_42_9 | reverse complement strand
AAACACCCGACCAGCCCGCGTTTGCCGGCGTTTACATTATGCCGTCTCTTGAAGGTACTGGCGAACTTACCCGTATAATGCATGAAGCCGCTCATCAGCTCGCGTTCAATACAGGTCTGCAAAAGCAAAAGGTTATGTATCCGATTTGGGTCTCTGAAGGTTTGGCCTCTAATTTCGAAAATTGCATACCCGCAGACGATGAACATATTCGGCAAAAAAGATTGCTCACGATGTACCGTGAAAATAGATTGATACCGTTGAATGAATTTATTTTGCTTACTCGTATGCCGGAAGATTCCGCGCAACGAAAAGATATTTACGCTCAAGCCTGCGTCTTTTTCAAATTTTTATCTGAAGAACACACGGATAGCTTTAAAAATTATATGGCTGATTTATATGATGTCCGTACAGGCTGGCGAAGCCGTGCTGCCTTGCATACCGAATTTATTTCCGCTTTCGGCCCAATTAAAGAAATGGATAAATCCTGGAATGCCTATCTAAAATCCCTCTCCAATGAATAATGCTTCATTGTCATCCTGAACGAAGTCCCATCAGGGACGCAGAGAAGGATATCGTTTTAACACTTAAGTAATCGCCGAAACGACGAAGCAATCTAATCTTTCATTCTTTGCCCCTAAAAAAAAGCGGGGCAGTTTTACCTGTCCCGCTTTAAACTTTGCACTCAATTTACATTAAGCGTTGAAATCTTTGAAATCATCAATGTTACTGTCTTCCAGAGGAATTGCCTTTGCGGCAGCGGCTTTAGCTGATGATGTTACTTTCTTTTCAGCTTTTTTTGTACTGCCTGCGATGTGATGATGAATCGCATGATCAAATGTTGACAAACGCTTTACTTCATTTTTCGGTGCTTTATGTAAAGCTGTTGTACGAGGTTGTCCGATTGTTTTGGCGCTGCTTCCGCCCACAAGATCAACCAATTCCTGTACTATCTGGTTCATCTGTTCAGCCTGTGCGCTTAACTCTTCAGAAGCACTTGCTGATTCTTCAGCATTTGCTGCATTCTGCTGAGTTACTTTATCCATCTGGGCAACTGCTGTATTGACCTGATCAATACCCTGTGCCTGTTCAGATGAAGCAGCAGCTATCTCACCAACAAGATCTGTTGTCTTGCCGATGCTTTGAACTATTTCTTCCAGAACTTTTCCGACTTCTGTTGCGATGTCAACACCGTTCTTTGAATTCTTAACTGATTCTTCGATCATATTAGCTGTGTTCTTTGCAGCTTCTGCTGATCTCATAGCGAGATTTCTAACTTCTTCAGCTACAACTGCAAATCCCTTGCCTGCTTCGCCCGCACGTGCTGCTTCAACAGCGGCGTTCAATGCAAGAAGGTTTGTCTGGAAAGCTATCTCATCGATAACTTTGATGATCTTTGCTGTTTCATCAGATGATTTCTGTATATCTCTGATAGCTGTGCTCATTCTGCTCATCGCTTCAGCGCCGTTATTTGCAGCTTTGCGTGTTTCAGTTGCAAGCGTATTAGCCTGTTGAGCATTATCAGCATTCTGCTTAGTCATAGAAGACATTTCTTCAAGACTTGAAGAGGTCTCTTCCAGACCTGCGGCTTGTTCTGTAGCACCTTCTGCAAGAGACTGCGATGCACTCGATACCTGACCGCTAGCTGATGCAACCTGCTCTGCGCCTTCCGTCAAACCTGCGATTATTCTAGTAATTGGGCGAACAATTGATAATGAAAGCAAGATACCCAGTGATATCGCTACTATTACGCCAATAATCGATGACGTTACCATTGTTATTTGTGTATTCATAGCTGCTGTTGTTGCTTCTTTTGTTGCAGTTTCAGCTTCATCTGTATTTAATTTTGTTAATTGCTCAATTACTCCAATTGCTGCGGTCTGTTTGTTCAGGCAGGGTCCAGTTGCTTGTGTGTACATTGAGTTGTATAAATCTTTCGATTTATCAATTTCCTTGTGCATCGCCGTAAAACCAATTGATAATTCGTAAAGCAGTGGTGTCATTTCTTTATAAAATCCTATTGCGCTTTCGGTATTTCCACTCTTCGTTGTTTCTTTGATTTTATGTACAAACTCATGGAATTTTCTGTGAGGTTCGGACATTTGTTTAAATGCCGTGAGCAATTCTGTATTATCGGTATTAAATGTCGTGGCCCATTTTCCAAAATAACATTCTGTATGATCATCTCCGCCATCAAAATCTGTTTTGTCATTTAACAAATGTACAACATTGTTCAGTAGTTTATAATGTCCGCTTTCAGCTTTTTCCAGCAGTTCACCCAATCCTTCAGGATTGAATATATTTGTTTTTTCCAATTGAACCGACATGTCGTTAAATTTGTTGTTTTCGGTTCTCCATTCATCCAATCTTGTCGTAAATTCTTTCCACAGATCGGCTACTTCTTTGTTTTTGGTCAATAATTCGAAATTCTCACATGCTTTGCGATACTGTGTACGTGCATTTTCTATATGCTCAAGGGCCTTTTTACGGTCGCTTGTTTCAAGATGCGGGTCGAGCATTGCTGTTTGTGCGGTTTTAATCTTTTCAAGGCCGTTACTAATAATCAGAAGGTTGCTGACAGATGGCAGATTTATGGCGCCAAGTTTATTGCTGTGTTCCTTCATTGTCTTTACCCCTGAAAAGCCTATTAATCCGATAAACGCTGCGATGGCCGCAACAACTAAAAACCCACATATTAATTTTGTTTTTAACTTCATATTCTTAAACATTTTCAGTCTCCTTAAATACTTTTTGCGGATACTTTAACTTTGGATACTTCTTACAGAACACTTTTTGCATTTTGCGGTTATGCTTGTCCGAAACCTTCGAGACCGTCGCCGTTGCCCAGCACTTTATCTATGTCGAGCAGGATTTTGACCGAATCGCCGACTTTGCCGATCCCAAGTATGAAATCGGTATTAACCGAAGCGCCGAACTGTGGGGCTTCTTCGATGTTTTCGCCGTCGATATCGAGGACTTCCTGGACATGATCAACTACTATTCCAGTGCTGAACTTTCTGCCGTCCTGGTGTATTTCAACTACTATAATACACGTTTCTTCGGTTACTTGAGCAGTTTCCATACCGAATTTTGCTCGTAAATCAACTACGGGTATAACCTGACCGCGTAAATTGATCACACCTTTAACATAAGAAGGCGTTTGTGGGACCGCAGTTATCTCCATATATCCGATTATTTCACGGACTTTCAGGATTTCCAGGCCGTATTCTTCACTGCCCAGCGCGAAGGTTAAATATTTACCTTCTTTATCCTGCAGAGCTTTGTGCGCCTGCTCTGGTTGAGCTGCTGCATTTGACATAATATTCCCCTTAAAAAACAAAACTGTTTAAAAACGCTGAATACACTCCAGCATTATTTTTAATAACTCAAAGCTGTTTGGGTTAGCTGACAGGGCTACACAAATTAAAAACGATTTCAGTTTGAGCTATCGGATACTTGTAAGTGATCATTCCCATAATAAATCTAAGTTCTGTGTTTTCCTAATTTACCTAGTTAGTCTTATGTTACTATTTCGGCTGATTATCTAATTTAAATAATGTAGGAAAGTACGGGAATTTATACAAAAAGGTGGGGAATTATATGGTCTGATAATAAATATTTTATCAGTATTGATGGGGTATTAAAATTCTGTCTCATCTTAAAAAAAAGCGGGATAAGCTGAAAATTTTCTTATCCCGCTTATATTTTTATTGTCTACTAGCTGTTAAATTCCTTAAAGTCATCATTCTTTGCATGATCTTCCAGAGGAATTGTCTTTGCGGCAGCAGCCTTTGCTGATGAAGTTATCTTCTTTTTACCTGTATCAGCTAAGTTGTGCAGTGCATGATCCGTCCTTGTCAGTTTATGACTGTGAACTTTCACATTGGATTCATGTATTTGCTGCGTTAATTTATGATTAACAACTACAGGATCGTGTTTTCTTGTAATCGTTTTCGCACCGCTTCCGCCAACAAGATCAACCAATTCCTGTACTATCTGGTTCATCTGTTCAGCCTGTGCGCTTAACTCTTCAGAAGCACTTGCTGATTCTTCAGCATTGGCAGCATTCTGCTGTGTTACTTTATCCATCTGGGCAACCGCTGTATTGACTTGATCAATACCCTGTGCCTGTTCAGATGAAGCAGCAGCTATCTCACCAACAAGATCTGTTGTCTTGCCGATGCTCTGTACTATTTCTTCAAGAACCTTGCCGACTTCTGTTGCGATGTCAACGCCGTTCTTTGAATTCTTAACTGATTCTTCGATCATATTAGCTGTGTTCTTTGCAGCTTCCGCTGATCTCATAGCGAGATTGCGAACTTCTTCAGCGACAACTGCAAAACCCTTGCCTGCTTCACCCGCACGTGCTGCTTCAACGGCTGCGTTCAATGCAAGAAGGTTTGTCTGGAAAGCTATCTCATCGATAACTTTAATGATCTTTGCTGTTTCATCAGAAGATTTCTGTATATCTCTGATAGCTGTGCTCATTCTGTTCATCGCTTCAGCGCCGTCATTAGCTGATTTCTTTGCTTCAGTTGCAAGCGTATTAGCCTGTTGAGCGTTGTCAGCATTTTGTTTTGTCATAGAAGACATTTCTTCAAGACTTGAAGATGTCTCTTCCAGACCAGCAGCTTGTTCTGTAGCACCTTCAGCAAGAGACTGCGATGCGCTCGATACCTGGCCAGACGCCGAAGCAACCTGTTCAGAACCTTCTGTCAAACCGGCTATTATTCTGCCTATTGGGCCAGTTATGCTCTTTGTAATGAAAATTGCCAGTACTATGCCGACGAATATAGCTACGCACATTCCAACCATCATTGTGGTTGTTGATGTTGCAAGTGATTTAGCTGCATTATTTGAAGAATCAACAGATTTGTTCATATTGAATTCTGCTGTTCCTTTTGCAGCGTCCAAAAGACCTTGAGCGAATGAGCCTCGCTCTTTGCCGATCGCTTCTCTTGCATCCCAGTTAGCTATCAAGCCTTCCATATTCTTTCTATATTTTTCAGCACTTGAGCTGCATAATTCGATTGCTTTCAAATCAGTTTCAACTTTTGTCATCTTTCTTAATTCTTCAAGTTTGCCGTTTATAGCCGCAAAATTTTTCACTGCATCTTTGAGGATAGCTGTATCGCGGAATACCTGTGCTTTCCAGTTAGCTATACGAACTGCGTTCCCTAAATCAACTACATCATTCATGATTGTAAGTTTTTGGGCTCTTTCGCTCAATTTATCTGATGTCTTGTTTGTATCGGCAAATTCTTCAGCCTGTGCAAGGGTTTGAGACTTAAGATAATCATTTACCGATTTAACTAAATCTGCTGCTGCATCATCGCATGCGTTTCTGTTTGAAGCTATCGCTTCTGTTTTTTCGACTGTCTGATTAAAAAGTTTTTCATAATCATTCGTCATTGCCTCTGCTTTAGAAGCATTTTCTTTTAAAACCGCCAAGTTA
>MHYA01000140.1:11588-27191 GCA_001825675.1 Planctomycetes bacterium GWF2_42_9 | reverse complement strand
ATTTAAACGTGTGTTGTCCAGGAATGTCTTTCCATCTGTAAAAGCATAACCTCTTGCCTGGTACATTGTATTCAATGCCATTCTTTCCATATTTGACGCAATGCTTGCTGCTGGTACGTTTTCATTTGCAAGTGCTGTGGTTATTTTCTTAACATTTGTCATGTTCCATATTGCCAAACCGCCCAGAAGTATCACGATCAAGATCAGTGATCCAAATCCAAGGCTTATTTTTGCTGAGAGTTTCATATTCTTAAACATTGATTTTCTCCTTAAATACTTTTTGCTTTTTATTTTTGTTTACATTTACGAAAGAGATGCCATATCGCAATTACCAAGTACTTTATCTATGTCGAGCAGTAATTTCACAGAATCGCCGACTTTGCCGATTCCAAGTATGAAATCGGTATTAACCGAAGCGCCGAACTGTGGGGCTTCTTCGATGTTTTCGCCGTCGATATCGAGAACTTCCTGGACGTGATCAACTACTATACCTGTGCTGAACTTTCTGCCGTCTTGATGTATCTCAACTACGATAATACATGTTTCTTCGGTTACTTTGGCGGTTTCCATACCGAATTTTGCTCGTAAATCAACTACTGGTATAACCTGACCGCGTAAATTGATCACACCTTTAACATAAGAGGGTGTTTGAGGGACCGCTGTAATCTCCATATATCCGATTATTTCACGGACTTTCAGGATTTCCAGCCCAAATTCTTCACTCCCCAGTGCGAAGGTTAAATATTTACCTTCCTTATCCTGCAGAACTTTTGAGTGTTCTGCTGTCTCTGTGTTCGCCATTGTTTTACCCCTTCAAAAATAATTAAAAACGTTTCCTGGTTTGAAAAGCATTAACAAGTTCAGCCTGACAGGGGCTTAACGGAATACCAAAACATTGGTAATGCTTTTGCTTCAAGCTAGATGTTCATCCAAGTGTTGCATTACCTATACTTCGTCTTCTGTGTAGTTTAACATAATAGCGGATAATACCAGATTTGTAGATTTAAAAATCCCACTAATATAGTAGGATCGTGGAAAGGATCAAAATTAGAAGTTATAAACGGGGAAGTGAATGTTTTTAGCGCAAAAAAAAAGCGGCTAGCCTTCAATGCCGGCGTAAAACGAAAGCCGCAAGCCTGCGGCAGCCTAAATATCAATTACGTCCATTGAAGGGCTTATTGCCTACTTACTTAAATGATAATAATTAATTTCTAAAATGTCAAATTAGAATTGTGTTAAATTTTATGGGATAGAAACTCAAATTTACGATTCATAGTGCAAACCTTCCAATTTAATTATATTTTAAGCTTTGAGTTGAAAATTTCTGTGTATAGTCAGGATTGATACGGCGGCGATAGCGGCGGTTTCGATTCGCAAGACAGTATCTGTAAGGCTTACGGGTTGAGCATTGGAAGTATTCAATATTTTTTCTTCATCGTCGGTTAGGCCGCCTTCAGGGCCGATGAACGCAACGCAGTCGTTTTCGCCGGGGTTGAAATTCAAAATTGAAATCGAGCCATGGGTGAGTGAGCCGAAGATGAATTTTGCGTTCGGGTGATCGATTTTGATCTTTTCGATTGCCTGCGGCAGTTTCAATGGTTCGCTGATTGTCGGCAGGAATAATCTGTGGCATTGCTTTGCGGATTCGATCGCGATCATATCGAGGCGTTTGGGCTGAATAGTCTGTTTTATAGTTCTATCATAAAGAACGGGATAAATCGCATCTACGCCTAATTCAGTGCATTTTGCGACGAGCAAATCAAAGCGTTCACCTTTGGCGATACTCGGTGCAATTATGATCCTGCTTTTTTCAGGTGGAGAAAATTTCTTTGTATCCAAAATGAGAAGGGTTGCTTCTTTTTTTTCGATTTTTTTAATTATCGCTTTTGCGAGTGTACCTTTGCCGTCAAATAATTCGACAGCGGCGCCATTTTGTAGGCGTAAGACTTTTGTCAAATGGTGGAATTGAGAATCAGCCAAAACTGTGTTTTGGTTTATTTCGGGACAATAAAACCTAAGCGTACGCATTATTAGATACCAGTTGTTTGCGGCGGCTGCTGAAACTGCTGAATTTGTGCAGGCTGGGATTGTGGTTGTATAGATTGCGGAATCTGCTGGATTGGTATTGGCTGCGGCTGGTTTTGTGTTTGCGGAATTTGACGTATCGGTATTGTCTGCGGATGTATCGCGGCAGGCTGATAGGGCTGGACGGCAGGGGGCTGTTTGGGTTGCGGGCCTTTTCGCAGGAAATCAGCGATCAACTGATAATCTTTCGAGCCGTTACATTCGGGTTCATACTCGAAAACGGTTTTGCCATAGCTTGGAGCTTCGGCGAGTTTGATATTTCTGCGAACGTTTACGGGAATAACCTCTGCTTTATTCCACGCGCATTCTGTGCCGCGGGCGTTTTCAAAGAAATTGCTGATATCGTTTTTGACTTCTTCGGAAAGCGAAACACGCGGGTCGAACATACAAAGTAAAACGCCGCTGACTTTCAGATTCGGATTTATTCTTTTGCTTACCAATGTTACGGTTTGCAAAAGTTTGCCAAGACCCTGTAATGCCAAAAAATGCGGCTGTAAGGGGATCACGACTTCATCTGCGCAAGCTAATGCGTTTAACGTAAGTAAACCCAGTGAAGGCGGGCAATCGATGATGAGGAAATCGAAATTGTGCTGCGATTTTTGAACGGCTTCAAGGAAAATAATTTCTCTGCCTACAACGCTGACAAGTTCGCTTTCTGCGCCGACAAGATTGATATTTGCACCGAGCAAAAAGAGATTCGGCCTTACTTCAATAAGCGACTGGTCAAAATCAGCGGAAGACGTAAGTACTTCATATACGCCTGATTCTACGGCATCGGGTTCGACGCCTAAATGAATCGTAAGGTGTGCCTGCGGGTCGAAATCAGCGACCGCGACCTTTAAACCGCTATTTGCCAGTGCGGCGGCGATATTGACTACCGAAGTAGTTTTGCCAACGCCGCCTTTCTGATTGAGCATTGCTATTTTTCGCATTTATCCAAACCATCCATTTTTATTTTTTTGAAAATCGCATCCATAACGCCATTGACAAATGCAGGTGAAGATTCGGCACTGTATTTTTTTGCCATTTCTATCGCTTCGTTAATGACGACTTTTTCGGGAATATCGGGACAATATTTTAACTGGTATGCACCGAGCCGAAGAATACTTCGATCAACCTGATTCAAACGGGAAAGCTCCCATTTAACGGCTGCGGCGGAAATCAACGCATCGCATTCGGCCATATTGCCCCAAACGCCTTTAGACCATTTCTCTGCAAGGCTGCGGACTTCCGGGTCGTCGTCGTTTTCGGCAAAAAATCGCGCTAACATTTCAAGGGCCGATATGCCCTGTACGTCCATTTGGCAGATTGCCTGCATTGCAAGCTCTCTAGCCCTTGTTCTTCTATCAGTTGAAGCCATACCAATCCGTAATAAAAAACTTTCGCGAACCTCTCAATTTGTAAACCAGAGCTTGCTTCGTCCCCCTAAGGGGTCCCCGCAATGACAGTGGGATTATTTATATTTGACAGAGCACGCTAACCATTTCCATCGCGTTTGCCGCTGCGCTTGCACCGGCGTTGCCGGATTTCGTTCCGGCGCGTTCGATAGCCTGTTCGATGGTATCACAGGTAAGAACGCCAAAAATAGCGGGTACGCCAGTATCGTAATTTATCTGGCCGACGCCGCGGCTGACCTGCTGACAGACATAATCATAATGACTTGTCTGGCCACGGATTACTGCACCAAGGCAGATAACAGCGTTGAATTTGCCGTCGGAAGCTAATTTTTTCGCGACCGCGGTAATTTCGATAGCGCCCGGAACCCAAACGACGGTGATTTGTTCGTCCTGTGCACCGTGCCTTTGCAGGCAATCGATAGCGCCGCCGAGCAGCTTCGATGTGATAAACTCATTAAAGCGGCTGACGACTATAGCGTATTTCGCTGTTCCGGCAGCAAGCTGACCTTGTATTTGTTTTATCATTTTTTACTCCTAACGTAACCGTGTGAGCTAAAGCCCACCCTACATTATAACTATCGCCTAAAGCGTTGCATTATAAGACCTAAATGTATTTTTTTCCACAAAAAGGATTCATTGTAATTTTAAATTTTCAATTTTAAATTTTAAATTTGATATAAGTTGTTTCTTGGCTGTGTTTTATGTGAAAATCAAATGCGACTTTTTTTGCTTTTAAAAAGTCTAAATAACTTAATTAACCTGCATTTAATTTGTGCCGATTTTAGCTCGGATAATCTTTTTCAGGGAATTTGGTAATTTTTTAGGGATATACAAATGACTTTTGACAGCGGTTTCGAGCAAAACGAAGATAACAGTTCGTGGGATCAGGCAGAACAAAAGGCAATGCAGGCTTATGAACTGTATGAAGATGGGAGAATGAATGAAGCCCTAACTGCAATGAATGAGGCACTCGAACTCAATCCCGCAAATGACAGATGGCACTTCAATAAAGCTCTCACGCTTGACGCGATGGAAAGATTCGAGGAAGCAATCGGCGAATATAAAGCTGCGCTTGAACTCAACGGCGGCGATATCGAAATTCTAAATTGCCTTGCTGTCGATTACACTCGTACGGGGCAATACGATATGGCTCTGGATGTTTTCATTCAAATCGAAAAAATTGATTCACAATTCGAGCCGGGCTATTGCAATCGAATTATTACATATACCGAAATGGGCAATTATGAAATGGCGGAACAGATGTTTTATCTTGCTCAACAGATAAATGATGCGTGTCCGCTTTGTTTTTATAATATTGGAAATTCATTTTTCATTCAGGGCAATTACAAAAAAGCGGTTTGGTGCTGGCAGAGAACAGCGGCCATTGAGCCGAATCATCCGCAAATAAATTATCATATTGCGCAGGGGTTCTGGAATCTCGGAAAAAAAGAACAGGCAAAAGAATATTTTTTGCTTGAGCTTCGCAAAAATCCGGGCGACAGAGATGTGATCTTCGATTTTGGTTTGTTTCTTTTAAGCTGCGGCGATACGGCATCGGCTGGCGAAAAATTCCGCAGAATACTGGAGTTATCTCCGCAAAGCGCATCGGCGTTATTTTATCTTGGTGAAATAGAATTAAACGCGAAAAAATTAAAAGAAGCGGTCGATTATTATCAGCAGGCAATGAGATACGATTCGAATATGGTCGGGCCGAGATTCAGGCTCGCACAAATCGCTTATGAAAACGACGATAAAGAAAAAGCGTTTTCACTGCTTTCGGCGGAACTTGAGCTGGATGTACGCAGGCCTGAAATTTTACAGGCAATGGGTACTATGTTTGATGGCCTCAAACAGACAGATTTTGCTACACATTGCTTTTTACGCGTTTCGGAACTCGAACCAACGAACGCTCTTAATTATTATAACCTCGGCAAAGTTTTGGCTGCTCGTGGTGAGATTGAAGATGCTCAACAATTCCTCGATTATGCTCTTGAACTTGAACCGACAAACTATGAGCTTATCAAAAAGGTTCTTTTGGTTTATTTAAACGTTGGCAAACACCAATTCGTGCTGGATACGATCGATGCGATGAACGTTGGCGAAAATGGTTTAGGCAAATGTTTTAGCGAAATGAATTTGATCAAAGCAAGAGCGTATTGCAAAAGCTGGCTGAAAAAATTGGTAAATAAAAAAAGGCTGCCTTGTGGATGATCCCATACGGGGTCGTTAAAGCAACCTTTTAAATTGCACTGCTCTATGCTAACCAGTTAAAAAAAATCTGTCAACAGGTAAATGCCATTATTTTACAGAATTTTTCTCACCATCAACCGCTTTTTGGGATTCGGTAAAGATGTCTGCTTTTTTGCATTTGTCTTTTGATTTTTCCTGCAAATTATTCAACAAGTCCTGGACAGCGTTTTTCTTTTTCTCATTTTCGAGGGTTGATTTTATCTGGTCTTTTACGTTGTCGAATGGAAGTATATACGATGCTCTTTTGCCTTCGT
Source organism: Planctomycetes bacterium GWF2_42_9 (assembly GCA_001825675.1). Lineage (GTDB taxonomy): Bacteria > Planctomycetota > Phycisphaerae > Sedimentisphaerales > UBA12454 > UBA12454. The sequence continues at coordinate 21,205 of MHYA01000140.1, read as the reverse complement.
GCCGGGCGACTTCGTATTTACCTTCTTTATTCTTAATTGGTCCGATGATTTGCCCTTCGGTGGCATTATTCAACGCATCCAGAAAATCTTTGCCATAACGCTGAGCGATAGATTCTTCTCTGAATTTAGCGGATTTGCCGCCTTTTTTCGCATCAGCAGCTACTGATTCTGTTTTCGCAAGCTCGTTTATTTCGGCGCCTTTATTGATCTGCTCTATAATATCATTTGCTTTTTCAGGTGTATCGACAGTGATGTGCGAAAAGCTGATATATGTCGGCTCTTTCAATCGCGGATCGGTTTCTTTATTCTCATCATAATATTTTTGCACTTCGCTATCGCTTACCTTCACATCATTTTGCACCTGTTCGATATATGCGGTTGCAATAGCTTTCTTGAAGGCGATATCAGCGAGGAGTTTTGTTTTTTCATCTTTATCAATCGCTTTTTTGACGGCCTCTTGGTATAGAAGCTGCGTATTGATCCAGTAATCAGCGACATTTTTAACGGTATCAAAGTCTGCATTTGGAACAAAATATCCAACTTCACGTAAAGTTAGGTTTTTGCCATCGCAAGTCGCAACAACAAAATTACCATCCTTTGGTAATTCAGGTTTTGGGGGCTGATTTGGTTCGGCGGGGGCAGCAGGCTGAACTCCAAAGGCAAATTGTGATGCAAGCAAGATTGTGGACAATAGAACTGACAAAACTATTCTTTTTTTCATTTTTTTCATCCTTTAAAAAACAAAAACCTTTCAACTGGACTATTAGGCTGTAAAGCGTTATATTAAAACCTGTAATAATCGAATAGTCAACCCCTTATAATTTGTTTAGGGGGTAAATGGAGCAGAAATGATTCTTCTTGAAACGCATAGTTTGATAAAGAAATATTCCGGCAGAACCGTTGTTAATCAGGTTTCTATATCTGTTGAACAGCGGAGTATCATAGGTTTGCTTGGACGCAACGGGGCCGGTAAAACTACGACCTTCCGAATGGTTATGGGTATGGTTATACCGAACGAAGGGAAAGTTGTTTTTGAAGGTACGGATATTACAAATCATCCTATGTACAAACGCGCACGGCTTGGAATGGGTTATCTTTCACAGGAGCCGAGCGTTTTTCAAAGATTGAGCGTTCGAGATAATCTGCTGGCGATCCTTGAGACAATGACGTTGACGGCTACTGAACGAAAACGCAGAGCGGAAGAACTTATTCACAGATTTTCGCTTGACGAAGTCGCCAACAGCCACGCAAGATTCCTTTCGGGCGGTGAAAGAAGGAAACTGGAAATCGCACGCGCGATGGTAACAAATCCTTCGTTGATTCTGCTCGATGAGCCGTTCAGCGGCGTTGATCCGATCGCGGTTGAGGAATTGCAGGGCGAAATTAAAAGGCTTGTTGCTTCGGGTGTGAGTATTTTAATTACAGACCATAACGTCGAAAGGACTCTGGAGGTTTCAGATAAGGCGTATATCATCGACCATGGAAAGGTTATTGCCGAGGGAAGCCCGGCCGAGATTGTGAAAAATGAACTCGTTCGCAAGAGTTATCTTGGTCATACCTTCAAAGGCGATGAATTCGATGACGACGCTGATAGGAGCGGCTAATGGTAAATGTTGATAAATGCAAAATAACGCGGTGGCCAACGCCGGTGCTTTTGGAAAAAGCTGAACCAATCGAAAAGATTGACGATAATATTCGTGCGCTTGCGGAAAAGATGAAAGATATAATGGTTGAGCATAAAGGCGTTGGGCTGGCAGGGCCGCAGGCAGGAGTTAATTTGAGAATTTTCGTTGCGTCGCCGGACGGCACAAAACAAAACGCGAAAGTTTTTATCAATCCTGTTCTCGTTACTTCCGGGGCGTTGGAAGCTAAAGAAGAAGGCTGTTTGTCGCTGCCGGGTGTTTGGGGAAATGTCAAACGTTTCACAAGATGTTCAATAAAAGCACTCGATGAGTTCGGAGAAGAAATTTCTATAGTGGCTGAAGGGCATCTGGCAAGAATTTTTCAGCACGAATGTGATCATCTTGATGGAATGCTTATCGCGGATAAATTTTCTACGGTAGCGAAAATCGCGGCTCGCAGAAAACTCAAACAGCTTCGTGAAGATTACGAAGAAGAAAACGAATAAAACGTAGCCACGAAGACACAAAGGCACAAAGACAACTAATTAAAAAAAACTTAGTGTCTTAGTGTCTTTGTGGCGATGGAAGATAAAATGAAAATTGTATATTGCGGCTGCGGAAAATTTGGCGTTGATTCTTTGAATGCTCTGAAAGCATCGAAGCATCAACTTGTGCACGTCATTACGCATCCAGAGAAACAAGCCGGCAGAGGGAAAAAACTTAGAGCAAATGATGTGGAACAATGGGCAATTCAAAATAACATCCCTTTTACAACAATCGAAGATGTAAATTGTCCCGATGGTGTTGAGCTTATTAAAAAGCTGGAGTCTGATTTGATGGTTGTTATCGCATTCGGGCAAAAAATATCTTCGGAGATCATTTCAATTCCTGCAAAAGGAGCAATAAATGTTCATGGTTCGTTGCTTCCGAAATATCGCGGAGCTGCACCTATAAATTGGGCAATTATCAACGGCGATACTGAAACTGGCGTAACGATAATTACGCTTGCTCAAAAAATGGATGCCGGTGAAATGCTTGCAAAAGCTACATTGAAAATTGGCGAAAACGATACTGCGGGTTTTGTGCACGATGAACTTGCCAGTCTTGCTGCGTCGCTGCTGATTGAAACAATCGATAAAATCGAAGCAGGCACGGCGGTTTACAATAAGCAGGATAATTTAAAGGCGACTTCGGCGCCGAAACTTAAAAAAGCGGATGGTATCATCGATTTTAGTCAAACTGCGAGAGCGATCCATAATAAGATAAGGGGGTTGTGGCCTTGGCCGGGGGCTGCTGCGGATTTTGTATCGTCGAAAAGCGGGAAAAGATTTACGGTAACGTTTGCCAAGACAGCGATTGTTGAAGAAGCAGCAAAACATCAGCCGGGCTTGATAAATCCTGATTTGAGCATAGGTTGCGGACAGGGAAGTTTGAAAATCATAGAACTTAAACCTCATGGCGGAAAATTGATGGACTTCAAATCGTTTATAAACGGCAGGGCAGGTGGAGCGGGGGATTATTTTGCTCAAGCTCAGGAAAATAAGTAATGAATGAATTTCAAATGTCGCCGAGAACGGCTGCTTGGCTTGTTTTAAATAAATTTGATCCTAAACTGCAAAACGCAGGCAAACTTATAGATGAATTTTCACGCAAAACCAATAATCGCTCCACAGTTGTCGAAATTTCGCTGGGCGTGATACGAAATTTGACTTTTATCGACAATTTCATTGCTTTGTGCAGCGGCAGAACAATAAAAAACATTCAGCCGAAGATTTTAAATTGTTTGCGAACTGCCGTTTATGAACTTGTTTTCACAAATCAGGCACAATACGCGATCGTGAATGAGGCGGTTGAGCTTTCCAAAAAGTCAATATCGAAAAAATCCGCGGGGTTTACAAACGCGATCCTGCGGAAAGTTGTGGGGGCAATAAAGAATAATGAAGCAGAGCTGGAAAAGTGCGATTCAAGGAAAACGCTGCCAATTACAGAAAAAACAGGTTGCGAATTCAATATTGATATACTTTCTGATGTAAATAAGGACAAAGCGGAATATTTAAGCGGTGCGTTTTCGCTGCCTAAATGGTTTGTTGAGGAGCTGATTGGCCAATTCGGATATCAACAGACGAAAAGCATTTGCTTTGGTTCAAATCGAAGGCCTTCTATTTATGCAAGACCAAATTTGATTAAAATAAAATCGGTTGAGCTGGTAAATATCTTAAAATCACAGGAAGTTGACTGCGAATTAGTTGAGAATAGTAATTTATTAAAGCTGAATAAAACCGGCAACATCGCAGAGCTCGAAAGTTTCAAAGCCGGTCTTTTCACAATTCAGGATTTAACCGCAAGCTCTGTTGTAACGATTTTGCAGCCGCTGTCAGGCTGGACGGTTTTTGATATATGCGCAGCGCCGGGAACAAAGACAACTCAAATAGCGGAAATGATGGGCGATAAAGGGGTAATAATTGCGACCGACAAAGATTCTGCGCGTTTAAAAAAAATAAATGAAAATGTACAAAGACTTGGAATAACATCTGTAAAAATATTGAGTTATGAAGATTTTTTGAAAGAAGCGGATAGCAAAAATCAAGCTGACGCTATTCTGCTCGATGTGCCTTGTTCAAATACGGGAGTATTGGCGAAAAGACCTGAAGTAAGATTTAGATTAAATAAAAAACAGATTGACGAAATTACAAAAACACAATTTGAGCTTTTGAAGTTAGCAAGCACGCTTATAACTAAAGGCGGTAAAATCTGTTATAGTACGTGCAGCATATTAAAAGATGAAAATTTGGGAGTTGTGCAGAAGTTTTTGAAGGTCAATTCGGAATTTGTACTTGAAAAAGAATCGCTGAAAGTGCCGAATGTTGATAAATTTGATTGCGATGGCGGATATTGTGCAATTCTTAAGTCGATTCGATAAAAAATAAGATTATCAGTACTGAAAAATAAGTTTTTCCGCGAAATTTCTTCCACATTTTTTCCACAAATCTGATTTAAGAGTGTGTATAACCTGTTCAAAATAAAAAATTATTTTGCGCAAGGCCTTGTAGTTAAATACCCTCTGCAAAGTGGAAAAGATTTTCAAAAGAAGTGCATTGATTTAGGTGATAGGGGGCTTTATATTTTTACTTACATTTTTAATTTACTCGTTTGATTTTTCCAAAACTTAATAAGAAAAAAATAAAAAATGCAGAACATAGTCACGGATGAGATAAGTGCAATCAATCAGTTTCTTGCTGAAAGGATAGGTCAGCAAAAACATCGCATCTGGTTTAAGAATTCAACCAGATTCACGATTGCCGACGATTATTTGAAGGTTGGTGTTCCCAACCCATTCGTTGGAAGCTGGATTGAAAGTCATTTTTTATCTGAAATTGCTGCGGCAGTTGAAGCTGTTAGCGGTTCTGCCAAGAAGATAACGTTTAATATTGAGCCTGAATTGTGCGGTAATCAGCGAAGAACACAGCTCGACAGTCAGGCACAGCTAGTTCAGCAGGCTCAAAATAAAACGACACGAAGCAGGATCAGCCACCAGCAGACTATAGAACGTCCGTTGAAGATGACATTGGATTCGTTTGTCGTCGGGCCTTCCAATCAATTAGCCTATAACGCAGCAGTAAGTTTGATATCTGAAGACGTAAGTCCTTTTAACCCGCTGTTTATTCACGGAGGATATGGACTTGGCAAGACTCACCTGATGCAAGGGATATGCAATATGCTGAGCCGGACCAGGCCTACTGCCAACTGGCTTTATGTATCGGCGGAGGATTTTACTAATCAGTTTGTGCTGGCCTTGAAGACCAGGAAGCTGGAGGCTTTCAGGAGGCGCTACCGGCAAACGGAGTTGTTGGCAATAGACGATATTCATTTCTTGGCCAGCAAGCCTTCAACGCAGGAAGAATTCCTGCATACGTTTAATACGATAAATATGGCGGGCAAAAAAGTAGTGCTGGCGTCCGATGCCCACCCGAAAATGATCGGCCAGCTTTGCGAAAGTCTTGTCAATCGTTTCGTTTCCGGAATGGTTGTCAAGATCGAACCGCCGGATTTCAAAACACGGTGCAAAATTATTGCACAAAAAGCCGCCTCGATGAATAGAGAGCTTGACGATAAGGTCGCAGCTTATATCGCGGAGAATATCAGGCTTAATATCAGGGAACTGGAAGGTGCGATTCTTAAACTTATTGCGTATTCATCGCTTTGCAATGAGAAGATTACAGTTGAAACAGCAAAGCAAGTTCTTGCGGAGCATATTTCACGCACAGACCCGATCGTTCATCTTTCTGATATCGAATCGGCTGTAACAGCATTTTTCGGGATCACACCTGCTGATGTTCATTCATCAAAGAAGGATAGAACAGTCAGTACCGCGCGTTCTTTCAGTATGTATCTTGCCCGCAAGTATACTGATATGTCTTTTCCGGAAATTGGCAAATTGATGGGCAATAAAAATCACGCTACAGTAATTTTAGCTTGCAGAAAAATAGAGGATATGTTAAAAAACAACTCACAAGTCAACTGGCAAAGCGCCGCAGGTAACAGGGTAGCCAAAGCGCAGGATATTATGTCGCAGCTTGGCGAAACAATAGCATAGTAAATTATTAGATATTAAAATTTTTTTAGGAGTATTCTAAATGGATTTAGTCCGCGTGAACTGTTTGGCTGCAATTTTAATGTTTGTTTTTGGAGCTGGGACAATGGGTGCCGAATTTGATGGATTGAATACAAACCTTAGCAATCTTTCATTTTTATCTGATGCCCAAAGCCGGTCTATAAGTCCAGAAAACTTCACAGGCGAAAAAGGCAAAGGCGGTTCTATGCCGCAGGAAAAGGGGGCTGCGGCTGGTGCATCAAGCGAACTTGGAACAGGCTGGAAAGTAAATCCTTATGTAAGGATCGAGCCGAATCAGACGTTTGTTTTGGCAGATATTAAAGGCTCAGGCACGATTCAACATATATGGATGACGCCAACAAAAGACAACAGTCTTAATATTATTCGGTTTTACTGGGACGGCGAAGAAAAGCCTTCTATCGAATGTCCAGTAGGCGCATTTTTTGGTACAGGTTTGGGGCAGTATATGACGTTTTCATCGCTGGCGGTTTGTGTAAATCCGGGAAGCGGATTTAATTGCTACTGGTCAATGCCGTTTCGAAAGAGCGCGAAAATCACTATGACAAATAAAAACTCTGAAACAATGAGCCTTTATTATCAGATAGATTATGCTCTTGGCAAAGTTTCCAAAGACTCAGCTTATCTGCACGCACAATTCAGGAAAGTCGATGCAGTTCCTTTCAAAGAAGTTTATACCATCGTTGACGGCATAAAGGGAAAAGGCCAGTATGTCGGAACTTATATGACCTGGGAAACCAAGAGAAACGGCTGGTGGGGTGAGGGCGAAATCAAATTCTATTTTGACGGCGATAAAGATTTCCCGACAATCTGCGGAACAGGCACAGAGGATTATTTCTGCGGTTCGTATAATTTCGAAGGGCCAAGAGCTGACGATCCAACAAAAAAAGAATATAAGGTTTTTAATACGCCTTATGCGGGTGTGAACCAGATAATCTATCCCGAAGGAAAAAGTCTGGCTGACGGCGAAATCGCGGGCGTTAAATTTGGGATGTACCGTTGGCACATAACCGACCCGATCAGATTCGAAAAAGAATTGAAGGTTACAATTCAGGCATTGGGTTGGAAAGAGGGCGGAAAATATCAGCCGTTGGAAGATAAGCTATCTTCAGTTGCTTACTGGTATCAGACAGAGCCGCATATTTAAGTGAATAGTTAAAAGTTGGGGTTAACTGAAAACTATTTTCAACAAGAGTTAAAATGAAATGGGTTGAACAGTATTCTAGTAATGCTTTCGGCAGGATTGATTTATTTAGCTTAGAAAGTGCTTAAATATCTTTGAATAATATTTGACACCATTTTCCATATCTTTGATGATTATATGTTCATTCGGTTTATGACACAATCCAGGACTGCCTGGACCAAAGATAACAATTGGTTTGTTAAACCTTGTTAGATATGGCGCATCGGTTGTGAAAGCGACGGCTTTTGATTCTATATTCAAAATATTTTTCAAACCCATTACAAACGGGCTTTTATCATTTGTTTGCAGCGAGCCTGCCTGACGAACGATGTTCAGTTCAGCATTAAAATTCGAATTTTTCTTCGCTAATTTTTCAATCATCTTGTTTAAATCCGCGACGATCTTTCTGACATCCTGGCCGGGGATAGTTCGTATGTCGATTTGAGTTGAACATAAATCAGGTACGATATTCGAGCCGGTTCCGCCTATGATTTTATTTACACTAAGAGATGCTTTGCCAAGTTGGTTGTTTACGCCGGGGATTTTGAATTTTGGCAGTTCGTTGAGAAAAGTTCTCATTGCGTCGATTGCATTGATTCCTAATTGCGGCATAGAACTGTGTGCGGATTTTCCTTTGGTTGTAATTTGCAGCCATAATAATCCGCGATGGGCCGATACTAACTCGAAATCGGTCGGCTCGGGTACGATTATTCCGCAAAGATTTTTATCTTTGAATGTTTTTATAAATCGGACGATGCCGGAGCTGTCGGTTTCTTCGCCTGCGGTCGCGGAGAAAATAATATCTCCTTTAAGTTTAATATTTGATTTGAACGTTTCGACGATAGCCGCTGCGGTGCAGGCCAGGCCGCCTTTCATATCGCAGGAGCCTCTGCCGAAAATCTTTCCGGCTTTTTCGAGAGGCTGGAACATTGTGCTTTCAGCAGGTACAACATCGAGATGGCCGACAAAAAGCAGACCGCCTTTTTCACCAGTGGATTTTAAACGGACGGTAACATTAGCCCTGTTTTTATCCCAAACATCGATTTGCGGTTTTAGGCCGGCATTTTTAAAGTAATCGGCGAGAATTTTTGCGCTGGCCAGCTCGCCTGTTTCGGTTGTGGATTTTGCTTTGATTAATTTTTTAAGTAATTCTTTCATAAAATTGTCCTAGATTGTATATAGTATTATGTATGAATCAAGTAAAAGTATCAATAATTAAATGCCCGGACTACGAAAGCCAAAATGTGCGGAATGCACTCATTAAGAATTTTGACCTTCACGGCGGTTTGTCTGCGTTTATAAGCAAAAGCGATAATGTCCTTATAAAACCGAATCTAATCGCGCCAAAACCAAAAGAATGGGCGACTCAAACGCATCCGGCCGTAATATATGAATTGGCTAAATTGCTTGTCGATTTTGGTGCGAAACCTTTTGTCGCAGATTCGCCGGCGTGGGCTGATGCGCGTACGTGCGCGAAATCACTGGAAATTCTGGAACCGCTTGAAAAGCTGGGGGTAAAGGTTCGGCAACTCGATGAGCCCGTCAAGCGAAGATTGGAATTTTGCCGAACGCGAGTCGGTATCAGCAAATACGCATTAGAAGCGGATAAAATTATAAACCTGCCTAAGTTGAAAACGCACCAGCAGCTTGTCGCGACAATCGCTGTGAAAAATATGTTCGGCGCTGTAAGCGGAAAAGCAAAGGCGGTCTGGCATTATAAAAAAGGTTCGACATTTGAAGAGTTCTGCACAATGCTTATTGGTATTTATAAGTTGTTGAATCCGGTTATTAATATAATCGATGCCGTTACTGCGATGGAAGGGCCGGGTCCGATAAGAGGTAATCCAAAACATTTAGGCTGGATTGCTGCGTCGGTTGATCCTATCGCGGCTGAAATAGTATGCAGCGATTTGGTAGGTATCGATACGGATAAATTGCCGCTGGTAGAAACAGCGAAAAAACTGCATTTTGGCTGTTTTGACAAAAATAAAATCGATATTATCGGAGATTTAAAGCCCAAAGACGGCCGTATAGTATTGGAACAGGCACAATTAGTGCCGTTGAGATTTACACCTTTACGCATTTTGAAAAGCATAATTCGCCAGATTGTCATACTTGCCAAATCCAGAAAGACTTCGTAAGTTTTACATAGGTGGTCCTATGTTTGGATTTAACAAAGGTA
>MHYA01000140.1:4098-11513 GCA_001825675.1 Planctomycetes bacterium GWF2_42_9 | reverse complement strand
GCCGCACTTCCAACCATTCTGGATTCCAATGCAAAAGTCATAGATATTTCTGTTCGAGCTTTGCGGTTTCAAATGCCTATCGAAGAAGCAAAGCAGGCAAATCTCGATATGGATAGTGCTGTCGTCGCAACTGTAAAATTTAATGATGGTCAAACATTGAAAATTGACGGCAAGATTTCACGCAAACTCGAAGATAATGCGGGCAATTTTATATTTGTGTGTATGTTTGTTAAAGAGATTCCTTCGGAAATAATCAGCAAAGAACAGGCATATCTTATGCACCATTTCCCGGATTTCTGCCGAAAGGCATTCAAATTTACAATGCCGCCGGAATAATTTTCCTAAATTGACATATCGGTATTCTTAGATTATCATTAGCCCCCAATGAAAGATTCCGTAAATATTTTAGGCATAGAAACAAGCTGTGATGAGACTGCGGCCGCGATTGTACGCAACGGTTCGCAGGTTCTTTCAAGTGTTGTTTCTTCACAAATTGCGCTGCATCAGAAATACGGCGGTGTTGTGCCTGAAATTGCTTCGCGCGCTCATATTGAAAAAATCTATCCAATCGTTGAAGAGGCACTTGCGCAATCAGGCATTGACAAAAAAGAAATTGATGCTGTCGCGATCGCAAATCAGCCGGGGCTTACCGTTGCGCTGATTGTGGGATTGACGGCCGCTAAAACGCTTGCGATGGCCTTGCGTAAACCGCTGATCGCGATTAATCATATTCACGCGCATTTGCAGTCGGCGATGATGGATGTTCAGGATTTGCAGCTTCCGGCGGTTGCGCTGGTTGTTTCGGGCGGGCATTCGAGTTTGTATCAATGTGAAAATATTCTTGATCTTCATCTGCTCGGCTCGACTATCGATGATGCCGCGGGTGAGGCTTTTGATAAGGTCGCTTCGATTTTGAATTTGAGTTATCCCGGCGGGCCAAGTATTGAAAAGGCCGCGAAAGATGGAAATCCAAACGCGATTCATTTTCCACGAACAATGCTCGGCAAAGATTCGCTGGATTTTTCGTTTAGTGGTTTGAAAACTGCGGTGCTTTATCACTGCTGCGGGCAGGATATGAAGGGCGAGAGCAGAGTTGCCCAAATGAGCCCAAAGGAAATCGCTGACATTGCAGCGTCTTTTCAAGCGGCTGTTATAGATGTGCTGGTTCGCAAAACGCAAATGGCAGCGGATAAATTTAAAGCGAAAACAATCCTGCTCGGCGGAGGCGTTGCCGCGAATACGCTATTGCGAATGGAACTTGAAGAAATGGCAAGCAGTACCAACAGGACTTTATTGGTCGCTCCGAAAAAATACTGTACTGATAACGCTGTTATGGTTGCATCATTGGCATATCAGAAATTTAAAGCGAATATGTTTGCGGATATGTCGCTGGAAGCAAAAGCAGGTTGCGACGATTAACTATGAAAATTATAAAAATTATCCCAAAACTTAAACCAAGGGCGATAAACGCTCACAAAGGCGATTTTGGTAAAGTCTGCATAATCGCGGGCAGTCTCGGATTTGGCGGTGCGGCGGCTCTTGCGGGCAAAAGCGCGCTTCGCAGCGGCTCCGGTCTTGTTCGGGTCGCAACAGCAAAAAGCGTGTTGCCGATCGTTGCAGCTATCGAGCCTTGTTTTACGACGATTCCGCTTGCCGAAGATTCAAACGGGAAAATTTCGGCCAAAGCAATCGATGCAGTACTCGATGCCGTCGCGGAAAATGATTGCGTTGCATTCGGACCGGGCATAGGAGTTTCAGCAGGAGTTAAAAGTGTTCTCGAAAATCTTCTGCGAATTGAAAACCTCCGCCTTGTAGTTGATGCGGATGGTTTGAATAATTTAGCGATGCTTAAAGGCTGGCACAAAATAAATAAAACTCAAATGATTATGACTCCTCATCCGGGCGAAATGAAAAGGCTGTGGAATGGATTGCTGCGAAACGCAATGCCGGATGACAGGCAAAAAATCGCGGAAGAATTCGCAAAGGAAACAAATACAACAGTTGTTCTTAAAGGCCATCAAACTGTTGTGGCTGATATGGAAAAACTTTACGTAAATACAACGGGAAATCCCGGTATGGCTACGGCAGGCACTGGAGATTGCCTTACAGGAGTTATCACATCTTTTTGCGGTCAGGGCTTAAACAATTTCGATGCTGCGGTATTAGGGGTATATATTCACGGGCTTGCCGGTGATTTTGCCGCGAAAGAAAAAGGCATTATCAGTATGATCGCAACAGATATTATCGACTTTTTACCAGCGGCTTTTAAAGCGGCATTCGGAGATTAAAAATGATTGTAATTATGAAGCAGGACGCGTCCGAACAGGATGTCCGCCATGTAGTCGAACTTGTTAAAGATTATGGTTTAAAAGAACACGTTATCGTTGGAACCAACCGAACGGTAATTGCTTGTTTGGGCGATAAGCGAAACGTTGATAAAGGTGCCATTGAAACTGCTGCCGGCGTTGAACGCTTAGTGCCGATCCTTGCGCCGTATAAAATTGCGTCGCGTGAAGTAAAAAAAGAAAATACGCAGATAAAAATCGGCTTGAATGGTTTTCCGGTCGGCGGAACAAAAATTGGAGTGGTTGCAGGGCCTTGCTCTGTCGAAAATGAAAAGCAGCTAATGTATACTGCAGAAAAAGTCGCGGCTGCCGGCTGCATTGGTCTGCGTGCAGGGGCATTCAAACCTCGAACAAGTCCGTATGCTTTTCAGGGGCTTGGAATTGAAGGTTTGAAGCTGCTTGCCAAGGCTAAAAAGGAAACCGGTCTTGCGGTTGTTACTGAAGTTGTTGCTGTTGAACATATCGATATTGTCGCTGAATATGTGGATGTCCTGCAAGTTGGTGCACGTAATATGCAGCATTATCCACTGCTTGAGGCGCTTGGCAAAGTAAAAAAACCTGTGCTGCTTAAACGAGGTATGAGTGCGCAGCTTGATGAGTTTCTACTTGCCGCTGAATATATAATTAATGCCGGCAATACGCAGGTTATTCTTTGCGAAAGGGGAATTCGTACTTTCGAGGAATATGTTCGCAACACGCTTGCACTGGCGATTGTTCCTGAATTGAAATCGAAAACTCATTTGCCGGTGGTTGTTGATCCATCGCACGGCACGGGGCATTCGCATTTGATCCCGGCGATGTGCAGAGCGGCGGTTGCAGCAGGCGCGGATGGTTTGCTTATCGAATGTCATCCTGACCCTGAACACGCTTTGAGCGATGGCGCACAATCGATAACGCCTGAAGTTCTCGCCCAATTAATGACGCAGATAAAAGCAATAGCGAAAGCCATTGATAGAGACGCTTAGTCATATTAAATATCAAAAATAAAAAATCAAAATTGAGGAAATTACGTCAGTTCCACGGACCAGTATGCGTGGTCGAGGAATTGTTTCCAGCTATGGTATCTTTCGTGCGAAAGATGCAGATGGACTGTCGGGTTGCGTTTTGGTTTTACAGGAATTTTAATAAGCGTCATATTTGCTTCTTTTGGAGTTCTGCCGCCTTTTTTGGCATTGCATTTTGTACAGGCACAAACGAGATTTTCCCAAGTCGCTGCGCCGCCGCAGCTTTTGGGTATAATGTGATCTAGAGATAATTCAGAAGTGGGGAATTTTTTACCGCAATATTGGCATTTGTTGCTGTCGCGGGCGAAAATGTTTCGCCGATTAAATTTGACATCATTTCTCGGCAGCCGATCGTAAAATAACAATCTAACGATTCTTGGCACTGCGATATTGAAATTAACAGTCGTAATCCAGTCGTGCTGGTGGGGTTCAAAGGAGAGTTTCATCTGGCTTATATCACGCCAGCTTTCGAAATCGTAGTTGTAATATTGGCCCTGTTCGTAAGAGATAACTTCAGCGAGGTCTCGGCAAAGCATGCACAAGGCTCTTTTTACGTTTATGATGCGCAGCGGCATATAGTGTTTGTTCAGCACAAGCACGCTGCACGTCAAACCAAATTGTGGTTCGAAAACAGCCATATTCCCTCTGACCTGTTTCATTTAAGTAACAGAAAAATTTTATTTTTCAAGCAAATTTTCTGATTTATGGATATGTAAGTTTTACAATATATTAGCAGTATATTATAAAAATGCTATTTGCTATAAAGGAATTTTTTGTTTATAAATACTACAAAATAGAACATTTATGGAGATTAACAATGCTTAAACTAGTTAGCTTTATTTGTGTTATTGTACTTGTTGTTCAATGTTCGTCCTGCCGTGCGATTGAACAAAGTGAAAAACCTTACATCGTAAACACTCCGATTGAATCGCGTTCAATAACTGCCGAAAATCCGACCGGCGAAAAAGGTAAAGGCGGAATGACCGCAAGCAATATCGGCGTAGGCAGAAAAGGCAGGGCATTGTTGAATCTTGACCCGGGTCAGAAGATTACCTTATGCGATATAAAAGGCTCTGCCGTAATTCGCAGAATTTGGGTTACGCTGCCAAGCAAAAAAGAAAACCTGCTCGGCTTTGTAATAAGAGGATACTGGGATGGCCAGAAAACGCCGTCGATCGAATCGCCGATAGGTTATTTTTTTGGCTCCGCTCACGGCGTTACAAAAGCATATCAGTCGGCGGTTCATTCAATGACCGATACAGCGGGTATGTCGATTTATCTGCAAATGCCCTTCGTAAAAAGCGCAAAATTTACAATCACCAATGAAGGCACGGAAAAAAATGTGCCGTTTTATTATCAGGTAGATTATACAATAAATGAACAAATACCTGAAGACGCAGGCAGACTGCACGTTTTGTTCCGCCGGGAAAATCCGACTACGCTCGGACAGGATTTTGAGATTCTTCCCAAACGCACCGGAATGGGCCGTTATATGGGTTGTGTACTAGGAATTAACAATGCCGACAACAAGTGGTGGGGCGAAGGAGAAGTAAAAATCTATCTCGACGGCGATGATAAATTCCCGACAATCTGCGGCACAGGTACAGAAGACTATATCGGCCATGCGTGGGGCTTCCACGAAAACGCTGCGTTTATGTATGGCGGAATGGCAATGCGAAACGACAGAATATACACGCTTTACAGATGGCATCTGCCTGATCCGATTTATTGGAAAAAAGATATAAAGGTAACAATTCAGCAAATCGGAGCCGGCGGTGTTCAGGGCGGTGGATACTATAACAAACAGGAAGACGTAAGTGCGGCGGCATTCTGGTATGAGCCGATTCCAAGCGAAGCGCTGCCGGTAATGCCGAAGTATGAAGAACGTATGGCTCCGGGATATACAAACTAATAATTATATTGAAAGTATAAGATTGGCAGACGCAGCGAGTTTAAAAGATGTAGCACAGGCGGCGAACGTTTCTGTTCCGACGGCATCTCGCATTCTGCGTAAAAAAAATATTTCAAGATTTTCAGAAGAGACGTGCAAAAAAGTATGGGAAGCTGCGGAGAAACTCCGTTATCGCCCGAATATGCTTGTAAAAGGGATTCAAACAGGCTCGACCCATACGATAGGCGTAATGATTCCGCCTTATGATTCCTACTGGTCTTCAATTCTTTACGGCATTCACGATACGCTTATTTCAGTCGATTTTGTTCCGATCAATCTTTGGGTTCGGCACGGCAATAATTATTCAAGCGGAGGCCCGGTCGACGATCTTGAGCAGATTCATCGGCTTATCGATCGGCGCATCGACGGAGTGATAATGTGGCCGCCGATAACGCCGGATTTTTATGCCCACAATGAGGAACTTACTTCGCGAAATGTTCCGGTTATAACAATCGATCACGAACTTCCGCCAGAATATGGTGCTGATTCTATTACAACGAATGAAGAGCAGGGTGCGCAGCTTGTGGCGAAACATTTGCTTGATTTGGGGCATCGGAATATCGCACATCTTGGTGATATTGGGCTTGATACATATAGTTGGGCGCAACGCCGCAGAAGATTTTTCGAAAAAGAAATCAGCGAAGTCGAAGGTACTTCGTTTTTTGCGATCGAGAAACCGAAAAATGCAGATGGAATAGAATTCGCTAAGAAAATTTTGACAGCTAATCCGCGTCCGACTGCGGTTTATGCCGCTACAGATGCTCTTGCACGATTTGTGTATATCGCGGCTGCGGAGTTGGGGCTTAGAATACCGCAGGATGTTTCCGTTATTGGTTTTGCTGATTTGGATTTCGCTGCGTATCTTATGCCGCCTTTGACATCGCTAAGACAAAAAGGATATGAAATCGGTCGCAAGGCGGCAAAACTTTTGATTGACCGCATTCAGGGCAAATATACTCAAAATGCCCTTCAAAATATTGAGGTGGATTGCGAATTGGTTGTACGAGGCTCAACAGCAGCGGTAAGATAGAATATCAAAGATTAAAAATCAAAAATAAAATTGTGGAAGGCCTTCGGCCTGTAATTTTAAATTTTTCGTTGTACGCTGTCGTCGCCGTATTTTTTTTTAATTTTATCAAAGACTTCATCAAGTTTTTTCTGCTTTTTATCTTCAGGTGTATCCGGTGAAAATAATAATTTTTGGCCGCTGCCTTGAGGCGTCAAACCAGAAACGCCAAAACCAAGCAGTCGAAGTTCGCCGCCGGATTTAGCGTGCCATTCCTCGAAAACTTTTTTTGCTTCCTGCCATAAAACTTTGCTGATGTTAGTTGGGTATTCAAATGTATGACTTCGCGTAACGGTTTTAAAATTTTTATAACGCAGTTTGAGCGTGATTGTTTTGCCTTCAACATTATCTGCTCGCAATCTTGCCGCTACTTCCTCGACCTGTCGGAATAATATATCCAGCAGGAAAATTTTATCGCTGACATCTTTTGCGAAGGTCTCTTCAGCGGACATTCTTTTTGCTTCTCTATCGGGTTCAACGGGACGATCATCAATGCCTTGCGAGAGCAAAAGCAAATCTTCAGCCTGATTGCCCATCACTGTCTGCAATGTTTTGAGATGTGTTTTGCGCAATTGCTCAATTGTATAAATACCGATTTTATTAAGAGCAGCAGCGGTAACTTTTCCAACTCCCCAAATTTTTGAAATGCTCAATGGATCGAGAGTCTGCTGTTTGTTTTCTTCGGTGATAATCACAAAGCCGTCAGGTTTTCTCAAATCACTGGCGAGCTTGGCGAGAAATTTATTCGGTGCGATCCCGACCGAAGCTGTAAGACCGGTTTCGTTCTTGATTCGATTTTTTATATTATATCCGATCTTTTCCGCGGAGCCAAAAAGTGCTATTGAGCCTGTAACATCGAGAAACGCCTCATCGAGCGAAAGCTGTTCGACGTCTGGTGTGAAGTCGTGAAAAATATTTATAATGTGCCCGGAAATCTCTGCGTATCGTTCCATTCTTACCGGTAGCAAAATCACATTCGGGCAAAGTTTCAGTGCCTGCGTTGTGGGCATAGCGGAGTGGATTCCAAATTTTCTTGCTTCGTAAGATGC
>MHYA01000140.1:2511-4080 GCA_001825675.1 Planctomycetes bacterium GWF2_42_9 | reverse complement strand
TTGCTGAACCGTGCCGCCGACAATTAAGGGTTTGCCTTTAAGAGATGGGTTGTCCATCTGCTCAACGGAAGCATAAAACGCGTCCATATCGATATGTAAAATGTATCGCTGTCGCATAATGTATTGCATTTAGTATTTGGTGAGTAGCTATATGCTAATGACTAATACGCTGTGGGAGTAAATGCGCACAAAAACTAACTGGAAAAAAATCGGAATGCAGTTTTTTTCTTATTTAACGAGTTGGACGTTTTCGGCACGCGGGCCTTTATCGCCTGAACCTATATCGAAGCTGACTTTATCACCCTGGTTTAGGATTTTCAGAGATTTTTCTTTGAAGCCTGTGTGATGTACAAAAATATCTGGTTGGCCGTTGCCGTCAATAAAACCATAGCCCTTTTTAGGGTCAAACCATTTAACTACACCCTCTATCATGGGTACTTTCCTTATTTATAAAAACGGCAAACATTGCCGATTGTATTCAAATTAACTATGCCTGTGGTTCTGACCCGTTGTTATCACCGTCATCGTCATCGCCGCCGAGCTTTTCTTTCATAAGGCGGCCCATTTTAAACTTTACTGTCCGCTTTGAAGGTACTTCAACTCTTTCCAGAGTTTTTGGATTCTGTGCTACTCTAGCTTCACGTGTTCGAACTTCAAAAACTCCGAAGTCGCGAAATTCCAAACGGTTATTACCGATAAGCTCGGAAATAATCTCATCCAGAAAAGACTGAACGACTCGTTTTACAACAACTCGCTTTGCCTGTGTTTGTTCTGCTATTCTATCTATTAATTCTTTCTTCGTTACTGTTCCCATAGAGTACCTCGTTCTACAGAGAGTTACTAAATATTTTAAGCTGCAATAGGCTGCATTTACGTACAAATATAAATTTATAAATAAACCGTAATTCACTATACAGCAAAGACTTCTAAGCATCAAGTAATTTTTACATAATTTTTAAGTCAAATGCTTAAAAAGTACTGTTTTGGGTGTTAAAGACGTTAATTATTTTGCAAAAAGTGGTATATTGACTTGACCAAATGGAGCAAATAAGCAATAATCTCGCTCTTTGAGTAAATGTACGAAAGGCAGGAAAAATTGTCTCATAAAATATTGTCAAAACAAGAGTTATGTAAAGATGTCTATGCCGCGGATATTGATGCTCCCCTTGTCGCAGAGGCCGCTAAAGCAGGGCAATTTGTAATTGTTTGTCTAAAAACGACTTATAGCGAAAGAATTCCTCTTACCATTGCCGGAACAGATATTAAAAAGGGAACAATTCGCCTTATCTGGCAGGCAATAGGCAAAAGTACTGCTGAATTAGGGCATCTTCAGGTTGGTGATTCTGTTGAGAATATTCTTGGCCCGCTTGGCAAACCGACTCACATTGAAAAGCTCGGAACCGTAGTTTGTGTCGGCGGCGGAATCGGAAATGCTCCGTTGCTTCCAATAGCAAAAGCTATGAAGGAGGCCGGCAATAAAGTAATCAGCATTTTGGGAGCACGAAATAAAGAACTTTTGATTCTCGAAGAAGATTTCAAGGCAATAAGCGACGAAGTAATTATTGTTAC
>MHYA01000140.1:0-2491 GCA_001825675.1 Planctomycetes bacterium GWF2_42_9 | reverse complement strand
TTCCGCTTGATGAAATTTGCACTTCACAGAAAGTCGATCTGGTTGTCGCGATCGGCCCGACAATTATGATGAAGTTCGCAAGCCAAACCGCAGCCAAACACAATGTTCCCGTTGTCGTATCACTTAATACTATAATGATTGACGGCACAGGAATGTGCGGGGGATGCCGAGTTGAAGTAGGCGGACAAACCAAATTCGTCTGCGTTGACGGCCCGGAATTCGACGGCCATAAAGTCAATTTTGATTTAATGATGAAGCGTATGCAGGCATACAAGAAACAGGAACAAAAGGCTCTGGAAGAATACAAAAATAAACATAACTGTAAGATCAACCTTCCTAAATAAAGGTTATAAATGAACGATCAGCAATTACTCGATGAACTTTTGGGGAAACACAAAGCGGGCACATTAAAACCCGCAGATAGATACAATATACCTCCGCAGGCAATGCCGCAGCAGGATGGCGTAACAAGACGTTCAAACGTTAGTGAGGTTGCCACCGGCTATACCGAAACGCAGGCCAGATTAGAGGCTTTGCGTTGCCTGGGCTGCAAAAACGCGCCTTGTATGGAAGGCTGCCCGGTTAGGATCAAGATTAAAGATTTCATTGCTCAAATTGTCGAAGGTGATTTTCAGAAAGCTCTCGATATTATTCGTGAAAACTCTCTTCTTCCCGCTGTTTGCGGAAGGGTATGTCCGCAGGAAGTGCAATGCCAGTTGCCTTGCACAGTAGGCAAGAAGTTTAAGGATGTTGAAAAATCTGTTTCCATCGGCAGACTCGAAAGATTCGTTGCTGATTGGGGTAGAAAGCAAAAAGAGAAATCTGTTCCGCCGGTTGCCGCTGCGACAGGTAAAAAAGTTGCGATTTTAGGCGCAGGGCCGGGCGGTATCGTTGTTGCGACAGACGTTCGCAGAGCAGGCCATGATGTAACGGTCTTCGAAGCTTTCCACAAGCCGGGCGGTGTGATGGTTTACGGTATTCCCGAATTTCGTCTGCCTAAAGCGATCGTGCAGGAGGAAATCGAAGGCCTAAAAAAGATGGGCGTTAAAATTGTTTGCAATTTTGTCGCGGGCAGAACGAAAACTGTAAAAGACCTGATGGAAAAAGAAGGCTTTGACGCGGTTTATATCGGCGTTGGTGCCGGGCTGCCGATGTTTATGAATATCGAAGGCGAACACCTTATCGGCGTTTACAGTGCGAATGAATATTTAACTCGCGCAAATTTGATGCGTGCTTACGATTTCGGCAAAGGGGCAGATACGCCAATTGCGATGTCCAAACGCGTCGCTGTTGTCGGCGGCGGAAACGTCGCGATGGATGCGGCCAGAACCGCGGTCAGACTCGGCGCGGAAAAGGTGTATTTGATTTACCGCAGAAGCGAAAAGGAAATGCCCGCTCGTGTTGAGGAAGTACACCACGCAAAAGAAGAGGGTATCGAATTCCATTTGTTACGCAATCCGAAACGTATCATCGGCAACGCCGACGGCGCTGTATGCGGCATTGAATGTCTGAAGTACGAACTTGGCGAACCAGATGCATCAGGCCGTCGCAGACCTGTTCCGATTGAGGGTTCTGAATTTACGATTGATGTCGATACGGTTGTGGTTGCGATCGGTAACGGCGCAAATCCGCTTATCGGCCAAACGACACAAGGCCTGACGCTGAACAAGTGGGGCAATATTGTTGTTGATGAAAACTGCAAGACTTCGCTTGACGGCGTTTATGCCGGCGGAGATATTGTTCTTGGTGCAGCGACTGTTATATTAGCGATGGGTCAGGGCAGAACCGCCGCAGCGGCGATAAATAAATATCTTGAAACAAAATAAAAAATCAAAAGTTAAAAATCAAAATTAAGGAACTCGGCTTTTGGCCGAAAATTATTTCATTTTGCTTCTATAAAGTTTGATGGAAGCAATATGGCTTAATCTCGCGTTCGCCAAGTTCAAAAGGAGTAGCCAGCCCAAAAAAACGGTAAATAATGCTGTAGCATATAGTACTATCTCTTCTTTTACATTTGAACGTGATGCAAAACTACACACCGTACTCAAAATTTGTAACGGTGCACAAATGAAAACGGAGATTCGTGTCCGCCTCCACAATTTTTCTTTTTTGAGCAATTTATCGTCACGTTCTATAATTTTTTCATCGCTCATTTTTGTTCCTCTAATGTAATTTCTTGTTTTAAAACTTTTCCGTTAAAAACAATTTTTAATTTCTGATCGATCCATTCAACGCTGCACATTCCCTCATCAACGATTTCGGCGGTGGCGGTATTATTATTGACAGGGCCTTGGTAAGTTAAAAATTTTTTGTCGTGGTCTTTGATTGGTGTGGCTTTGGTCTTCTCCGTTGCTAATTTTTCAGGAGGATTATCCAAACGCCAGGTTTTTAAAACATCTCCCCATTCAATCATCAAATCCCAGTGAATGTCCGTTCCACGGGTGTGTTTATGGATAACGAAACGTCTTTGCATTGGTGTATAAACCAAATT
>MHYA01000139.1 GCA_001825675.1 Planctomycetes bacterium GWF2_42_9 | reverse complement strand
AATGATTCTTCTATTTTCCAGTTTTGCATTAATCGGCGTTATATTTGGCAATATAATCCAATCTACACGCGGAATTATGTCGATTGTCTTAGGATATATAATTTCTAATTTTGGTCATGAACTACTGGAAACAAAAATAACGAAGAAAGTTTTTATTTACAGATTATTAGCTGCTATCCTTATGACCGGCTCAATTGCTTTATTTTATTATAGTGAATAAAGTTTTGCCCTTTGGCTTAAGCTCAAAAACAATTATCCCGCAAAAACTCACACGATGGCACAAGTTGCGATGAACATTTTCATTTCTTATTTTCCTCTATTATAAATGCACTCGGCCAGCCGCCATGGGTATCAATTGTTTAAACGATTTGCTTTATTGTTTTTATCGTTCGTTTAATACCACAACGACCTTGTGATAATGCTCTATAAATGGATCTGTGTATTCATATAAAAAAACAAGTATTTCAAAGTTACTACAGCATGCAAATAACAATTTCTGGGGATTAATTATTACAAAATAATTACATAAATAACTAATAATTATGCCGAAATTACGATTCTACCCTTCAAATAATCCTGCAAGCAAAGGTTTTCGCATTATCATTTGGCCACGTTTGAACCAATCTGTAGTCATATCTGCACTGCCTCTAGGCGGGATTAATCCTTTTGAATACTTTGGATTGACAGGTGGTTTTGCGATTACCAGATCAAGCGGAACGGCTGAATTCTCATTTATTACTGCAAGCTCCTGGTTATCAGGATGAATATTACACCATCCGTGAGCACATGGTGAAAAATCTGTAGTCGCAACATATAATTTTTCACCTCTATTTAAAATAACAGGAACAAGACTATTGAATTCATCTGATATTTTTTGAGGTATCTGGAATTCACTCGCAAGCTTTTCACCCAATTTACAGGCTTGTTTAAGATACGGCCTTGATTTGTTCACAGGATGCTCAAAACATTTCGGTGAGATAAAAATACATGCTTTAGATTTATTAAACTCGCTAAGCATTGTAAAATCTTCGAACTTGGCTGGAATCATATCTATGTAACCTTTTTCCTGCCAAAGGCTCTGGAATGTTCTGTCGGAGTCTGCAACCATCACATACGTCCAATCTTTATTCCAGGTTTTATTTGGCGGCTCAAAACCATTTAATATTTTCTTTGCATCAATTGTTCCGCTCGGCACATCATTGTCGCCGGAATAAACCTGGTTGTCGAAAACGAAAACATTATTGTGTCCGTGCTGCGGCAGCAACGCTGTTACTAATCCTTTATTACATACCGCATCATTTATTCCTACATAAATAGCAAGCACCGTTTCTTTTACTTCTGGGATTAAATGTGCGAGCTCAAGTGAATTAATATCCTCATTAGCAGTTAGGTACTGTGGCATTTGCGCCATCAAATCAGAAACTTCGGCAAGAAATCTTTGATATTCTTCCACTCTTAATGAACATCTATCGAAAACAATAATATTTCTTTTTAACATAATTTTATCCATTGCCATTGCCTCATTCAGCCAAGTAATACTATTCGCTATATGCAGCCATTGCCGCATGCCATAATGATAGCCGCAAATATCAATAATGCAATTGAAGCATACATTTGATTTCTCGGCTTACCATAAATCCCATGCCATTCACCACCAATGAAACCGACGCTCTGACTGCCAATCATCTGCATAGCCTGCTGGATACCCAAACCAACTGATGCTCCAAACGCGCCGAGCATCAACATACCCTTACCAGTCAGTGCAATAGCAAGCATTATATTGATTCCCATAATAATTGACAACCCGCTATCTTTCAGTGAGCATAATATATTCCAAGACTTGTTTTTTGTCATCAACCATGCCGTGTATATTAGGTTGATAAGACCGCCAGCAACTAGACCAGCTGCCCAGACAGCAAAATTGGCAGGGATTTCACCTGCACCATACGATTTCATCGCAGCAACAATCGGCTCTTGACTATAAATGAAAACAAAGCTAACACCTGCGGAAAGAATCCCGCCAAGCACTACCATTAGCAGACTAACAATAAAATTTCTCGATATTTTCTGTGCCTTTTGCAACATCTTATCACGGCCAACCCCTGCCAGCAAAGAAGCAATTACTCCCAACATCATCATAATGACACCACCAAGTACTATAAGTCCTGCAGGCGAAGTTGGAGCAGGGGCATTCCGAAAAAGTCCTGATCCCTTAAATACCATCGGCAATGTAACCCCAATAGAAACACCGATACCTGTTATGATGCCGCCAGTAAGGCAAAAACCAATACGCATAAGACTTTTCATACAGAGGATATTAGCAACGCCCCATGCCATGGAAAATAAATTCGCTTTGATAAAAACAGCAGTGTCAACACTCTTATACGCTTGCATTGCGTTTGGACAAAAGAGTAATGTTACCATCCATGGACCAATGAATGCACTGGCCAATATCGAAACAAATCCAAAATGCTCATACTTAGCTCGTTTCATCAATTTAATGGGCCATCCACCGCTACCCAGAAACAATCCTGCAAATACAACTATCAATGCGCCTGACAGCAATGATAAATCCATCCATTTTCCTTCAATTAAATCGTGAGAAAATCACAGAATATTTTTAAGACAACGTCAAATATTGAATTCATATCAAGGTTGATACGAGGTTTCAAGAAAACTCCGTCTATATTCCAAACAAACATCTGTATATCCTGAAACAACTACTATATCCACCTTTGATTTTGATTGCCAGCCCCCAGGTATTTCAAAAACCGGTGCATGCGTTTCAAGTTCGGCAAAACCATAAGTGCCGCCGCAAAAAAATTGCACAGCATACCCTTTATCATCCGGCTCATTCCATGGGGTATCAACATAAGCATTATCAGGACCAACTACAAACTTTTTTATTATCAAAGATGCTAAGCCATTCGGATAAGTATGCAGACATGTAATCGCGCTGCTGCAATTAGAAGCCTTTAAACATATCTTAAAATTCTGATTCGGGTGCGGCTTCAGATGCAAATTCATCAAGCCATTATTATATTCGATAAGGCTACCCGGATCACCAAAAAATACTCTGTGCCCTCCCGACCTGTACACCGGCACGGAAATAAAGCCTTCAAGCGGGACTTGCACTAATGACCATAAGCCAGCAGGACAGCCTTGCGTTCTAAGTTCGATAGCATCTTCATAACCTGCAATCTGAATTTGCCTATCCAAAGTAAATTTTGGAAGTTTATCATCATTAATCAATGATACTGTACGTGTCAAGCTAAAGTCGCAGTTAATATCTTTTGCAAATGACCGCAGTATTCCTTTATTACTCAATTTTAAGGATAAATTATCACCGGCGCATTCATAATTACCATGGTCTATTGCCGCAGGAACATGATAGGTCTCAAACGGTTTATTTAAGTCGCTAATAAAAAAATCACGTTCTGGAGACAACCATATACGATGTCCGCCAGGATTAATCCAATTGATGTCATGATACCCATCAAGAAATTTTTGATTAACCCAAAAATGACTGTCTTTTTCGATATCTGACCAAAAGCCAAGTACCCTGCCATATTCAGAAATAACCAGTATCGCAGTTTTGCCTCGTTGGATGATATTGTATTTAATCTTTTGACTATCAAGGCATCGGAGTACCGCAGCAAAGTCAGTTTTCATATTTCTACACCTTCGCTTGGGGCAAGGATATGTACTTTAGTTTTTACAGATGTTTTTGTTACAAGAGTTTTAAACTTTTTTGCATCGCCGCCATGTTCTTTGAAAAGCCCAAAGTGCATTGGAATCGCGTGGGCAGGATTGCATCTTGCAACAAGCTGTGCAGCCTGTTGTTCATTTAAATTGCCATAAGCGCCATTGATACATGGCAACACAATATCAGGCCTGCAATTAATGGCCGTCTGAAATATAATTTCATTATTGCCCGTATCACCAGTAAGATAAATAATATGGCCGGACTTTTCAAAAACATATCCAACAGCAAAAGGGCTAAGATTGCCGTGATCAGCTTCAATTACAGTAATTTTCAGGTCGTTGACATTCATTTTCTGTCCTGCCGAAACAGAAACATATTTAATACCGTGAGAGTCAAAAATTTTATCGCACGATTTTGGGGCATATATCGCAGCGTTTTGATTCCGACTTATCAGAATATCAATAATATCCTCATCAAGGTGGTCTGGATGCTCATGAGTGATAAATAGAGCATCAAACCGTAGTGCATCGGCAATTATTGGCGACTGATGGATGCGTTTAAATCCACAAAGCTTTTCCACTGAATCACTCAAATAAGGGTCTATGCAAATAGAAAAGCTATCTGGGTATTTTATTAGGAATCCTGCTCCGCCAAGCCAAAATATCATGACCCTGTCCAACGATGGTGCTATTTTTAAATGATTGGTAATGTTCAGCATATTTATTTCATATTAACTGGATGTTTCGGCTTTTTACCTGTAAGTACATCAACGACTGCCTGGGATGATATACGAAAAACCTCTTGCATAGCTTCTTTTGAACATGCCGCCATGTGCGGAGTCATTAGCACATTATCAAGCGAGAACAGTTCATTAGTTGCTTCAAAGCCACCCTCTTTGAAAACATTAATTCCTTCAAACACATCCAAAGCAGCATACCTTATTAAACCAGTTTTGAGAGCGATAACCAAATCTTTCTCATTTACCAGTTCACCACGGCCAGTATTCACAAACACTGCTGTTGGCTTCATTTTTTTAAACTGATGCAATGTCAGCATATAACGAGTTGATTCCGTAAGCGGACATAAGAGCGAAAGGTAATCAGACTCTGTAATAATTGTATCAAAATCAACGAGTTTGACATTTTTTGTTTTGGCAAATTCTGCGTTTATACACGGATCACTTGCCAATATGTTCATGCCAAAAGCCTGAGCTCTGACAGCAAGAGCCTGCCCTATTGCACCAAATCCAACAATGCCAAGATTTTGGCCGGACAAACGACTTATCGTCTTGGCCCCATCGAACTGTCTGCCAAGCCTCATACTAATATCCGAGTTCCTAATCAACCTTGCTGCAGACAACAACAGTGCCATAGTGTGATCTGCAACTTCATTAGTAAATACACCGGGGCAATTTGTAACCACAATGCCCTTTTTAGATGCAGTGGCAGTGTCAATTTTATCAAAGCCGGTTCCAATTCTGCTAATGATTTTGCAACGAGTAAGACTTTCGATAACAGGTTTGCGTATATATGCTGAAACAACCATAATGGCATCACAGTCTTTGGCGGCTTCAATAATTTCAGAATCAGCCGCACCTTCAATTACGATCAATTCGGCATTAAGTGATGCAAGTATTTCTGACTCAATTTCAGTAACCGGAGATGTTTTTGAATTTAGACGCACTATTTGCAAAGATTTAGACATCACTGTTCCTTTGTAATTTTTCTAAAATCAGACCCCAACGCCTGAATCTGTTCTTTAGCCTTTTGCCAAAGCAGACAGATATCAGCCATATACCAAAACGCCCTGAATCCACGTTTAATCATCTTTTGCACTTCAACAGGATCGCCGCAGGCAATGCCAGGCATAACTTTATGTTTATTACAAATTGAAACCACACAGTCTAAAGCCTTCTGATATTCCGGATGGTTTAGCTGACCTGGTATACCCATACTAATACACAAATCATCAGGGCCGATCACCGCAATATCTATTCCGGGCATTGACAAAATATTTTCAAGATTAGCAACCGCATCGGCTGTTTCAATCTGAATACCAAATACCTGTTTTTTATTTACATATTCTATTTGCTCCTGAACTGATCCCCACCCCATATATTTGGCAACCGGACAAGTTGACGCACCGAGACCACGAATACCAAGCGGCGGATACTTAACCATTTTATAAACAGCTTCAACTTCACTGCGACTGCGAATGCGTGGAACAAATATCCCATCCGGAGCCTGATCCAAAAGTCGGTTAATCTGGGCATAACTGTGATCTGCAGTACGAATCATACATGGAATATCAAGCGTGCGGGCAAGGCGTATATGCTCCAAAATAGTTTCTGTGTCCAATGCCGTATGCTCACGGTCTATAAGTATTGCATCGCAGCCGACATCATTAAATGCCTCTATCACTGCACCGGAACGACAGTCCAGAATAGCGCCAAAAATCAAGACATCATTATTGCGTATTCGAGTTATGAGTTTATCAGAACAACCTTTCATAATTTCTCCACAAAATTATTTGCTGATATCCAGCATAGATTTAATACGAGTATCACCTTTAATTTGCATATCATCAAGAGCCTGACGAGCCTGGGACAATGTATATCTACCAGTAATCAGGCTTGTCATATCAAGCATTCCGGCGGCCATAAGTCTTAAAGTCGGCTTGTACATACCAAGACTGCCGCCAACGGCATGAATTTTTACATCTCCAAAGACAAATCTATCAATATCAAATTTATCGACCATTTTTTCATAAAATGCCACAACTGAAATAATGCCGCCGAGGTTAATAAGACCGAGCGATTCCTTGAAGAGTTCAGTAGAACCTGACGCTTCGATGATTTTATCCACGCCCCAATCACCAAAAGACTGTTTTATGCCATCAGCAAGAGAAATCTTCGTGGTATTAATGGCAACATCAACTCCCAAAGCAAGAGTCTTTTGGAGTTTGAAATCTTTTCTGGCGGCAATACCCACCTTTGAAGCGCCACATAACTTGGCAAGTTTGGCCGCGGCAATTCCGATAGGACCAGAACCCAAAACAAGAACTGTATCGCCAATTCTAACATCCGCCTGAATCACTGAATACAAAGCTGTCGCGGCCGGCTCAACCATTGCTCCGTTATCAAAACTAACATTATCAGGTAAATGAAACAAATGGCGAGCAGGCATTAAAATATATTCGGCATAGGCGCCATCAATTGCATTTATTGTACCAACCGGATGAATACTTTTACATTTACCATAATTACCCATCACGCATTCGTAACATGAGCCGCACGATACGCCTGTATCTCCAACAACTCTGTCGCCGAGTTTAACATTAGTAACACCAGTACCAATCTGTTCAACAATTCCTGACCATTCATGGCCAAGCGTCATAGGAAACTTTACCATACCATTTTTTACGAAAGAAAATTCTCCTGTATAAATGGCATAGTCCGTTCCGCATACTCCGGCTCGAACAACTTTGCACAGAGCCTCTCCTAAACCCGGCACAGGCTTAGCCATCTCAATCAACTTTAAATCATTGGGACCAAATAACCTTGCAACTTGCATATTATAACTCCGAAAAAACTATACTCAAAACTCAACCCTTGCCGCACGTACAACCAGATTTGTGCCAAAAGGAAAGGGTGTGGTTTGCATACATAACATCGCTGATTCAGTGTTTTGCACAAAAGAAACTTTCTCATCGCTGTCAAGCCAGCGGACTTCTTTAATCGGTCTAGCTATCCCTGTAAAGACAACTGGCTTGCTTTTTTCTCGAAATACGGCAACATTATGATCGCCCCCACTGACAATTCCATGAATAAACAAATAGATGTGCCCTTCAAGTTCAAGAGCAAAATCGTTAGTGCCGGAATAGGCCGCGAATGGTTTTGCGTTACGAATCAGATTATCATATTTTTTCACCCATTCGCCCGCTCGCAAAAGTGCAGCTTTTTCGTAATCAGGTATTTTGCCGCTTGCGGTTGGTCCTACATTCAAAAGATAATTTGCGCCCACCTTTCGGCACGCACAAAGATTTTCTATAATATTCTTTGGCGAAAGATAACCAAAATCTTCCGTACTGATTCCCCAATGCATATTCATAGTTTGGCACATTTCAGCAGCTAAATATTTAGGCATTCCTTCACGATTCATAGGCTCTGGCCTGCCCTGCTCGAAAGTAACGCTGTCAATTTCGGGATGGCCTGTACGACCGCGGGCTTCAAGCCCAGTATTATTTACTATGATTGCCTGGGGCTGATATTTGCGAATAATGCCATACAGTTCATCTTCCTGCCAGTCCGCTTCGGGCTTACTCCAGTTACCATCAAACCATAGGCCGCCTATTTCGCCATAATTACGACATAGAATTTCTACTGAATCGCGGAGATATTTTAAATATGTTGCGAAATCATCTTTAAAACTTGACTGATACCAATCCAGTGTTGTGTGATAAAAGAATGGAATAATACCCTCTTGTCTGCATCCTGATACAAAGTCGGCGACAAGATCGCGTTTTGCAGGACTGTGAGGAGCATCAAAAGTATTCAGGCCGCAAGTGTCAAAAAGCGAGAAACCTTCATGATGCCTAGTTGTGAGAACGGCATATTTCATTCCTGCCTGTTTGGCGACTTTCGCTATCTCACGGCCATCGAAATCTTCTGCGGTAAATCGTGATTGTAATTTTTGGTACTCTTCAATAGGGATCTTATAAATGGATTGAGCCCATTCACCTTTGCCGAGCAGCGAATAAAGCCCCCAATGAATAAACATACCATAACCGAGTTTTTCAAAATATTCTACCCTTTGCAAAGGTTTCGGAATCATTATTGTATAGTCCTTATTTTAATAAAGTGAAATAAATCACCCAGCAACGCAGTCCATAATTAATCAATAAACGCATTCCTTACACGCATCCGCAAAAGCCTGAATATTTTTCGGATCACCTGAGAAAAAATGATCCGACGGTGCAATAATATATCCAGCGTGATCCTTAGTTGCTTCAAAACATTCAAACACAAGTCTGCGAACCGTTTCAGGCGTACCCTGTTCAAATCCCGCGTTTTGATCAAACCCGCCAATAAAAAACATCTTATCGCCGAATAGGCGCGAGGCTTCTTTAAGGATACAATCGCCACCCATATTGACAGGAGTCATGGTTTCAAGACCATCAGCACCATTTTGAGAAACCAACTCCAGCAGTTGCATAATACCACCACAAAGATGATAGACAATTTTTACACCGGCCTCATGCAAAATAGCATGTTCGCGTTTGTCATACGGAAGACAGAACTCCCTGAACATATCAGGACTTATAACTGTGTTTGAACCCGCCCCACCTCCTGTTTCCACCATATCGGCAGGCGTTCCTTTCCACAGTTCCGTTGCTCTTAATGTTTTTTTGAGCAGCTCTTCAAGCGCATAATGAACAAATTGCGGATTGTCCATTGCCCAATAGATTGCTTTTTCAAGTCCAGTCAGAAAGCAGAAGCTCTGCCACGGGCTACCCTGGCCATGACTGAATGGATGAGATCGGATAATACCTTTATCGCCGAGCCTATCCTTGGCTTTGCGAATAGCTGTAAAATCAGCAGCAACCGGGACGGGATAGAACTCATTCCATATTTCAAAATCCTGTTCAGACTTAATAACAACTTCAGTTTCCCATGTTGTTATATCGTTACGAGCGAGAATACGATGTAATTTACCTTTGGGGGTTACAATAGTTTCTTCCCATTGAAAATCTCCGTTATCACTAAGACCAAGGTCGTTATGAACTATCTGCCATTTAGCCAAATCTTTCTCATCATAGGTATAATCCGGCGATACATATATAGCATAATCCATTCCAAATTTTTCATAAGCCTGATACCAATCCATGCCTCCAAGCTCGCGTTTGAGATAATAATCCATCCAACCATGTACCTGACATGGCAGACGGTCAGGCCGTTTATTTGACAATGCTGTCAACATACGTTCACGTGAGTTCATACTGTCTCCCTATCTTTGATCCAACTTCCATATACAGATTTCTTTCATTTCTCTTCCATAAGATTTGTTTCATAATATTTGCCAGTGCGAGGCTCAATTCGTAATGTTTTAATTTCAAAATGATCAAATGAAAGTTTAATCTTGAGTTTAAGGGAAGGAATTGAAAGCACAGTCGCTCTTTGATGACCAGTAGGCTCAAACAGCCGAACAATAATATCATCGTTATTTTCAGCTTTTTTTATAGCAGTTATCACGATACATTTATCATCTATAATAGCCAGCGGCTTAGCAGAGCTTCCCTCTCCTGATGGGAAAAAGGACAACGCAACAGGTTTTTCATTACGCACTAACGCTTCGCGTTCTATACACATAGAACGATTAGAACATTTGCCGCCATTAAACCAAAACCGAAACAGACGCTCTCCCTGTTCCATTCGCGGAGAAAATCTATCTTCAGGAATTAAGGATTTCTCAAGCACCGGGCCACAAGCATACGCCGGCGAACGCAATAATGTCAGCCGCAATTCGCCTTGCGAAAAATCAGAACCATATATTCCATCATTAATGCATGTCAGCATTTTATTATCTTTATTAGAAACAGCAGCTACCCATTTTTGAGCAACGACTTCGGTGCCGTCCGACGGCAGGTCATCCGTACCATACATAACTTGTCCTCTGTATGATGCCTCGCTAAAACACGCAGGCACGGACAATTTGAGCATACTGTCCTTTTCATTCCACAGTACGCGAAGTTCGACTTCTATTTCCGTTCCGTATTTCGGAAGCATATACCTTTGGCAAATGAATGATTTCCCATACGACAGAACACTTTCAACAACACTTCGTACCGGCCCATCTTCAATCACGCGTACAGAATTTATAACTTCATTGTTAATACCGGAAAAGATCGAGCCGCTTTTATTATCCATCAGTTTAAATTTGCCGCATACATTTCGGAAACTTTTGTGCATCATCTCCCAGGAGTCATAGTTATCCTTTATAACAATTGGAACAAAGGCACGGGCATTTACCATATCTCTGCCGTTTACGCGATAACGGTCGATGAAACCTGTTTTTGTGTTAATAATTATTTCCAGTTCTTTGGTACGAAAAACAATTTTGTTTTTTCGCTGTTTTAATTTAACTGGCGGTTTAGCTTTAATCGCCTCGGTGGTACAATCAAAGCGGTTCATTTGACCTGGCGCAAGGTCGGCCAGAAAAACGATTCTTTTACGCCAATCATAAGCAATGTTGCTCAATTCTTTCTCAACTTGAGATGGTACAAGTTTGTTGTCTTTGTAAATATTTACTTGTGTAAATGTGCCGCTGTAATTACTTTCAGCAAGATTGAATTCACATTCGATTATTTGTCTTATCGTGAATGGATGCGGGTTATAAACCAAAATAGGTATTTGGTCTTTCTTTGCTTTCTTTTGGCCTGTTGCCAAAGCAAAAAAAACTCTTGCTTTAACTTCTGAAAGCACATCAAGACCAACATCCATTAATCGCAAAGATGTTTCCTCTACTGATTGTATCGCGGAACCAGGTAATATATCGTGAAATTCCGCCATAAGAAGTTTAGATTGAGCGACTTTTAGCTCTTCGTTCGGATAAGCTATTAGCCTCTGAATAAATGCGGAAGATGCCATTTTCTCTGTTACGTAGAGTTCATTTTCAAGCAGACGATGCTTTTGCTTTACACGTATCATTGACGTATAGCAGCCCGGCGCCCATGGATTAAGGTCAGCCTTTCTATGTGGCAGTTCTGACTGTGTACGACGTAAATGTTTAAAATAATCTTCCGGTCTGGAATGACAAATTTTTCTGTCAGAGTAATCAGCAATAAGCCGATTGACATTTTTAATATCAACCTTTGACGGCCCACCGCCATGATTACCTACTCCCCACAATACAATGCCGCATTTTTCATTGGGATTATCAATCAGCCATTTTTCTATTTTTTCTCTTGCCTTGCCGAGCGGCGAACGATACATACACTCCCCAACAAATCTTGTTGCTAGAATTTCTGAACCATCGTAACCGACCCAAACAAAGTCGTTATTTTTCAAATCAAGGAATTGCTTTTCAGGGCGTCCAAAAAGATATGAATCGTATCCTGACTTTTTAATAATCTGCACCAATCCGCGGCTATGCCCGAATGAGTCGAAATTAATAGCTGTTGTCGGAAAGACGCCGAAGCGATCTTTGAAGTAAGCTCTCCCCGCGAGGATTTGACGAACAATCGACTCGCCGCTGGGCATATTGCAATCAGGCTGAAGATACCATCCGCCCATAATATGCCATCTTCCTGCTTTTACTAATTTCTGAATGCGTTTGAACAACGCAATATCATATTCTTCGACCCATTTATAGAGTATCACCTCATTATGATTAAAAATAAAATTCGGATGCTGTTCGCAAATCTCTACCGCAGTACGGAATGTTGAAATCGCTTCGGCAGCTCCCTCCTGCCATTCCCATAACCAAACCGGATCCAAATGTGCATTACAAATTAAACATACTGTTGCATTATTATTATTCATTGCCGCATCCGCTTTCCAATCCATTGTTCGCGTAAGTCCTTATTGATACATACCACATTATGCAAGAATCCATATTTTACCACAATGCGGCCCCATGGCTGGGAAATTTACTATTTCGCCGCTGCCTGAAAATTCTTCGCCGCTAATACGTTCTCTAAATGTCCAGGTGTGGCCCAAACCAAATTTTCCCTTTGGTATACGCATTTTCGTGGGCTCATCGCCTAAATTAAATAAACCTATCATAGTCTGAGTACCGCGGCTGATAAGCACAGCGACATCAGGATCATCGTACCAGTCAACCCATCGTGCCGGAAAAAGATTGGGCTGACAAGAAGAATTAAGCAAATCGAAACGTGTCTTTGTAAGCATCTCAATGTTTTCACTTACTATGACAGCACCGCCTAAAAACCATACAAGCTGGGCCCAACATTTTGCTTCATCATCAGATAAACCGTATGATGTAACATCAGCAATTTCCTTGAAATGTTTCTGGAAAATTTGTCTTTCAATCTCGGAGCCAAAATCACGAACAACAAGACAATCAGGATCGTTTTGCCACCAATGCGCGTGCATCCATTGACGCCATATAGCATTTATAGCCGCAGCACGAATATTAAAATTACCTGCAGGCCAAATACTTGTGTTTACCGGAAATTCCCAATGCGACGATACATCATAACCTATACGCATACCGTCACATAATCCAACCGCAGGACTCAACGGCGAACCACATCCCAATACAAATCTGTCTTTTGCTACACTGCGAATAACCTTGAGGCCATTGCGAAGTGCCGCTGCTGTAGTTTGTGAAGGATCAAATCTTTTGCCTTGAAAGGTAGCATGATACAGGAAATCAATTTTAACATATTCGAAGCCCCATTGATCGAATATTCTTGTGATGGTATCCCGTATGAAGTCCAGGACACACGGCCTTGTCAGGTCAAGAGCATAAACACTTTCCTGCATCACTGGGCCGGAGTCGCACTGCACCAGCCAGTCCGGATGTTTCTTAAACAACTGACTTGAAGAATCTACCGAAAATGGAGCAACCCATAGCCCAGGTATGAAGCCCTGTTTTTTTATCCCGTCAGCCAGATGTTTCATCCCTTTTGGAAATAGTCCACCAGGAAGCCAATCGCCCCATACTCTTTTATGGTCACGATAAGGCAGATTCCAGCCATCGTCAATTTGAATCACTTTTAGTTGGTCTTTATATGGAGACTTATTGATATAATCAATATTGGTCCATATATCATCTTCTGTTACAGTATCGTAGTAATAATACCAACTGCACCAACCAGTTGGCGAGGCAGCCTTTCTGCAACCCATATTCTTAACGATAACGTCTGCGTATGTACTCATCAATGCGGACATGCTCTGGCCGGCACCAATAAGAAATTCAGGAAGTACAAGACGTTCGCCGGCAGCGAGAACAATTCCTTCACGATCGCACAATGCAGAAACATGGCCGATTTGTTGTTTGTCAGATTTAAATTCAATGTTATAAAAGGCATCGTCAAGTGATGCAAATCCCAATACCAGCGCACAACTACCGCCGGCATCAGTAAAGGCCGCAACTGAATTTGATGTATGACGACCGAATTCGGAAGATAGATTTGAAAAATCGCACATAGCATAACCATTGATAAGAAAACGATTGAAAGCTGTGCCGCTTTTTATCGTACAATTGTCGAACACTCTAACTTTGTCGACAGAAACATTCTTATCTGACAGATTTTCAATTTCACACAAAACACCCGTCCACTGCTCTTTATGACGCAGTGTAAGTTTAATTGACACTTCACCAGGCAGTTCATATAAAACAGAATCTCCATTAGGAATAATATTCTTCCATGCCGTTAAAGGAGTATGCTTTCCACAGAATGTGATTGCAGGCGTAATTCCTGTCAAAGTTATATCAAATTCCCGATTTTCCAGTATAAGTAAACCATCACTGCCTTTCTCAAGGAGCCACTTGGACTTGCTTTCAACTGGTAATGATTTATTTATGCCAATGGTGCCTGAATTCATAATACACTTTCACTAATAAATACCATTAATTTTTTTTCTTATCTTTTGGATATACTACATTAAATTTTCCATCAACTCTTGTGGCTTTAACACCCCAAGGGCTTGGCGGCGGATTATCCGGCGTGAATGTTTCTCCGTCAATACTCATTACAAACGTCATCGCGTCAGACATATCAGCAAGATCAACGTCCAAACTCCCGCCTTGAGTATATTCAACCCGCCAGCCTTTTTCAGTTTTTATCATATTTTGAACCGTTCTGTCTGCTATTTTACGATAAAAAACATCTGTGCTAAAATAGCCGTCTATAGCTGCCTGCTTACCACCTAATTTTGTACTTTCATAGGCTCCCTTTCCACCATAAAGAAGGGTATACGCAGGCTTATAAGCAAAACAATAGTATGTCATCCCTTGAAACAAAACTGGAGTCAACGGAATAGTTTGAGCGTTTTGAAACCCGCCCCATGGCGGTCCGAGATTTATCTGCGCCGACCAACCAATGTCGCAGAATTCAGACATACCCTCCTGCAGACCTTCACTGGTCATGTGAATACCTTTGCTTTTAATATATTTAAGGATTTTTATGCAATCTCTTATGTCAGTTCCATTTGTAGCCGGATGAACGGGGCTGTAATCCTGCTGACCACCCATTGCTGTAAGACAGTCCCAATGCCAGGTATCGCCCGACCGGACATCCCATTCATTGAGATGCTTATCGAGAGAACGCTGAAAAGAACCATCGGCAAGCATTACATTCAGAGCCTTTGCGTATACATGCCAGCCCGTACCGCCCCAAGTACCTTTAGGATTGCCGTACTCATCCAACTTTAAAGGCATATTGGGATCCCAGTCGTAATTACTTTTTGATGCATCCTGAAATAGCTCATGAATACCGACTCGCGCACCAATTTTTTCAGCATCTTTTTTAAAAGCAAAATAATCATAATCATTATCGCCGTTATGGGACGGATCAGGTTTTTCAGAATATGGCGGATCAACATAATTGCCTGCAGGCGGGGTATGAGCGCCTACAAGCCATATAGTTTGAGGTGCAAAATCTATGGCTCGTATTTGTTCAATCAACTGGCTGTAATTTTGAATATTTCCAAACCCGGCAGCGGTGTCAATCTTGCCGAGCACTGAATCACGGAGAGCATAGTCCATATTCGCATTACGTTTTATAAATTGATTACGGTATTTAACGCCAATATCGACCCAATTAAAGACACTGTCTTTATTGGTATCTCTGACAGGAACTAATTGCAGTTCTATCACCGGCTCCGGCAACGGCATATCGAAATATGTTGAACTTGGACGAAACGCTGCCGCGACATTGCCCATAAGCGAAAATTTATCATTCATTGTAGTGGTTCCATACGACCATGCACACCCATATTGTGGACAACGCACTATCAATCCTCGTCCATTATAGCCGAAGCCCAGAAAACTCGCCGGATACGTCCATCCC
>MHYA01000138.1 GCA_001825675.1 Planctomycetes bacterium GWF2_42_9 | reverse complement strand
GGTCAAATCAGAAACTGCCACAGAAGAACTCGCCGCATAATTTTTTTGCAGGGGTGTACTTGGCCGTAATGATACGTAGCATTGATGCTCAAGGGCATATATGCCCAGGACAGCCGCCAGGAGGCCCTGGCCAAGGCAGAATCGATTGCCCATAAGCTTGAGGCAATGAGATTGTCCAAGGCTGCCGGGATAGTTCGAGGCGGTGTGGAAGATACCCTGTCGTTCCATGCATTCCCGCGCGAGCACTGGATGCGTATTCGCACCAACAACATGCTCGAGAGGATCATGCGTGAGATACGCAGGCGGACCAATGTCGTAGGTTGCTTTCCTGACGGCAATTCAGCTCTGATGCTGGCATCAGCCAGACTAAGGCATATCGCAGGTACCAAGTGGAGCAGTGCGAGATACTTGAACATGAAACGATTGGAAGAACATAAACAGAATTATATCCACGAAATGATAGCGGAGGTGGCCGGGTAGTCCGATAACCGCGGCACCTTTAAAGGTGCACCAGAACAAGAGAACATAAGGCCAAAGACCAGATCATGAAACAGAATATAAAATGTGCGCAAGAATCTTGACACAACCCATAGATGCGATGTGCTGTCATACGCTGCTTGGGACGAATATCTTTGTTCTGTCTGATCCATTCATCGATCAGTTGCCGCACCGGCTCAAGTACGGGCTTATGACGCAGTTCATTGAGCCGGTAACCCGGCGGAATCTTAAACTTTAATGCCTTTGCGACCGTCTTGCGGGAATGTCCAAGACGCTGTGCCGCCTCACGCTGGCTGAGACCCTCGTTGATAACTGCCTGCCTGATCCGTTCATATGCCTCCACGTCTACATCCTTTCCGGCCTCCGTGAATCTGGAACTGTTTCCAGATAAATCACATCGACCATTGTGGCGGCTCCCTTTCAGGCGCTTTTTAGGTCCCTATTCGGACAACTCATATCGTTACCTCCATGAGCCCAAGACTCGATCCTTGGTGGAGTGGCTCACTTCTCCTTGCCAAGATGGGAATCTCACCCATTGGAAACGCCAAGCTTCGCCTGGCGCACTAAAGCCGCACCGCATATCGGCAGGCTGGGTGTATATGTATATTTTTACCGATGAGGGGAGGGTCAGCATAAACCGGATGCTCGTAGAGCCGACATAACATTGCTCAATATTGCGTTGTCTGCACCGGAATATACTCGCATTGTATTACCGGATATAAGCAAAAGCTCTATGGCAAAAAGATCCCTCATAGGCATCGACACTTCGATGAACGCTGATGTCTTGTCATGACTGTCCTGTTCTGTATCACCGCCTGCAAGCTTTTTACGCCAGATATAAAAAGATGGCTCCGATAAGCATTCATTGCTGCAGAACTGCCGCACAGATAATCCACTTGCCTGCCACGTCTCAATAGCCATACGCCAAAACTGTTCCTGGTCTCCAACACATTCACGCACTCTACCCATGATCATCTCCAATTAAATCATGAAGCTATTATTCACTTTTCAGAGAACGCTACAAGATGCACTTGGCCATGAAGTTACGTATTGATAATGAGGGACGAGGAGCTGCGGATTCCTCGGCCTTGCTTCGCTATCGCTCGAGCAGGCTGTCAAAATGACCTAATACATTTCCTAAGGATCTTATAATCCGGCTAAGATGCTCAATTCTACAAAATTTTGCGGCAGGCGGTGTTGTGTCGGCGATACTGAAAATGATGTGATCACATTTACCAATGCTTGCCATGAGCAAATCAATATAGGCGTAAAACTGGGTATCGGACATTGAATCCTCCAGCATACTGATCGAAGGGATGCCGCCCCAGATAGTTATTTTATCTGTAAAGGCTTGCTTGACCTGGGCAAGCGAAAGGCTGGTCATAGGAGCGGGACATATCGAATCGGCGACATCGATACCGCAGGCGAGGTATTCCTGCAAGAGACCATTATTTTCGCCGTCAGTATGTGTAAGGATGAACTTGCCTGTTGAGTGCAGTTTTGCGGCCTGCTGTTTGAGCGAGCATGTGATATGCTGCGCGAAGAACGGCGGACTAGTTACGGATGCGTCGTAATTGGCGCCGGATAGAACAACTTCTGCAGATGACCGGCAAACGAAATCCAGTATTTTATCAAAATACCTCTGAATAGCAGAGGCGAGGAGTTTCATTTCTTCCGGATGGTCAAAGAGGAGAAAATAGAAAATATCAAGCGGGGCTAAATCTCTTTGTATTAGGTGCATGCCGGAGGCAGCCATATTGAGATAGGCAACCGCTACGCCCATATCGCCTACGTCCGCTTTGAATTGTTCGTAACCGGCGAGGTTATCTTCTATTGTAATGTTGTCGAATATCCAGGTAAGAGCGGCGAGATCGTCGGCTGAGTTAAGAGCGTATTTACTTATATGCGAAATGGTGATGCCCGCTGAACGCATTTGTTCATTATAGAGCGTTTCAGTGGCGATCTTGCCCTTAGGCGTTTTATAGATTACGCTTCGCCTGTCGCTGAAACAGGTTATAGTTATGTGTACATTGTTCAGTACGGTTTTATACGGCATGGACCACATATTATAGACGCCGATGGCGCGATGCATATCGTCATCCTGTGAGCGAATATCCTGAAAGTTTGGGATTATAGCATGGTAGCCGGCATCGAGGTCTGCGGCTATATCCTTTAGCGACGCATTTTTATATTTCGGGGGCAGAGTGTTGTTGTGCCTGTTGGCCCGATACCAGAGATCAAGTCGCGGGACAAATGGTATGCGTGGGCATGGCCGGCCATTGATCGTGTCAAGGATAAGTTGTTTATAATTCATGCGGTTATTTGGTAGAGCTTAGAATCGCTTTCAAGTTTCGCAGCAGCGTTTTGAGCGGCACCGCGCACTCGGGACCAACAACATCTATGCCAGCCTCTAATGCCTTACCAGCCTGGGCGTTGACTTCTTCAGGATTTCCATGTAGCAGGGTAACATTGCTTATACCGCCCATTAACGCCATTTTGCCGCCAGCCAATCCTCGGATATCCGCATGAGTGCCAGATTTGGTATCGTAATGGAAACAGTTTATGCCTGTCTGTGAAATCATTTGAATACGGTCGCTGGTGTTACCGCAGATATGCAAGATCACAGGTGCATTGATCTTCTCGGCAAGCATGTGATGGGTTAGCTGAAGATATTTTTTGTAAGCGGTCGGAGAGCAGAGATCAGCCGTTGCATGGTCGCCCAGGAGAATGCAATCGGCTCCTGCTTCGATCTGGGCGTTGGCAAATGCTATGGTTACGGCACTAAGTTTTTCAATTATTGCAAAAATCCTGGATGGGTTTTCGACCGTGTCAATGAGAAAGTTCTCGATCCCAAAGAGATGATAGCCCAGCGTCCAAGGACCAAATGCCTTTCCACATATCGCAGCACTAGTACCGAGCCTTTTTTTCAACATCGCTATGGCGGCAAGGGGAATGCGGCATGACGGTCTATTAAGAAAATTGGATGGTATAATAATATCTTTAGGGTCTGTGTAAATTATATTTTTGCAAAACGGCATTTGATCCAGTTTGCCCCAGTCTATGTCGCAACCCATCGCTGCGGTTTCGTGACATACCGAAAATAAGGGCATCACGACATCCAGACCGATGACAGTGTGTCCGGCCTGAGCCAGCAAAGCCATTTTTTCAGCATCAAGGTGAGCATCGGGAAAGAAAACGCCGATTTCTTCCATCAATTCGACGCAGGCAATCGAAGTACCAGTACCAAAAACAGCAGTTTTGGCAGTATGATGAATGGCATTAATAAAATCTTGTCCAGGCATCAGTTTATCTCAAATAAGCGTTAGAGCATTTCAAGTAATTCTGTAGCAATCTTTGCTGACGCACATTATTGCCTGAAATGCTCTAAAATAAATTTCGCATTTTCAGGAACGACTAAGCACAAGTAAAAAATATCTTTCCGCAAGCATTATTTTATGTTATGCGTGCAGTCCGCCGTCCATGAGGATGTTTTGGCCGTTGATGTAGGCGCTGGCGTCGGAAGCAAGGAAGACAACCACGCCCTTAATGTCATCCGTGCCGGCCATTCGGCCAACGGGTACTTTCTTTGTGTACTTCTCAACAAACGCATCGGGCTGGCCTGAATACAAACCGCCTGGACTGATACAATTGACGCGTATTTTTTGGGGCGCAAGTTTACGGGCAAGGTATTTTGTGAGAGTTATCATGCCGCCTTTATGGAAATGGTAATCCGGAGGCGAATCCATCTCCGTGCGTTCATATAAGGCAAAATCCGCACCAAACATACCCTGCATCGAGGCGATGTTTACAATCGTACCACCGCCGCTGACAGCAATCAAATCAGCCATTTCGCGGGTAATATTAAACATCCCCGTCGCGTTGATACGCATTGACTCGGCAAAAGCTTCGAGCGGATCGGTATATTTTCGCATCGGTCTTGCAACAGCGTTATTCACAAATACATCAAGTCGGCCAAATTCTTTAAGAATATCACTTTTCAGTTTCAGTACCGATGTGTGATCAGCCTGATCAACTATCCTGGCGTGTACATCAAAACCTAAGGGTCGCAGTTCTTCGACCACTTCTCTTGCGGCGTCAATAGAGCGAGAGGCAGTGATAACAGTACCGCCCGCCTCAGCAAGAGCCTCGAACATTGGTCTGCCATAAAGGCCGCTGCCGCCGGTTATAAGTATTACTTTGCCTTTGAGACTCAATAATTTATTTACGTTCATTTCACTTTCTCACATTGGTACGCACAACAAGTTTACATGCAGCCTTATCACAATTGCTCAGATCGATATTATATTCAAACCCCAGCGGCTCGAGTACACGGCGATAGAGAAGGTCGCAATGTTCGCAGTAGACATGATACGGCTCAATATCCTTGCGTTCCAGCAGTCGGCCTCTGCTGGGGCATTTGCGCATTTCGATGGTAAATACCTGGTTTTCTTCGTCGAGCATCATCTTGAAATCGGCAGCTTCTTCGGAAAGCGTATGGCTCCAGTATTCAAAGCAGCCGGCAAGACCTTTTTGAGCAGCCAATTCACGCAAGTTATTCAAAAACGCGTCTGACAGGTTTTCCCAAAAGCGGATAACCTCAGCCTTGCCGCCCTTCTGCTCAAGGAATTTAAATAATTCACTATACGCGGGAATAAATTCGGTACAGGAAATCATTTCGCATTCTCCTTCTTCCAGAATTTTTGAACGCATTTGCCCGGGCCGGCGATATAGTCGCACGAACATTCGTAGCCAGCAGAGTCGCAAATTGCTTGGTTGATGTTGACGGTGGTTTGACAATAACGGTCGGTAAATAATTGACCATTGGACCTTAAATGCGCTATTGCAGGGCATTTTGAAACTTCGATCGTTAACTGATCATTTTCAAGTTTAAATTTAGCCTCACCGCTCTCAAGCCCAAAAATACTTTTAAAATGACGCTCTAAAACGATTAGGCCTTTCTGTTTTAACTCATCAATGAGCGGCTTGAAATTCTCTCTGCCGACCTGTTGAAGATACTGCGATGTTGCTTCTTGCCCGTACGTCTCATCGAGATATTTTATAGCATAACATAACGCACCATGAAAATCCTTGTGCAAATACTGGTTGTCTGATGCTTTTCGCTCAAGAATACGCATTACTGTTCCTTTGAAAAATATTTACGGCACATACAATGAACAGGTTGGTGAATTGTCAAAAATATCCAGGTTTTTGAAAATCAGTCTGGCGATTTCACGGTGACCATATTCATTTGGATGAAGGCTGTCGTTAAGCCATATCATCATACTGTTAATATTGGGCTTAGCTGTCTGCCAGTGCTGATAATGATCAATAAGAACGACATCATTGACCTGTGCCATTTCACGCAATACAGCAATATAAAGAGACATGTCTTTGCGGTTGGGCAAATAATCTGTCAATATGGGGTTGGGAGTATTTATGACAGGAATCGCACTAGTCTGCCGCACGCTTTCTATGAATACGGAAATATTAGCGCGAAATGTGTCGATACCATCGCGACCGAAAGTGCTGTCATTGGTACCTATCATCAGGAAGACAACATCTGGCTTAAACCGCAGAACACGCCAGTCAAGACGGTCTAAAATATCCTGCGTTTTATTCCCGCTGATACCAGTATTGACAACCACATCCAAAGGCCGGTTAAGTTCATACCGCAAACGCTCCGCAAAGAGTTCGGGGTAAGATCGCCAGCCATATGTGTGAAATGCGCCGTGCGTGATGCTGTCGCCCACAAATACCCATGTGAGTGGAACGGCACCGGTCAATTTTGCTTTGATGTTAGCCAGGTCTTTGTGGTAATTCATGCGAAAAGCACCTGCTGAAAAATTGGGCTTCAGCGATTTCTCTTCATAAATGGGAATATAACATTGTTATCAATAAGCCCCTTGCTCTTAAGTTGGCTTTTAATCGCGTACATCCAGTCCGTAAGCAGGTCGGGGCCAAGCATATCATCCATTTGCTTACGGAACTGCTGTTGGAGCTTAAAAGCTTTTAGCTGATCTTTTTCGATCACCGCCGCCCGGTAGAGTTCAACAAGTGTATCTACAAATACCGTGCCTCCGCCTGTTATTACGCCATCAGCTCCCATTAAAAGGCTGAGGTCATAGACAAACTCATCACCCTGTAAGATACGGCAGGTTCTGCTATCCTTATCAGGACATCTTCTTAAAAGCTCAGCAAACAGGTATATATCGCCGCTTGAATCCTTCACTGCTTTCATCTGCGGGATCTGCATGATCTTGAGCATAGTATCAAGGCTTACCTTGTTGCCGGTCGCACCGGGGCAATGATAAAACACCATCGGATAGTCAAGCTCATGACATATTTTTTCCAAAGAGCCGTACAAACTGTCAGGATGCGGGAAACGATAATAAAATGGCGCTGTTGCCACAAGATAATCAGGGGCAAAGTCTTTCAGCTTTTTACCCAATTCGATCATCCTTCTCGGCGAAACCTCGGCAATACCAGCAAGTACCGGAACTCTCTTATTGGTATGTTCAACCGCGGTTTTGACCGCTGTCAACTTTTGAGAATCGAGCAAGGCAGGTCCTTCACCCATGTTGCCAAGTACAAATATCCCATTTGCTCCCTGCGAAATCACATAGTCGATAAGCTTCTTGAGCGAATGAACATCAACATCCTCGTTGGCCAACAACGGCGTAGGTAACGCCGTAATAATTCCTGTCAAATTAGACACTTTTTATAACCTCACAATAATTGACTATCGAGCCATCGGCTCTTTTTTTCATTGAATATTACACAATTTCACAAATCAGTCTATCGAAAATTTCTGCATCGCTGCGTAAAAATTACAGTATCCCTTTCTTACGCATAAAATCAGCCAGTCGTTCCATTTCTTCATCGTTTAAACTATAATAAGGCTTTCTTCGCCATCGTTTGGCTATACCAAACAACTCATAAACTCCATGCATTCCCGCATCAAACCCGCCTTGCAGCGCAGCAACAAAATTAAAATAAGGAAAATCATAATCCCTAATTATATTTCTCGCTTTAACGAGATCATTCGATCGAATAGCTAACCAATACGCATTGGCAATATCCGGCTTAAATGTAATAAATGTTGACAGATAGCCATCACAGCCATACGGATAAGCATTGAGATGATGCTGCTTTTGGCCGCCAGCTATAACTGCCCATTTATCATATACCAGGAGGGACATTTTTCGTGCAAAATCATTGCACATGTCATCTTTAACCGCAACAATTCCATCGACTTTTTCCAGAGCGATCCTAAGCGTTTCAAGCCCAAAATTTATACCACGCTGGATAAAGATG
Source organism: Planctomycetes bacterium GWF2_42_9 (assembly GCA_001825675.1). Classification (GTDB taxonomy): domain Bacteria; phylum Planctomycetota; class Phycisphaerae; order Sedimentisphaerales; family UBA12454; genus UBA12454. Next base: position 8,972 of record MHYA01000138.1, on the reverse strand, counting down.
TTGGTAACCGCCATCACAGGAATATGTACCGCCACCGCGGCATAGTGTTCAACGATCGATCCTGGTGTACACGAATGTCCCCAATCAGGCGGCAAGACCATAAGGATATCCGCGCCTATCTCACGACTATGTTTGGCAAAATCGACGGCCTTATCCGTATTCCAGGTATTTGTAGCGGCACAAACCATCGCACGTCCGGCGGTCTGCTCAACTACAACTCTGGTTATTTCTCCGATCTCATCATCGCTTAATAAACTAAAAAGACTATCGCCGTGAGTTATAAGCATAGTCTTGCTGCCTGCGGTTATAGAGAACTCAACGTAATTCCGCAAGCCCTCAAAATCAATGCGCCCATCTTTGTTAAATGGCGTACGTATTGAGGCCACCGGACAACTCAAAAATCCACGAATCTCAGATTTATTAATTATTTTCTTCCTTAATAGATCATGTCTAAGCTATTTAGAGCGACTAATGCTCTTATTATATAATTGCGGTTTAGTTGTGGAAAGAATAATGCAGACCGCCACAAACTTTTTATGACCCGAGAATTATGGCGTCCGAACATTATCCAAAACTGGAATGGGTCTGTGCTGCTTAACAGACTCATGAGCGGCCAATATAGTTCTCATTGTCATTTCTGCCTCTTCAAGTGTACAAACAAACGGTTCATGGTTGTCAATTGACCTGAAAAAATTCTCAAATTGCAGCTTATGATGATCATCTCGACTCAAATTCATTTTTTCTGACCATGTAAACTCTCTATTCGGCTCTTTGCATATACCGATAGAATGTGAAGGCCCTTCAAACCTGATAACTCCTTCTGTTCCGGCAAACTCAAAGATCATTCCATACGTCCGTTGAAACTGATTAAGCGATAACGTACCGATCGCATCTGATTCCGAAAATGTCATAACACAGCCGACCGAATCTTCCACATCGACATCCGGCAAAACCAAATGACGGGCTACGCAGTATATGCTTTCAGTTGGCCCCACGCACCACTCAATATAATTCATCATGTGCGAGACAGCATCGTGCAAAGCTCCGCCGCCTTTATTCAAATCGCTGTAGTATATATCCTTATAGTCGGGACGGTAAAAAGAATAATCAGAGCCTATAACAAACGCGATACTTTTCACATCCCCAATTTCACCTGAAACAATTTTTTCCCGTAAAAGGTTCAGAGCAGGCATACTACGATATATGTATGCTACTCCGACAGTTCTATCTCTTTGCCGCGATAACTCGATCACCCGCTCTATTCCATCTGATGACAGAGCAAGAGGCTTTTCACATAAAACATGACAGTTCGCTTCAAGAGCATTGCTTATCATGGGAATATGCAAGTGCGCAGGCGTACAAATTACGACCATGTCAAATCGTTCCAGGTCAATCTTATCCCACGAAGAATAAAGGCGCGAAATTCGATATTTTTTCTGAAGTCTTTCAAGCAAGTTTTCATTGATATCGCAGATTGAGAGTTCTACATCATCTATGCCGCTCAAAACACGGATATGCCTTTCTCCTATCCCTCCGCATCCAACAGTAAGTACTTTCCGTTTCATTGTAAATCCTCTTAGCTACTCATATCGATCACCAGAATTAGGCCCTACCGTTTTGAGCTATGCCCTTCATGTCTAAATCCGGAGTAGATTACGGAAATTTTAACTTTGATCCCCATATGTCGCCCGCATTTGCGCATATCTCTTTTTTCGGCAACCGCACCACACTGCCGTTAACCAAGGCGATGTTTGAGGTGTTATTATGCGGGAACGTGGCTCCATTATATTCTATACGCATACCTTGCGCCTGGATATCAGAGTTATACATATAAATGCCTTCATCATCTTTAGTGCCACTATTCAATGGATAGCGTGCCATATTATAAACCCACCACTTCCAGACACCCGCATCCATGAACACCATCGTACCAGATGGTATCTGCGCCATTTTAAGCGGCTCCCAGCGGAACTGGGAAACATACGAAGGATCCCCTCCCGCTGCAGCTGTCAACTTTCCAGAATAGCCAATAACATTCGGGTAGTTCACCCCGATACTCCAGGGCTTATTCTTAGAAGTGGGGTCTCTCATTAAAGGGCAATTACCAATCGCAGAAAATGCTTTTTCCGTATAATATGTTACGCCCTGAAATTTCATTGTCTCCGGTTTGCTACCTTTAACATAGGGCAATATGGCTCCAAGCCAGCCATCTTTAGTTACAAAATATGCCTTCTTGGATGCTACCCAAAGCGGATTTTGAAAATAGGGTACCCGCCCATCACTATCTTCCGCATAGAGCAACATTGCCATAACGACTTGTTTTTGATTTGAACCACACACTACACCACCTGCTTGAGCTCTTGCTTTTTGCAGTGAAGGCATGAGTATTGCCAGCAGTAGAGCAATAATCGATATTACTACAAGCAACTCCACTAACGTAAATCCTCTTTTACTATTTCCTACTGTCTGCATCTTACACCTCCAACTATTTCGAATAATATTTTAATCTATCTTTGAATTCATTTCCAGCAATCGCTCAACTATATCAGCTGCATATTGGCAAATAATCCTGATGTATTCAAAACCTCACTTCTTCGCCAGAATACTTGCACAGGACAACTTCTATAACCGAAAACTTATGATCGTTTTCTTTTTTCAAACTGGGCATGTCACGGTATTCTCCGCAAGTATAATACTCGCGGCTAAATACCGTGACCGCCTCAATCTTTTTTACTTTACAAAATCATTCACAATATAAATATTACATCATCTTACTTGCGGCGTCTCAGGGCTAAGAAACCACTGGCCAAGAGAATCATCGTAGCAGGCTCTGGTACATAGGCACCGGTAAAGTCCATTCTTAAATAATCAATGTTGGCATCAAACCGAGCGCCACCAGCCATGTTGCCCAGGTACAGCCAATTCTGATCCCATGCACAGCCGTAAAAGAATCCGCCGGCATCTTTGGTTGCGGTGTAAACCTTGGTGCCATCGACATAAAGTTCCATAGTCGGATTGTGGGCCATACCGCCGCCATCACGTAAAATGCGAATCGTGTGCATTGTGTCTGACAAATCGCCGTTGTAAAAAACCGTGCCGCCAGAAGTCATTATTTTATCTTTGAAAATATTGATGTCCCACAAAGTAGCATCGCCGCCTTCACCAGCATAAATACCAAGCCCATAAACGCCATATGCGGCTACTGAATCAAGCATCTGAAGGCGAACTTCCATTGTGTAGCCAGTACCAACTATTGGGTTATAATCAGGCGCCGGATACTGAACAACTGCCATATTCGCTTTCCATGGGTTATTCACAGCAAGCGGATCCGGGTAATTCGGATAGTGACGATTCGCTGCTGGAGCATATGCTGCACCGCATTCACCTGGTAACACCCAGGCCAAATTACCCGAAGGTATTATGTCGGCATGGAGTACACTGCCATCAGAACTGGAATAAGTTGTTTCCACTGCCGTACTGGTCTGCATCAGGTCCCAAGGTGTTGACGCCTGCGTCATAAGCGTGTCGCCTTCAAATTTCACGCCGGTAAAATCAGCCGACAGCTTAATGCCATCATTGGCCATCACGGGTGACACCCCCATAATAATCAAAGCCAACAATGCTGCACTACTTACCAATTTTCTCATTTTAAAAGCTCCTCTCCGTCAAATCACGGGCATCTACATACTGAGCAACACACCCAACAGCAAATACCCAAATCTTAAATTTTCCAGTACATGCCATAAGTCTCTAATTAAGGATTGGTGGACAGCAACCAGTTGTTGGCCAATATCCCAAAGTCCTTAAAATTCACTCGGCAGTTTCTATCCAAATCACTTTTCAGATATCCCCAATCGCCGCATCCTGTAATGCCATAGATATTGTGTATCACATTACCAGCGCAGTACGTTTTATCCGGCCATGACAATGTAGAATCCCCTGCATACCAAGCCATGTAAATATCTTTACTGTTCAACTGCGTGAAAACAGGGTATCCTGTTCCAGAAGTACGATTGCTCCTCGGCTCGACAGCATTAAAGGCAGACAGGAAATGAACACCATCTTCAGCTATATAAACGCTTGTAAAATTGCCACCGGCAGACAGGCGACGGCAACCCAGCATAATTGTACCATCGGACCAACGAATAAGCGAAGGGCTGTGACCGGGTATCCCCACCAATTGTGGAACTGTCCATGTATGACCCTGGTCAGAGGATTCGGTATAGAACAATTGCCCCTTTGCATATTCAAAGCCGCTGTCAATAACATCGGTACGTGCAACAGCAAGTAAGGAATTGTCCGCTCGAGCAACTATGTCGATCTCATTAAAAGCCCTGTAATCAGAGGGAAAAGCCAGTTCATGTGCAGTCCATGTCGCTCCTGAGTTGGTACTTCTCCAGAAACCACAAGGAAAATCAACACCACCAACGTTATCACGATAATAGCCGGGCAAAATCCAGTCGCCATTTGAAAGGAAACGCACTGGAGATGAAGGCCAGTTTCCATTAATCGGATTGGTCGGCACAACAGCTAATGGCTGCAGCGGAAATGTTTGGCCATTATCCGTACTAATGTAAATCTTGATCTCACTTGTGTATTGGTAAATCTCGCCGGCAGCATTAACGTCAGTTACTGCCAACACGATATTGCCATTGGGAGCCTTAGACAAATAACCAAAAATCGAACCTACCTCGCCGTGCCTGCTGGTCATTATGAGGTAGGGAGTTTCGTTCCAGGTCGCTCCGTCATTGGTAGAGCGAACGAATCGTAACCGCCCGCCCGCGGCAGCATCTCCTGTTTCACCAAGAGCGCATATTAAATCTCCATTATCCGCCTTTACTGGCGAGGGATTCAATGATTCTGACTCATCAAAAATAACTTCACTACGGGTAATGGAAAAATCACTCATGGCCGCGTATGTCGGAAAACACAGCACACCCAGCATCATTATACACACATAATAGTTAAATAACTTCATATTTAGCCTCCTCTTAAAATTTTAATTCATTTTTACTTATAATCACTGTTAACAAACTTTTATTTGAATACTTCAAAATACTTGTAACATCTACAGACAGTATTCCGCGTTTGCCGAGTTGTTACAGTTAATACACGATGGATCTGTTGGGTCAGAACACAATAACCAGCCGTGAGCCATTCCCTGTAAATCTTTCAGGTCAACAACGCAGTCCTGATTAAGATCGCCAATTGGGAAAGCGTTGCCTCCGCAAACCGTTACAGCGGGCTCATAAGGCCCTGTGAAATCCGCGCGTATATAGTCGGTTTTGACATGGTAGCGAGCAGAACTAGCCATATTTCCCATATAACACCAATCCTGATTCCATGCGCCATGGAACAAAATACCGGTTTCAAAATCAGGATCCCACCTGCCGCCTGTGTACGCAAGGACACCATCAACATAAAGCTGCAACTGAGGGTCATCAAACATGTCGTCCCATGATCCCGGAAGGCGAACAAGACGTATCTTGTGCTGGCTGCCAGTTAAATTGCCTGTGTACAATACCTGTTGAGCCGCGCCGCCGCTGGTAATTTTATCTTTGAATATTTCTATATCATAGAGAGCACCGTGACCAGACTCACCTTCACCGATATATATACAATAGCCCCACTGCCCCGCTACAGTATCAATGACCTCTGTGCTTATTTCTATCGTGTAGCCGACAGCATAATCTGTATCCCAGGGACAATTAGGATCGCCGTAGATATAATTATAAGTTCCTCTGCCACTAAAATATGGGCGAGTTTTATAGAAGTCTGCACCATAATCACCAGGCAATGCCCAGCCCACAGTGCCACCAGCAAGAACATTGATCTCAAGTTTGCCGCCGGACGCGCTGGCGTAAGTGGACTCTAAATTCGGGTCAAGCATAACCACATCCCATACAGGGACCGCCTGACTGGGAACCGTGTTGCAATCGTAGTGTACGCCGACAAAGCTCTCCGAGGCTCTCTGTTCAGCTATGCCTGGTACTGCGCACAAGCACAATAATAAAACAACTGAAATTAAACTTTTCTTACCCATTCCAAATCTCCTCTCTTTTTTATAAATCACTCTTTTGAAAACAATATCACCTATGAACAAACTTACTTTAAGTTCCATCAGCCTCTAGTTCGCTCTAAATGTTGAGATACCAGGTATTAATTGGGGCTCAAATAATTTCGCGGACGACGCCTTCTGTGTATCCCCTTCAATACTCCGCAGCAACTGGTCAACCATTGATTCCGCTACATCCTTATAAGGCTCGGTAAGCATAGTCATCACTGGATGAACAAACTCATTGGTCGGAAGACTATTCATAGAAGCCACCGCGACATCCCGACCAACAACCAGACCACCCTCTGCCAATGCCCCATAAACACCACTGCTTCCGTCGCCGCCGTCCAGGATAAAGGCTGTACGCCCTTTGTTGACACCGCCTGAGCTAATAAATTCTTTTATAACCTGATACCTGTTTGTCGCGGTTCGTTGCCCATACGCTAGAACCTTATCACCACGTTGTATTTGACCGGCTGATTCCCTCCATGCTCGCCCGTAACCTTTTTCCCACAACTGATCATTGACAGTTTCAGCAACAAAATACAGCTCGTTCCAACCCTGGGCCAATACATGTTCAATAAGGTTTTTGCCGGCGTTGTAATGGTCAACTAAAACGCCCTCAAAAGGAAGTTTCGCAAACAACGGATCAAGCATTCGGAAAACCATGGAATTGCTATCTTGCCAAAGCTGGAGATATTGATCGTATAGCTGTCGGCTGTAGTCAAAGAACAACAAACCATCAACATGATGATCCTTTAACATATCCAACTGCTTAGGCATATTGGAATACTTACGCTCAATGACAAGTGGTATCGCGTGATACCCGTTCCTTGAGCACGCCATCGACACCAGATCAAAATAAGTGGATATTGGGTGATGCTCAAGAAAGCTTGCTATAACCACACCAATATTGAAAGTTTTACCCGTCCTTAACCGCCGAGCTGATAAATTTGGGCGATAGCCCATCTTCTTGGCCACGTTACGGATTTCGCTCATCTTCTCTTCTGATATACTCTTTTTGCATACAGGACTCAGAGCTGCCGAAACGGTTGATACCGCCACCCCGCTACGCCGTGCTATCTGTTGCAATGTAACACTCAACCTAAGTCTCCTCAACTAGCTTACACAATAGTCAATTGTCGTATCTAAGTATAAGGGGAACGTTTCCCTAAAGCAAGAATATTTAATGTTTATTTTCAAACTTTTTTCTAATCTTAAAGGCCTAAATCCTAAACAAAAACCGACCAAATATAATTAAATATATAAGTTACTTATTTAATTATACTTACGAAACAGAAAAAAAATAGTTTTTTAGCTCGACTTTAAAATGACCATGCATAAAATAATAATATCTCGATATATACCTTTAGGGAAATGATTCCTTAGATAGATGAGCCATCACCATACAAAGGTGTGATAGGGGTTGCATTAAACCCCTCCCCTATCACGACCTCAAGAAATTGTAAAAAAAATCAAGACTTATTACGGTCTTATATCCATTTCATCATTCCAATGGATATAATCTATACTCACATTGACTTCACCGGTTCCTGTCATATCACCAAATCTGAAACGCGGGGTGGTGTAATCTGTGTAATTAGCGGCATCGTCGATGATCAACTCGCCATCACGGTACAGGTCAAATCGCTGATTTGAAGAGCTACTATAGTCGTCAGAAACGATTCGGTAGGTATGAAAAGCGGAACTGTTGTTCAAACCCGTTATTTCTGTGCCGTTAAGTGAGCATTTGGTACTCCAAACCTGTAGCAATATATCGCTATTTCCATCAAACCATTCAAACCAGGCGTTATAGGTGCCGGAATTGTTGGCAAAAGATTTCATTCTGACTTCCATTGTAAACGGCCCAACTGCAGCCGGATCCCATGCTGTACCTGTTCCGCCAGTCAGTGTGTAATAGGCGGCATCACTATCTGCACCGTCACTATCCGTATCTATATCCAGTACACCTCCGCTTATTGAGGTAGCTTCATCTTCTGTCGCATTTATAGGAGTACTGTAATATGTATAGGCCGGCGAGGCCGCACTTGGAAGCTCGTTGGCGTCATAAGAGTAGTTGTAGCCGCTAATGCTGTTACTATCATGATGCCAACGGATATAATCTATCGCTACAGTAACTTCACCGTAACCTGTCAAATCACCAAATCTAAATCGTTTACTGGTATAGTCTGTATAATTGGTTGCATCATTGATGATCAATACGCCATCGCGGTACAGGTCGAATTTCTGATTTGCCGGATTGCTGTATGTCTCGGAAACAATTCGATAGGTATGGTAAGCGGAACTGTTGTCCAGACCCGTTACTTCCGTACCGTTAAGTGAGCATTTGGTACTCCAAACCTGCAGCAATATTTCACTATTTCCATCAAACCATTCAAACCAGGCGTTATAGGTGCCGGAGTTGTTGGCAAAAGATTTCATTTTGACTTCTATTGCGAATGGTCCACCTGATGCGGGGTTCCAACTTGTGCCTGTTCCGCCGGTCAATGTGTACATGCAGTTGTCGCTATCTGCACCATCAGTATCTGTGTCGATTGTTAAGACGCCTGAAGTTACAGATGCAGCCGAGGCTTCGGTTGTTTTCACTGTTGCGCCTGCATAGGTGTACGCCGGCGAGGCCGCACTGGGAAGTTCATTAGCGTCGTAAGAATAAGTAAACGTATTGGGCAAGTTTTGATTGATCATATTCCACGCCAGGTAGGTTGTATCCCAGTCATCTAAAGTAGCATCGCCGGCGTAGAAAGCCATAAGGATGTTGGAACCGCTGACTTCCACAAATGTAGGATAGCCAGTAGCACTGTTTCTATTTGCCTCACGCGGCTCTGTTGCGTCTAAGGCATGGAAGAAGTGTATCTCATTGGGATCGGTGCTGTTCATGTCCGGGCAAATATAAGCG
>MHYA01000137.1 GCA_001825675.1 Planctomycetes bacterium GWF2_42_9 | reverse complement strand
CCCAAAGTTATTTTATTTTTGGGGCGAAGAAGAGTCTCTTTGAAATCGAAAGTAACACCATAAGCCAGCAAAGTATCCGTATATCTTTGCAAAAGTTTTTTATAATAGGCTTTTTTCGTAATTTTATAAGCTTCTGCAAGACATTGAATGATATACGATAAACCAGTCGGATCCATACATCTGGCACGGTAAACAAGGTAATCAAATTCGCCGTTTCCAAATTCTGCCAAATCCTTATCCAAATGTTCTGTCGTAACTTTCAACAGCCTCATAGCTGAATCACGCCATACATCTGAATTATCCATTCGATACAAATTTAATAATGCGGTAATCAGATATGCTGAGGATGCGGGTTGATAGCCCACGATCAATTCCGCACGTTTATCTTTTCTATTACAAAGCGAAAAATCTGACCGCCATCCCATCTCAATTAATGCTTTTGAATATTTAACAGGAAATTGCCATAGAGTAGGAATTGAGCCGTCTTTTGCCTGATGGCTTAAAGCCCATTGACCGATCCTTTTTGCCGCATCAAGACAATCCTGCCATTTGGTAAGATTGTGTATTTGTGATAACCTTAAAATAAAGTCAGCCTGTCCGCCGGTCCAAATAAAATCCGGGAACCAGTACGTACTTATCAAAGCGTCTTTCATATCATCTTTTTTCTTATAGTAGACGTCTTTTGGAACCTGGAATTTAGGATTTGTAAGAAAACCATCCAGCATTTTTCTGGCGTGATCTATATATACATCGCGTTTATGCGGCTCTGCCATTTCGTTAGCATAGAGCACAAGATTATAAGCGTTTTCTACTTCCCACCCGCCGCCCCAACCGGGCCCTTCAGTCCAAAACTGGAATTGCGGCTTTTCTGCCGTTCCATCAACCGCTGTATAATACAGAATTCCTTTATGCTCGGGATGAAATTTTCTTTCATCCATAAATTGATCGACCGCCATATCGATGTATCGCTTATATGGATACCTGCTGGCGTGTCCTTCAACAGGCTGAATCTTCGCATTTTTTTCTCTGTGTTCATAAAACCAGCCCGGCCGAAGCGCAACTGCACACCTTAATTCTGCTGTTTGTCCGGCTTTCAGCTTATGTTTATGTTTATTCACTTCAACATAGCCGGGAGGAGTTCGCAAATGAAACTCCAGAGATGCGGGATCCGGGTGTTCGGCAACCAAAGCCTGACATCCTGCAAAACGATTTATTGAATGACGATGATCATATCTATTGATCAGCCAAAGCGTGGCTTTTTGACTTTCGAAAGAATATGCCATCTGCGTGGGACTTTGTGTCCAATGATAGTTGTTGATTTTATTTTCGCCAATTTTAAGTCCCCAGCTAAAGTGCGGCGAAACAATATCCTTCAATGCTTTGAATTTAAATACAAACTCGAGGCATTCAGAATCTAACTTTTTACATTCAAACGATACCGTAAGGCCGGGGTGTTCGTACTTATGCGACCACGATAAAGAATTGTTTTTTACATTGATATTATCCGGCATCACCGGCAATGGGCATTCAAACCGCTCACCGTTTGCCCAAACAACGATCCCGCATTGTTCGCTTTCATAAGCAAGTGTTGTGTCATCATCGCCAAGAATAAATAAGCGGCAGCGATCCTGAACTTTCCCGCGTTCATGAGCACCATATTCGCTGCGCCACACAAGTCTGCATTTGCCAATTTTTATTTGATATTCCGGCCACATCAATTAATTCCCTTTAGCAGCATTGGATTTTTGTTTTTCTTTAACGGCAAATATCGCGGTATCACCATAAACATCACCATAACCAAGCTCAAACATAAGTTTGCCATCCTTGATATTATACTTATGTCCGCTAAGGCATTTTTCGACTTCAAAATTATCAGGCAGATTGACCGTTTGCTGACCGCCTTGTATTCCGCCGACGGCCAAAAGTCCGCCGCCAACGATTAACTCATCATCAGTCTCCAACCATGGCTTCATACCTGCTTCAACCGCCATATTTTTAATAAGTTGAGGCGTAAGAGCTCCCGGGAAACCAGCCCATAGAACAGTATGATCATTTTCACGTCTGACGAGCATACCCGCGATATCCGTATTTATATAATTTGCCAGAACCTTATCGTTCTTGCCCGGAACAGCTGAAGCATTGGGATAATAACTCATCTCCAGCAGCCATGATTCAATCATACTCCCAGGCCTGATACTTTTCAACAGAGCATCATCATTATTATTGGTTATCAAAGGTTTATTTTTTGTTCTCGCGTCTTCGTGAATGTCAAAGCCTGTGATCTTCATAGGGTTATTTACATCACCCGGAGCTGCGAGACCCGGCGTTTGCATATATACAACCATTCTATTATTGTTATAGAATCTTTTATGAATCGCCTCTGCCTGCTGCAAATCCATCGTAAGCGGATTAAGGAAAATCGCGACTTTCGGCACGATCAGATCAGGATTCAACGCATCCTGCATCAAATAAAACCTGACCGGCAAACCCGTTCGGCCCCAAACCATATTGAATGTCCAAGTACCCATCGAAGCGGTTACATTTTCCACCGCACTTAACATATAATATCGTCCGAGATCCTGAACATAATTTGCGGCCTGCTCATCTACAAATACGCCAACGTAGTTTTCACCAATAGGCGGTGCTTTCTTAACGTTGTCATATAATTGAACTGTCTCTTTTACAAGTTTCATCGTTTCTGGATGCCAGAACCAACCGCCCCACATATCGAAAAGATGATAACCGCCTCCACCTGCTAACGGCCTGCATACGTGCGATGTAATGTGGCGTTTGTATTCCGCCGGTGATTTAGCGATCCATGGAACATCGAATTCTGTAACATTCCATGGCTCGATACCAGATTTCAGGTCACGCAAATCAAGTTCGTCGACCGTTAATTTACCATGGAACACAGCGCCCAAAAGTCCGCCACGAGAAATAAAATCAACATACTTCGAATTGAGTATTGCATTTAAATCCGTATGTGAAAGCGGATAAGATGCCGGCAGTGTAGGCCACCATTGGCCGCAAAGAAGTCTGCCGTTACTTCCTTCTTTGAACGCTTTGCAAAATGCGATCTGTCTTTGAGTGTTGCTGTATGAGAGGAAAATATTATAATCCGCTCCCTGCATATCTTTGCAGTTATACCCCATCAACGCGCTTTCGCCTTTTACACCCATATAATCAAAAGCTGCGCTTTTCCGGCGAACTGTATATGCAGGTATTTGAGCAGTATCAAAAGTAACTTCAAAACCCCACGCTTTCGATAACGCTTCATTTGTTTTGTATTTTTCTTTCAGGAAATCGCGGAAATTATCAAGTGCTCCCTTGCTGAAACAAGCAAACTGATCTTCAGGCGTTTGAACTGCATTGTCGGCAGAAAACAGCCATTGACCGTCCACACCGCCGTTTAGATAAGCACCAATAACAACTTTGCCTTCATCGACCGATTCAAGCCATTTTGAAAGTGCTGTCAGGAATTCTGCGCCGTCTTCGCGAAACTGTTTGGAATTATCTGAAGGGATCCAGCGTTCATTCGGGCCGGGTCCTTCTCCGCCATAACGAGTTGTACGGCTCCATGAACCGATAGCTTTCTGACCTTTTGCATTTGTATATACATCGTTAGGATGCTCAATACCCCAATCATTGTAAACATCTACCGTTAAGTGAAGCATAACATAAGAATGCGGTGCGCGAGCTAATACATAACGAATCGCTTCTTTTACGGGTTCAAAATTGTATTTACCTTTACCGAGCCAGATATTTCCAGGTGCTGCGGGCGTATCTGTCTTTGGGCCGACTTTTATAGATACAGCCGCGATTCTTAAGCCAGCCTCATCGAAATCACTAAAACGCGCCGATCCGGTACCCGAAAATGTTGCAAGATGAATTGCAGGCGGAATCCTTTTGCCATCAACATATATCTCAACGCGAGGAGGATCAGTATCGACCTTTTTTATTTCGGCTTTGGCCTTTGAACATTTCATCAGGTATTCATCTATTTCTTTTTCAGTAAGTTTAGCTGCGTCAGGCTTTGGACGAATGCCATCATCGTAGTAACGAACTTCGGGAATTCGTGCGCCTGTTCGGGTAAGCGGATCCCATTTAGGTGTTTCGGCTGTAGGTTCAACAATGATGGATTTTAAAATGCATCGCAGCGGATTTCCTGTGAACTTCAGCGCCGGTATTACTCCAACCGCATCAGCAGCCGGCACAAAATTCATACCGACCGTATGAACATGTCCTGTACCCATTTGCTGCGGCAGCCAAATACGCTGCAATTCTGTGACAACTATTTCTTTGCCGTCTTTGCCAATCTGAACAACGGCAGGAGTTACCATGGCTCCAAATTCAGGTTCTTTAAAATTTATTTCCCATTTCATTCTTATCTGGTTCTTGAAACCTCTTTTGATCTCAAGCATCTGTGAACTTCTTACATATTGAGACCAGCGTTTCTCATCAAGTTCGTGGAATTGGCTTACCGCCAAAAGGTGCTCAACACTTGTTGAACCTGTCCATATAAATTCTACATTGCCGCCATCTGTAACAGTTTTGACACTATTGCTTTCAAATGGAAATGTCTTCCATAGGCTTGGATTTGTACAATCGAACGATTGACGCAACGGCGAGGCCTTTGGCCCTATCATTTCTTCTGATGTATTTATTGCATTGCATTGAAAATTACAAAACGCTGCCGATAGTAACAGAATGGTAAAATACTTTGAATTTGCCATAATAAATCCCTTTTGCTAAGACATTTTCCTCTGACTTTTACAATTTATTTATTGGGCAGGCCCCAACCGGGAGCTGTTTCACCCCAAAGTGAATAATCATACCAGCCTATAATGTTCGGATAAAAAATATCAGATGGATCTTTAAAGGCCATGGATAAATGATTATCGCTAAATAGAATATTTTTTGATTTCTTACCATGCACAGGCCACATTTCGGCTTGTTGAGGATCGCCGACTGCATAATACGCACAATCCATTATATAAAACACTTTTGATGGAACCTTGAGCGTTTTCTTTCTCCAATATTTACCCAGATCTTTTTGTTCGGTAGTCCAAACATAACGGTTAACACCATAACTAAATCCCCATATAAATTTATCTATCGGCTTGCCGCTCGGACATTGATAAATTTTCGTAAGCCTATCTGGATATTTATCAAATTTCCTTGTAGTCTTATTAGCGTAAGTAAAAGCTGTATCAATATTGCCTGTTGGCCAACCAAGATATTTTGCTAATTGTCCCTGCCAATAATTCGCCTTGGTATCATATGGATTAAATGAAACAATGGGTGAATCACCATTGTATTCCTGACTATACATCGTTACTGCCAAACCCATATTTCTCAAATTATTGGCACAGACAATTCGTCTGGCTTGATCCCTGGCACTCTGAAGTGAAGGCATTAATATAGACAGCAGCAATGCAATTATCGATATCACAACCAGAAGTTCAACCAATGTGAAACCGCAGCCGCTTTTACCGGCACTCTTTGCCAACTTATTTAAATATTTAAATGCCCCCATTTTTCGTGTCCCCCGAAAAAGCTTACTGGAGACCCGCCGATTGACAGGTCTCCAATAAAAATAAAATTCTAATTATTTGTGACGTCTTCTTAAAACGCTGACAAGACCCATTCCAAGCAAAGCAAGTGTTGTTGGTTCTGGAACTTCAACGATCTGGAAACCGCTAATAGATGCGCGAGCCAAACCCGGAGCATAGGTATAAATGTTTTCGCCTGCCCAACCGGTGCTTTGAGCTGTGAGATAAAGTGTAGCGCCGGTTATGTTTTCAAAAACAATGAAATTACCTGTTGGTGTATTTCCCTGAAGATCAACTGTTGAAGTCGATGGAACCTGTGTAAATACATTATCGTTTCCAAAATAACCCATTGCTGGAATCTGTGCATAAATAGAATCCGATCCGATGGTATATTTTGAAGTATAAGCGTTTGTCATTTGAGCTGTAAAATAAACAACGACATTGTATTTTTGATAAGGAATATTTACAACATGAACTTCAACAGGAGCTGTAACTGATGCAATGCCCGCATCCATCATACGTTCATTGTCATTTGTTGCAGCACCATACTGCCAGCTGTAAATTTCAGAAGCATACCAATCCATCGTAGCTCCGGTCGCCTGTCCGCTGTCGTTAACCAAACTATATTGATTACCCCATGAACTTTGCCAATCGCTAGTATTGACCCAGTTACCCTGTGCATAGCCGGGAGCGCCTGCAGTACCATTTACAGCCCAGCCGCTTGTGCTCGGGAAATTGACCGCCATCGAACCAGCGTAGACAACAGATGCCGACAATGCCAGAACAACAACTAATAACATTCTTAGCTTATTCATTTCTTCTTACCTCCAAACAATATATTTATTACATTTTTGCCGTTACAACACATAACGACACCAACTTCTTTCTATTTCGCTGCACCTTCAATAAGCCAGCCCGCCGCAATGACAGCAATATCAGAAAAATCAATTTTGCAGTCACCGTTAAGATCGCCAATCGGATGCACAGCTCCAATACATTCATTTTCTATAATTTGAAAACCGCTGATATAGGCCCTTGGCAGTGTGCCGCTGCCGCCTGCCCAATCAGCCCTGACTACAAGCGTACTGCTGGTCAGGCCTTTGAACACCATATAGTTGCCGTAAGGAGTATTTGCTTCGAGATTAGATGTCGAGGTATTTGGGATCTTCCGATAACCCATTTGAGTATAGCCTGTGTTTGCGGGTACTCTGGCATATAGCGAACTGCCGTTAACATTTACTTTCTGCACATAATCTGTAAGTTCACGAGAACCAAAATAAACCACAACATCATACAACTGATACGGAATATTAATTACTCTAAAAGTCGCCGGGTCTTGATGAGCGGGATCTGGATCGTAATCTGACCAACATGTGCCGATCCCTCTCTCAAGCATTCTCGCTGCCATTGGGTCGTCTGAAAATCCGCCCTGCAATCCAAATGCGGAAGCCCAAAAATCCATAACAGCGCCTGTTGAAGTATTAGTCTCATCTTTAAGATCATAGGTAATACCCCATGAATCCGCCTGGTTGGCAGTGTTTAGCCAATTATCCTGCTCATAACCCGGTGCGCCAACTACCCCGCTAATATTTACTCCCGCAGGAAAGTTGACTGCAATATCCGCGTTAGCGGCAGCAGCTAACATCGCCAAAACCATAACAAATAATCTTAAAGATACATTCATTTTAATACTCTTAAAACTAGTTCTGCATCCAATCAGTTGCAATTTCTGAAAAATCAGGGAAGTTAACCATAGCATCATTATTGAAATCAATAAGTTCGTCCCTGTAAACATCCGGGATATCCTGACTTGTTCTTGGTAAGCTCTGTACCAATCTGATAAGAGAACCTGTCTTCATAGTTGGAGTACCATAGCTGTTGTAATATGCGCCGTTCGAGCATTGATGATCGCCCATAGTGAACCAGTCATCGCTGAAGACATCAGCATATTCGTAAATATCCATTTGACTTGTAAGATTCATTGCGCTGGCGCTATTTTTCCAATCACTGTAAATCGGTGTTGCTATCTCTATTCTCATTACACCAGCGTTGTAGGTATAAGCTGCTTGTATTCCTGTGGTTGTTCCTTCGCTTTGATTTACAATGCTTGAAGGTACGCCATTGCCCCAGTAGCTGAATTCAAGCTGTGTTGCGTTTGTACCCCCTGATGGCAAAGCATCGGCATTGGAAGTACCCATCAAGCCGCCGACTTCAAGAACAAGAGCATCGGTTTCTGTGGATTCGATAGCTATATAGAGTCTATTTGCAGCGTCATTCCATGCGTATTTGGCTCTTGTAGTACCTTCATTGCCGCCATCATACCATTTGCCGAATTCTGCCCAGTTGCTAGCGCTTGTCCAATCAGAAAAATCGCCGTTTACTGTAATTGCCGAAATTTGTGGTGCATAGATCAAAGCATTGTTTGCACACGTACTTCTTGCATCAGAAAATTCATCAACATATTGCAGCCATTTATCAGCCAAAAATGCTATATCATCAAAATCAACCTCGCAGTCATTTGTAACATCACCTGGCAATTGATTGTTGCATGTGTTTACAATCTGGAGACCGCTGATGCACGCTCTGGGATCGCCCGGCTGGTAGTTATATATGTTCTGGCCTGCCCATCCGGTGCTTTGAGCAGTAAGATAAAGCGTACTTCCGGTTACATCCTTAAAGATAATATAGTTGCCAGTTGGTGTGCTTCCCTGCTGATCTGTCGTCGAGGTCGAAGGTACTTGTTTAAATGTGTTATCGTTTGCGAAATAACCCATTGCCGGAATTTGAGCATATATATCTTGCGAACCGATCGTATATTTAGTAACAAAAGAATTTGTCATCTGTGCTGAAAAATAAACTATAACGTCATACTTTCCGTAAGGAATATCAACGACATGAACTTCAACAGGAGCAGTTACAGATGCAATGCCGCAATCCATCATTCGTTCATTATCATTTGTTGCCAAACCATAAGTCCAACTGAAAATTTCAGAGGCATACCAGTCCATCGTAGCTCCTGTTGCTAAACCGTCGTTGTCAACAAGGCTGTATTGATCGCCCCATGAACTTTGGCTGCTTGTAGTATTAGTCCAATTTGCCTGTTCGTAACCCGGAGCGCCTGCGCTGCCTGCAACTGTCCAGCCGCTATTGCTTGGGAAATTTATTGCCATTGCTTTTTCATATTTCGGAGCAATTGGGCCGCCGTCTAATATCTGGAAACCGCTGATAAATGCTCGTGGGTGTACAGTACTGTACCAGCCGGGCAAAGCTGTGATATCAAGTGTGCTTCCAGTTACACCTTCAAAAACCATATAGTTTCCGTAAGGTGTATTTGCCTGCAAATCCGCTGTTGATGTATTTGGTATCCGGCGATAACCCATTTCTATATAACGTGTATAATATGGAACTCTGCCGAATAGAGAATTGCCGTTAACTACTACTTGCTGAACTGTATCAAAATCCTGGCTTGCGCCAAAATAAACCACAACGGTATATTGGTCATAAGGAATATGATCTACTCTAAGTCTTGGAGCATCGCTTGCCAGATAGCCCCAAATACCTGTTTCAAGAAGCCATGACTGCATAGGGAAATCGACTGAATTGATGTTGCCCTGCTGATTGGTAGCACTTGCCCAGAACGATAGAACCGCGCCGGTTGCTGCTCCAGATTCATCTTGAAGATTATATGTTGTGCCCCATGAATCTTCCTGATTGATCGTATTCAACCAGTTGCCTTGCTCAAATCCCGAAGGGCCTTGAACGCCAGTAATAGGCGGAAGTTGTGCTGGGAAATTTACAGCCATCGAACGTTTGAATGATGGAATAATTTGAATACCACTGATTGATGCGCGAGTTAAACCAGGATCGTATGTATAAATATTTTCGCCTGCCCATCCGCTTTGAGCAGTAAGATATAGCGAGCTGCCAATTACATCTTTAAACACAACGAAATTGCCCACAGGCGTATTTCCTTGTAAATCCTCGTTGGAAGTCGAAGGCACTTGAGTAAAGGTATTAGTGTTCCCATAAAGACCCATTGCAGGAACCTGTGCATAAATAGATGTTGCACCTATTGTATACTTTGAAACATAAGCATTCGGCAATTCCGATGAAAAATAAACAACAACATCATACTTCGCATAAGGAATACCTACGACATGAACTTCCACCAGTCCACTCACTGATGCAATACCAGCATCCATCATACGTTGATTGTCAGTCGTTGCGGTACCATATTGCCAGCTGTAAATTTCAGAGGCATACCAATCCATAATCGCTCCAGTGGCCACGCCTTGGGCATCTACTAAATTATATTGAGCACCCCATGAACTTTGATTGCTGTTGGTATTGATCCAGTTTGCCTGCTCGTATCCCGGAGCACCTGCGACACCTGTAACATTCCAGCCGCTTGTGCTTGGGAAATTCACGGCCATTCCACCGGTACCGGCACTTGCAAAGGAAACCGATATCGAGAGAATTGCCAACAATACAAGAATAGTTTTACTTTTCATTCCTATACCCTCCATTTAATTAAATTATAAATTTAACCATCAAAAATCCAAAACTACTGCCAACCTTGCAGCTTATTTTATTTCAGTCAGATTATGAGCGATCGCAGACTCACGAACTACAAGCTGCGAAGAAACAATATGTTTGGAAGTCGAAGATACTGGCTGACCATTTTCACAATTCGAAAGAATGTCAAATGCCGCCATTGCCGCCCCAGGTCGATTCAAATCGACAGATGTCCACGTTGGAGTAAATAATCGTGCGAAACGAGAATTATCAAGTGTTACCAAAGAAACTGATTGTGGAATCCGAACCCCATGTTGTAATAGATAAGGTACTACTATTAAAGCAATCTGTTCAGAAGCTATGAAAATAGCAGACACCGAATCTATGATATTTAAAGTTTTCTTCGCGGAATCAAGGAATAACTGCCTTACCTGCGAAGAAACCGTAACGTCAGGAATAAATACTTCATGTATTTGCCCCTGAGGAAATGCTTTTTTATGAGCATAACAAAAACCGCTATGCCTAAGATGAGATGATTTCGCGACCGCGGGATCCTGACCTAAATACAAAACTTTTTGATGACCAAGTTTAGCCAGATGATCCCCTGCGAGCATACCTGCCTCAAAAAGGTCAATGCAGACTTCATTTTTGCAGATATTTTTGCCCAAAGGTCCAAGAACAACCGCAGGAATACCCATTTTCTCAACATCATCCATAAGGCCGAGAAAGTGTTGAGAAACAACCAGCAACGCTATGCTTTCTTTGCACTCATCAATCTTGCTTAAGATTGCCTGCTCACCTTCACCAATTACAAAACTTAAAACTTTTAAACCCCATTTTGCTTTTTGACAAGCTTCTTTTGCACCTTGTAAGGCCTCGCTAAGAACAAAGTTATCTAAATAATGGCCTTCAAAGTCGCCCTCGGCGAATGAATCTATAATACAAAGAGTCTTATTTTTCCGGCAAGGTCGAAGTATCGTGGTTTCAACAACAAGTTCACCCTGCTTATCGACGACATATATCCCTGAACCGTGTTTAACAACCAGTTCACCGCTTTCTTCAAGACTCAAAACAGCCTTGCGCATTGTCGAAAGTGAAACATTAAACTTATCCGACAATTCTCGCAGCGGAGGAAGTTTGCCATTAATTGGAATGCGTTTGGTGCGAAGAAATTCAATCATTCGCTCCTTAACATCTGTGCCAACAGAGACACTCTCATTTGTATTTGAAACTGTCATGCTCACAAATATAACACTTTTGGTTATTATTGCAAACAATTTCCAAAAAAATTATCAACTCATTTGCACAGTCCTATAACTACAAACATGTCAATATTCTTATTTCTCTTCTTAAAAAGGACTTATGTTACTTTATAGCCAAACACAATCCTAAATACCATATACACTTCTACAAAATCACTTTATTGTGCAAACTTAAACAATTTACTTTTTTAGCGATTTTTTTGTGTTTTTTTCATACAAAGCTGTTAGAATAGTTTGGTATTGATAACGCAACTTTTGATCCAACAAATTAACTAAAACATTTGGTTTCTTTTATAAGGTAACTAATATGAAGAACATTATAACCTTGTTATTGCTCGTTGCCGGAATTTTATTCAACAATACCTGCCAGGCGAAAGTAAATCCTTGTGATATAAAGATCGGTTCACATAGTGCCGTTACTCCTGTTTCTAAAATGAACGAGGAATGGTGGGCACAACGTCATCAGGAAATTATAAATAGAGTTAAACAAGGCAATGTTGACCTGCTGCTTATCGGCGATTCGATTACTCATGGTTGGGATTGGGATGATTCAGGCCAACAGGTACGCAGAGAATATTATGATGGTCGAAATGTTGTGAACATGGGTTTTTCAGGTGATCGTACGCAGCACGTTCTGTGGCGACTGCAAAATGGCGAAATTGACGGCATCAATCCAAAACTTGCTATAATAATGATTGGCACAAACAATTCTAATGGCACAGACAACACTGCAGAAGAGATTGCAGACGGCATTAAAGCGATTGTTTGTGAATTAAAAACAAAATTGCCTCAGACTAAAATCTTAGTACTTGCTATTTTTCCGCGAGGCGATGCAAACCAAATGCAAGATGGAAAATCCAATGCTGTGGTTAATCCGCAATGGGAAAAGAACAATCTAGCCAGCAAATTAGCCTCAAAGGTTGCTGATAATAAAACGATCTTCTATTTGGATATCAATAAAAAGTTTTTGAACGATAAAGGAGTGCTTACAAGAGAAATATTCCCGGACTTGCTGCACCCTAAGAAAAAAGGCTATCAAATATGGGCACAAGCAATTGAGTCTACGATTGCAAAATTAATGGGTGAAAAGAAGTAAATAGCATTTACATCAAAGTTGGGGGTTTGTGTATGTTTAATTTGTTTATAAAACGAATGGTACAAATATGAACAGCAGAGAAAGAGTCCAGCTAACACTCGATTTCAAACCTGTTGATCGTGTTCCGCGTCAGCTTTGGCGAGTACCCTGGGTAAATATGTTTGCATCGGATGATTTACAATCCCTGCTGAAAGAATATCCTGAAGACTTTATCGGTGCAGGCAGCGTAATTGGCCCAAGCAAACGCGCAAGCGGCGTCGCCTTCCGCAAAGGAACCTACACAGACGAATGGGGCTGTGTATGGAGTTGCGGAGAAGATGGTGTAGTCGGCGAAGTAAAGAATCCAATCATGGCAGACAACTGGGATGCACTTAGCACATTTACTCCGCCATGGGAGATTTTAGACAATGCTAATTGGAACGCTGTTAATATCGCTCAAGATAAAAATTTGAAATCCGAAAATAAATTTATGCTGCTAGGCTGCGGCGGTCCATTCGAAAGAATGCAATTCCTGCGAGGCTCCGAAAATCTTTTTATGGATATGGCGTATGAGACTTCAGAATTTCGCAAATTGCTCAAAATGGTTCACGAATTCTGCTTGAGAGAAATTCAGGGATGGTCGAGCACAAATACCGACGGCGTAAGTTTCAGCGATGACTGGGGCAGCCAGACATCATTGCTTATTTCGCCGGATATGTGGCGACACTACTTCAAACCTTTATACAAACAGTATTGCGACACAATCCATTCAGCCGGCAAAAAAGTTTTTATGCACAGCGATGGAAATATAATGTCGATATATGAAGATCTAATCGAAATTGGTGTTGACGCAATAAACAGCCAGCTTTTCTGTATGAATATCGATGATATCGCAAAGCATTTCAAAGGAAGGATCACTTTTTGGGGCGAAATAGACCGCCAAAATATTTTACCATTCGGTACGCCGGAAAACGTATGTGATGCTGTATGGCGCGTACGTAAAGCATTGGACAGCAACACTGGCGGCGTTATAGCACAATGTGAATGGGGACCCCAAAACCCGGTACATAATATTAAAGCTGTTTTTGAAACATGGAGTCTTCCGTTATTATATTGAAACCGGGCAAAACGTTTTGTATCTTATTTTTTGTAATAAATTTGTAAGTTGAAAATAAAATGAATACCGCTAAAACAATTTGTGAAAAGAAAGCCGCGATAGCTAAAAAAAGATTGAAAGTTGCAGTCATCGGCGCAGGTGCCAGAGGCATGTATAGCTATGGCGAATTCATCAGGCAGCATCCTGATAAAGCCCAGGTTATAGCGGTTGCAGAACCGCGTGATTATTTTCGCAACGAAA
The DNA here is from genome assembly GCA_001825675.1 of Planctomycetes bacterium GWF2_42_9. Taxonomy (GTDB): domain Bacteria; phylum Planctomycetota; class Phycisphaerae; order Sedimentisphaerales; family UBA12454; genus UBA12454. Next base: position 2,075 of record MHYA01000137.1, on the reverse strand, counting down.
TGGTCAGCCGTCATAATATAAAACCAGAAAATGTATTTACAGACTGGAAACAGCTGCTCGATGCGCCAAAGATGGCCGATATTGTCATAATCTCATCAACTGACAGGCTGCACACCGCCCCTGCTCTTGCCGCCGCAGAAAAAAAATATAACATCTTGCTCGAAAAACCTATCGCCCCTACTGCCTCTGAATGTATCGAAATCATAAATTCTGTACAAAGAAATAATATTATTTTTGCAGTTTGTCATGTTTTGCGTTACGCGCCTTTTTTCAAAGCAGTGAAAGACATAATTACATCCGGCAAGATCGGCGACATCTGCTCCATACAGCACATGGAAGGCGTCGGCTGGTGGCACTTTGCCCATGCTTTCGTAAGAGGCAATTTTGGTAATGAACAAAATTCATCTTTTCTGCTTTTGGCCAAATGCTGTCATGATATCGACCTGCTGCGATGGTGGGTTGACAAGCCTTGCATAAAAGTTTCTTCTTTCGGTCATTTAAAACATTTCCGCAAAGAAAATCGCCCTGTTGGTTCAGCCGCCAGATGCATCGACTGTCCTCTTGCCGACAACAATTGCCCTTATTCGGCGAAGAAATTTTATTTCGAAAGATTGCAACAGGGTCTTCACGAATGGCCTTTGAATATGGTAACAAACGAAATGACTGAAGGTGCCTTGCGCAAAGCCCTCAAAGAAGGGCCTTATGGCAGATGTGTATATCAATGCGACAATGATGTAATGGACACGCAGATAGTTAATATCGACTTCCAAGGCAATATCCTCGTAAACATGATTGTCAGCGCATTTACACCTATCGGCCGCAAGCTCCGCATAATGGGCACAAAAGGCTACATCGAAGGCGATGAAGAAACGATCCGCACGCTGGACTTTCAAATCGGCAAATCAAACGAGATAAAAGCAAACACTCTTGCAAAAGATATGACAGGCGGTCATGGCGGCGGCGATTTCAGCCTTATGGAATCATTTCTTGATGCCGTTCAAACCAACAATCCAGGCTTGATTTCAACCGGCCCGGAGATTTCGCTTGAGACTCATCTTATTGTTTTTGCGGCAGAAATGTCAATGCTTGAAAACCGCGTAGTACCGCTTAGCGAATTTTACAAGTCAATTAATACTCGTAACCATTAAAAAAGAACGTTTGTTCTTTGCTAAAATCAGCATAAGAAATAATCGAACAATAAAATAAGAAATAAAAAAGATGCACACTGAACAAATTAAAACGATACTTGAGAAAATAAAAACCGTAAAAATTGCAGTCTTGGGGGATTTTTGCCTCGATGCATATTGGATACTGAATCCAAAAGGCGGTGAAATTTCCGTCGAAACCGGCCTGCACGCACAAGCAGTCGCAAAGCATTATTATTCGTTAGGCGGAGCTTCAAATGTCGTAGCGAATATCGCTGCGCTTAAACCTGCTTATATACAAGCAATTGGCGTGATTGGTGATGACATATTCGGCCGTGAACTTAACGGCCAGCTTCGTGGATTGGGCGTCGATACCTCTTCGATCATCATACAAAAGGAACAATTCGATACAGTTACTTTCGCAAAACGTTATATCGGAGATACTGAAGAGCCACGTATCGATTTTGGTTTTTTCAACAAACGCAGCAGCGCTACTGATGCGGAAATTATCAAGCACGTCAGGAATGCGTTGGAGAAAATGGATGTTGTAATCTTCAACCAGCAGGTTCCCGGCAGCTTAACAGAGGAATTCGTACAAAATCTGAATAGTTTACTTGCTGAATATCAGAACAAAATAGTAATCCTGGATTCACGTCATTATGGCGGCAGGTTTAAGAATATTTATCGCAAGACAAACGAAGTTGAAGCGGCAATGCTCAACGGTCTGGAACTTGAGACAACAGATGTCCTTTCATTGTCTGATGTCAAAAAGCACGCATTGAACCTTTATAAAGAAAGCAGCAAACCTGTGTTTATCACGCGCGGCTCACGAGGATTGCTCGTTGTCGACAGCACCAGAACTAATATTGTGCCCGGCATTCAGCTTTTTAAGAAAATTGATACTGTCGGCGCTGGCGATACAACCTTAAG
>MHYA01000136.1:3333-15516 GCA_001825675.1 Planctomycetes bacterium GWF2_42_9 | reverse complement strand
CAAAAAATGCAGCACAAGATGCGACCAGAGAATCGAACTGAAAACGCGCGAATCTGCCGCTGTTATTAACAGCCTGGAGCACATTGGCTCCGAACTGCTCGATCATCGTTATTTTTTGTTCATTTTCTGCCATATTTTCGCCTGATGTTTTATATTTTTATCCTCTAAACCTCTTTTTGTCAATTATTTATATAAGCTGAGCCTATTTATATATCTCCCAGCACGCTTGTATATTTTTTATTAATGCCGGTGATCAATTCGCCGATAGTTTTGCACGCCATCGTATCTGTTTTTTTCCAGCCGTACAGTTTATATCTCTCATTAACTATATCAAGCGATCTTGCCATTACATCCTCGACTATAATTTTTCTTAGAGCATTCGGCAAATATTTTGATTCTATGGGTATCGAATCACTCGGAAGAATTTGTGTCGGCGAAACCTTAATCTGCTTTGCGAAAGTATTTAAAATATCTTCTGCCAAATCCTTTTTAACATTACTGCCCTTAAAAAATGTTTCATACCATTTATCAAAACTGATTATTTCCCGCCCGGCAATTTTTTTCCGCATCAGCATCGATGTAATTTTATACCTTAGCAAAAACAGCAAAATAGAAACGAGAATGACAGAAGCTATAATAATATAAGGTAAAGTTATATATCTCATTATCGTTTCCCGTTTAACAAAATCTCATCATTCTCATACTATCCATTCTGCCAATCTTCAATATACAACTTTTATCAATTTTCGGCAAATCTCGTCTCAACTTAAGCAAAGCTCATATTGCCATTTCGACCGAAGCGGAGAAATCGTTTAAAAAGAATTCCGATTTGCTCCAACGACTTCGTCCCTTTTCACTGAACTACGTCCGAAACGATGCTCAATGTCCTATCTTCTTCCTTTTCTTCCCTTGCTTCTATTTTTCTTTTTATCTTTCCTTTGCTCTTTTCTTTCCTGATTTTTTTTCTTCCACTTTTTATGCTCTTCTTTTTTCTCTCCCTCTTTTTCCACAGGCACAACATTCAACTGTCTTGCCGCCAGATTTATAGATGCGATCTTCACAGTCAAAGGCTGCCCGATATGATACGTCTTTCCGCTGCGCTGGCCGTAAACGCACTGCGCCTTAAAATCATAAACAAAATTATCCCTGCCGAGCATATCCATCGGAATCAAACCCTCGATGCCGAATTTATTGCACCGCACAAAAACTCCGAAATTTGTCAGCCCTGAAACGATCGTCTCCATCGTCTCGCCGAGCCTGTCTTTCATCATCTCCAAAATCAAAACGGCCTTCAAATCTTCTTCAGCATCGTCGGCGCGTTCTTCCGTGAAAGTCAAATGCCTGCCTTTTTCAATAAGCTCTTCCTGCGTCGGCGCGTTGGCAAAATTTTTATTTTTAATATAAATATCAAACAGCCTGTGCACCAGCAAATCCGAATACCTGCGAATCGGACTTGTAAAGTGGCAGTAATGTTTTGAAGCAAGCGCAAAATGCCCGATAGCCAACGGCGAATATTCCGCTTTCGTCAGCGAACGCAAAACATAAGTATTCACCGCGTATTCCATCGGCTTGCCTTTGACCTTATCGAGAATATCCTGCAAATCGAATCTGTCAGGATGACGCGGCGCAGAAATTCCAAAAGATTTCAGCGTCTCAACCATCTTTTTCAAACTCAACGAATCCGGGTCGGGATGAATCCTTCGCATAAACGGCACATCAACGCCGTCAAGCATACGCGCAACCGCCTCGTTCGCCTCAACCATAAACATTTCAATTATCGTATGCGGATAACTCGTATCAGCCGGATGCGCATCAACAACATTCCCAGCCTTATCGAAATCAAGTTCGATCTCCGGCATATTCAAATGCAGCATTCCCTGTGCGTGCCGACGCGATTCAATAATTTTCGCAAGTTTATTCATTTCACGCAGCAGCGCGACAACTTCCCCCGGCTTATCCGTCGAACCGCCGTTCAAAATTCCATCAACTTCGGTATAAGTAAATCTCGCTTTTGAATGAATCACAGAATTTGCAAACTCTGCCTTGAGAACCTTGCCTGCGTTATCGTAAGTTATAAATGCCGATTTCGTCAGCCTCTTTTGCTTCGGCTGCAAACTGCAAACGCCATTACTCAACGTCTCCGGCAGCATCGGTATCACCCGCCCCGGCAGATAAACACTATTGCCTCTGCTAGCCGCTTCTTTATCAAGCTCACTGCCGTGCTTTACAAATTCGCTCACATCCGCGATATGCACCCCAAGCGTATAAGTCCCGTCCGCATTTTTATCGACGCTTATCGCGTCATCAAAATCTTTCGCGTCAGGCGGATCGATAGTAACAATAATCTTGTCCGTCAAATCCAGCCTGTGCGAATAATCGCTCGACTCAAAACTTCGCGCCTCATTGCCCGCTTCATCCAGACATTCGGCTTTAAACTCATTCGGCAAAGCAAACCGCCTCATTACCGCGTTGATTTCCGTTTTATATTTCCCGCTTTTGCCGAGCACTTCAATCAGCACTCCGCGCGCAAATTCCTCTTTCGTTGAAAAGCTGATAATCTCCACAACCGCTTTATCGCCCACCGCTCCGTTCTTCGCCGTTACATCGTCGATCTCAACCAGCTCCGTAAATTTCCCATCCGGCACAAGAAAATACGAATCGCCCTTGCGAATGATCGTCCCGACAAATTTATTATTCGCCCTCTGAACTATCTCTATAATTTTTCCGCTGTATCGTTTCTCTTTTCCCTTGTGATCTTCTCTCACAACTTGCGCCATAACCATATCGCCGTTCATCGCGTTGCTCGTATATCGTTCGGGTATATACAAATCGCCGTGTGAATTTTTTTCCGCCGGCGTAACAAACGCAAACCCCTTCGTTGTCCCGCGAAATGTGCCGTAAACTTTCGCCCCCGGCCCAGGCAGCGAAATTGCATTTTTCGTTCCAATCACCGCAAGCCCATCCGCCTCAAGCTGTGATAACGCATCCTTGAAAGTTTCCACCTGATCGCGTTTCAAACCAAGCCGCTTGATCAACTCCGATTCTTTTACAGGTGTGTAATCTCTATGCTTAAGATGATCCAATATTCGTTTTTTTAGTGTCTCTACCATTACTATTCCAGTCCCCTAAACCCTATTCCATATTCCCTAAAAATAAAAAAACGCCATACCCCAAAAAAGCCGGCATGGCGTTATAAGTTACAATAGCTATCCCGACAAAGTCGGGATTCCATAATTTTTCACTTTTCACTTTTAGTTTTTAACTTACTGAATTTATTTCAGCTTATTGATTTTTTTCGCTAATCTTGATTTCAATCTTGCTGCTCTGTTTTTGTGAATTGTCTTGCGAGCTGCTGTCTTATCAAGATTTTTGATTACTGTCTTAAATTGTTCTGTTGCCGTCTTTTTATCTCCAGCAGTTATTGCTGCGTTGACTCCCTTGAGATTCGCCTTGACCGTCGTCTTCCTTGCACGGTTAATGATACGTTTCTTTGCATTCTGCCTAACTCTTTTTTTGGCTGATAATGAATGTGCCATTTTTACTCCTAATAAATTGTTATTGTTCTAAACTTATTTTTATTTTCTTAATCTATCGACTCTTGCCCGAACATCTTTATACGAAAAATCAATTTGAGCAAGTTTTCTATATAATTCAAGAGCATTTTCCGCGTTACCGCTTTGTTCGTATGCTCGCGCCAGATTGTACCTTAAATCCTTGGCAATGTCATTGTCTTTTATTTCATACATTTCGACCGCCTCTTTAAGCGTATCGATTGCGTCATTAAACCATCCTTTTACAAAAAAGCACAGTCCAATTTTATTCATCGCCATAATTTTATGCTTGGGATCCTTACGGGCCGCCTGAAAATACGGAATCGCCTCATCATACTTCTGATTTCTCATCAGCCGAAGTCCATATTCATACTTCATACGCAAATCCGTCGGATAATTCTCAACGCAAAGCCTGTAATGCTCAAGTTCCGTATGTAGCAGCTCTTTAATATTCTCATTAAGTGCTTCTTTTGTCGTTTCCGAAGCCTTGCCAGACTCAACTTCTTCTTTTTGCTGTCGAATATGCCTGCGAATCGACCGCAATTTCACTTCACCCGCCCGTTTCTTAAAACTAAAATCGTGCGAATGCTGAAATTCTTTTTCGAGCAGATTTATCGCTTCGTTATCCGCGGCGTCAGTCTGTAATTCACCCAAATTATCCGCCAGTTTAAAAAGCGTATGAATCGTCTTATTTGCTTCATAAGCCTTTTTCGAATCATTAACCGCCTGCTGACGAACATCGACACTTTTGACCTGTGCCTGCTGCGACTGCAATTTCGCCTGTTCTTCCCTATCCAGAATCGAATCCCTGAAATCGCCCTTCTGGTCGTATTTTCCTTTCTGCATTGTTAGATTTGCCGAAAGGTTTTTAAACTCACCTGCCAAAACACCATCATCAGGCTTCAGCTTCAAAGCGTATCCGCACGCGTTTATCGCCTTGGCATATTGCTCCAACGAAGCATAGGCATCTTTAAGCAATAGCAGCGTCGAAATCGAAGGCTTATCCGATGTTCTGCACGCTTCAAAAATCAAATCCGAAATCCAAAGCGCCGTCTTTTTATATCCGCCCAAAAGAGCCGAATTCAAAAGCTGTTCAGCATAAAGCAAATTATCCGGGTCTTTAGCGAGCAAATACTCGGCATTGATCATATTTTCCAACGCGGTTTTGCCGCGCGAATGTTTCATTTTATCCATCATCGATGGCTTCTTGCCGCCCTTACCCTGCCGTATAAGTGCATTATACCGCATCGGCTTGTGCCCCTCTTCGACAGCATCCGGCGATCGCTGCAAACCCTCAACAAACAAATCGATCGCGTAATCGAAATTGTCCGTCTGCGCGACTTCCTGGGCTCTGTTGAAAAAAGCTACCGCTTTGCTCAACTCGTCGCCGTTACCATTGCCATTTGCGGCACCGGCATTATTATTTACAGATGCTTCTGCCATAAAAAGGCTAAATTACTCCATAAACTCATTCTGCTAAACATATTATATTAAAACAATTTATGCATAATGTCAACCCTGCATATACTGATTTATCTAGACGTTTAAAAATGCTTAAATATTACAGTTTTTGAAAAATTATTATAAAAAAAGGAATCTTGTCAGCAGATTCCTTTTGTATCTCAAATCTGAAATCTCAAATTTTTAATTATCGTGCGCTTTAGCCCAATCATTGAGATTCGTTTGCCGAATCACGACTAATTCCTCCAAAAATTCAGCCTCTGATGCCTTCAGATCATTATTAACAACCAAATTTTCAAAAAAATCCATCAGTTCTCCGCATTCACTCTGACCGCACATCAAATTTCCATTTGCCATAATTGCCCCTTTCTCAATTCATCCGATTTAACTTCGTCCCATAACTCACAAACTCTCCGCTTTCTTTTATGGAACTCCAATACATTGAAAATATAAAATTCATTTTACTAATTTGCAAATGCTGATGGTTAAATGATTCTCCTTGATGTCTCTCTAATTCCTAGTTCGACACTTACTATTTTAGAACTTTAACATTTCCCCGATTTTTCAAATTCGCCCATCTTCTTTTCCGCATTATCGGACGTATATTTCGCTTCACTATCCTATTATATAGGATATAATCAAATCGAATCAGAACCCTAAGCGTCAGCGCAGGGTAAATATTGAGAGGGTTCAAAAAAACGGAGGTACTTATGGTATTTGCATTTAATTTATTGTGGTTCATACTTGGCGGCGGATTCTTCGCGTGTATTTTTTGGTTCTTTTTCGGTGCACTGCTTTGCCTAACCATCATCGGCATCCCGTTCGGCATTGCGTCATTTCGGATTGCCCGATTCGCAGCCTTCCCATTCGGCAAACAATTAATAGATGCCCGCAAAGTCGGCGAAACCAGAATCCCAACAACCGCTGTTGCTAATTTTCTTTGGATTATCCTTGCCGGCCTGTGGCTCGCGATCTCACACGCACTTACCGGCATTGCTCTGTGCCTTACAATAATTGGAATCCCATTCGGCCTTGCGCATTTCAAATTGGCACAGGCCTCATTCGCCCCCTTGGGCAAAAGAGTGGTTACAAATGATACCGCACAAGCGGCAAATTTAAATTCCGCAAAAAAATCATTAAAAAAGAGAACACAGTAAAGATTAGAGCCCTAAGCGTAAGCGCAGGGTAAAAAAAGGAAAAGAAAAATGTTTTTCAAACGCAAAATCGAAACTGACGAAGAATTCATCGCAAAAATCCGCAAAAGATGTAAAACTTTTCGGAAAATGGCTGTTATTCAATTTATCATATCAGTAGTTTTAGCAGTTATAAGTTTATTCTTTTTATTTGTGATTTTTAGCGGAACACAGCCTGGAAGTTTTAAAGGTAAAACTTTGTATATAGGTTTTTCGCTTGGCGTAATCGCCGGAGCATTCTTTGCTTTTGCGATAGAAATGGCAATCAGCAATTTTATTGATGCGGTATCAAATTTCAAAGGCAAAAAGGAATATAATCTGCTCATAAAATACTACGACCAGATAAATCCTTCAGAAGAAAATAAAAAATGAAAAGCGAAAAGCACGAAGACTTGATGAACACAACCCAAACCCAAACTGAAAACGAAATTACTCTTACCAATAATATTCGTGTTCATTCGTGGTTAATTATCATCGCTTTCTTTCGCAGGTTCTCCGGCATTTTTTCGATCGCGTATCTTAGTGCCGTTCTCGGCATAACAGCTTTGTGTTTCACAACAAAATTGAAAACCTCTTTTTGATGTTTTCGGCTCGCCTCTTTGAGCATCCAGCCGTAACCTTTTTGCACCATATCATCTTTATCGAGTAGGAGACTTTCCGCGATTTCGAAAATATCTTTCAAAAACTCCCCCTTTTTTGCGGGGATGATCAGAGAAACCGCTGCCGCCCTTTTGACCCATCGGTTTTTTGATTTAGTCCATTTTTTAAGTTCGCCGATATATGAAGGATTTTGTTCGATGAATTCACCGACAGTGTGATTGCAGAACATATCGCATTTGGCCCAGTTATCGATGTATGTTTTTATCCATCTCTCAAAAGTTTTAAAATCTTTCGGCTCGAATCTGTCGCAAATGTTGTACGACCAATCGGCCGCGATTGCAAATTCTTCAAGAAAGCCGGACGAGAAAAGTTCCTGGCAGATCAAAAAAATTTCTTTTTTATTCAATTGTTTGATTTGCGAAAAATATGTCTTGGCTATTTTGGTAACCGCCGCTGATTTCAGACCATAAACTTTTATTTCATCTTTAAAAAATCTTTGTGCAGAGATTTTAACTTTCTCATCGGCCCCTGCTTTAAGCTCTTCTCTTATCTGTTTAATAATTTTGTTCATATCGTAAACTCAAAAAAACAAGAGCCCAACGCATTAGCCATGGGCTCTTAGAATTTAAAATATTCCAGAAAAATTTATTTTCCTTTTTTATTTGTTTTAGTCTTTCCTTTTGTTTCACTCTGCTGCTTATCTTTATTTTTGCCTTTATCACTGCCGGCTTTATCTTTTTGTTTTCCGGTATCATTTGAATCAGCAGATTTTACTTTTCCCAGAGCAGCTTCTTTATCTGCTTTGGCTTTTTCAAACGCGACATTCTTTTCATCGACCGCCTTCTTCATAGCATCTTCTTTAGCCTGACCTTCTAATTTTTGAGCTGCCTTCATATCTTCCTGGAATTTATTTATCGCAGCCTGTTTTGCATCTTTATATTCCTGCTCGATTTTTTCTCTTTCACCTGCTGCATCTTTGACTTTTTTTGCAGGTTCATTCACTTCTGCTTTGGCTGCCTTTGTTTTAGCCTTTGATTCGGGTTTGGCGGCAAGTGCGCTTCCTGCAACAACGAATTGAATAACTGCCAGACACATAATAAGTTTCATTAGTTTCTTCATTTTTTGAATCCTTTATAAAAAATTAATAATTAATAAATGAATCATAACAGGTTCAAAATTCTTTTCAACTGCCCTCATTATCGTAGGGTAGGCATTAGCCTTCGCGGAAAATCTTCGAATAAATTATCGGACGCTAATCTCACCATAAAATATTTTACCACTTTTCACAATTTTACCTATTTTAACTAAAGATTTTTGAACCACCTCTCCGATAGATTATATATCTTACCTAACTTACCAAAGTTAAAGCAAGATAGGCAAGACAAAAACGGCAAACTACAGATAGTAATTTTATTTTACGGAGAACTTAAAATGAACAAAGAGACTTATATGCACAGATATATGGATGCGTTACTGACTGGCGACAGACACGTTTGCCGTGAAGTTATAGAGGATGTGCTTCATAATAATAATGCTTCGATCATCGGCGTTTACAGCGACATCATTTGGCCGATGATGCTCGAGATCGACAGACTCTACCGCGAAGACAAGATAACAAGCGTTCAGGAACATCTTGCAACCCGCATTAACCGTACAATTGTTGATCAGCTCCAAAACAAATTACCAAAACAGGCCGCAACAGCAAAAAAAGTCATCGTATGCAGCTCGTCAAAAGAGATATGCGAACTTGGCGCTCAAATGGTTACCGACATGTTCGAAAGCGCAGGCTGGAATGTACGTTTCATCGGCGGCGGCTTGACTAACGACGATATTTTGACTTACGTCAACGAATTTGGCCCGGACGTACTTGTGGTTTATGGAACAGAACCATCAGATACACCGCAGGTCAGAAACATAATCGACAGAGTACGCGAAGTAAACGCCTGGCCAAATATGAAGATAATGCTTTGCGGCGGCGTATTCGGCAGAGCCGAAGGCCTGTGGGAAGAGATCGGCGCAGATTTATACGCACCGACTCCTTCAAAAGCAGTTGAACTCGCTTCCGCTCAAAACGAAACCGTTGAGCCGGTAAGAACCATCAACCGCCGTAAGAGAAAATATCAGCAAACAGAAAAATCAAAGAAAGAATAAAGCATCTATTGTCATTGCGAGAAGTACTGCAAGCATTTAGCGAAGCAGTACGACAAAAAAGCAATCTCTGGCTTTAAAAGTAGAGATGCCTTTTAAACTAAACATTCGAAAAGCGATTATACTTTCTTTTTTGCGTGGCTATAAATTAGAGGAGAGACCGGTAACCCCCGGCAACAACCCAAAGAAATGGGCGAAAAATCCGCTGTTATAAACGGCGGATTTTTTGTTTTATGCCAAAATGGCTGGTTTCCATCAACCCACACAAAACATAAGTATTTACCAACCAAAAACTTAGCATTTTGCCAATTTCAGGCACACCCTTTGCTTATACAATATGTGAAAGGTGATTTTTATGAAATTTGATAAATTTACATTAAAAACACAGGAAGCATTGGCAACCGCGCAGCAAATCGCTATGCAGCAATCGAACACCCTTCTAACACCTCTGCATTTGCTCGCCGCGATTTTGCGCGACGACGAAGGCATTGCAACTTTGATCCTAAAGACCATCGGCTCAAACGCCGTCCGTGTTAAAGATATGACCGAAGGCGAACTCAAGCGTCTGCCGAAAGGCAACGTTGGCGGCCAGATCATGCCAGACCCTGCACTGAATCAAGTTATCCTCGATGCTCAAAACCGCGCCGACAAGATGAAAGACGAATACTTGAGCGTTGAACATCTTTTCTTATCGCTCGCTTCTGTCGCAAGCAACGCAAAGGAAGTTTTATCTCTAAACTCAATCACTCCCGAACAAATCGAAGCTGCGCTCAAACAAATTCGCGGCAGCGAAAAAATTACAGATGAAAATCCAGAAGCAAAATACAAAGCGCTTGAAAAATACGGTATTGATTTGATCGAGCAGGCAAGGTCAGGAAAACTCGACCCCGTAATCGGCCGCGAAGAAGAAATTCGTCGCTGTATGCAGGTTCTGAATCGTCGTACAAAAAATAATCCTGTATTGATTGGCGAACCCGGCGTTGGCAAGACCGCGATCGTCGAAGGTCTCGCCCAGCGAATCGTCGCAGGCGATGTTCCCACAGGTTTAAAAAATAAAAAAGTAATCGCGCTCGATATGGGCGCGTTAATCGCCGGCACAAAATACCGCGGCGAATTTGAAGACAGATTCAAAGCAGTTCTCAAGGAAGTAATATCAGCCTCAGGCGAGATCATACTTTTCATCGATGAATTGCATAATATCGTCGGCGCTGGCAAAGCCGAAGGCGCTGTTGACGCGGGCAATCTTCTCAAGCCATCCCTTGCACGCGGCGAACTGCGTTGCATCGGAGCGACAACTATCAACGAATACCGAAAGCACATAGAAAAAGACGCGGCACTGGAACGAAGGTTTCAGCCTGTTATGGTTGACCCGCCCAGCGTCGAGGAAACTATCGCGATTTTGCGAGGCCTGAAAAATCGTTATGATACTCATCACGGCGTACGCATTGCCGATGCCGCTCTGGTTGCCGCCGCGACTTTATCCAACAGATATATCTCCGATAGATGGCTGCCTGATAAAGCAATCGATTTGATCGATGAGGCCGCATCGAAATTGCGCATTGAAAATGATTCTCTGCCTGCCGAACTCGATGATATTCGCAGAAAACTAATGCAGCTCCAGATTGAAAAAGAAGCACTGAAAAAAGAAACTGACCCTGCTAGCCAGAAACGTCTGCAAAACATTGAAAAACAATGTGAGGATTTGCAGCAGCAGGATTCCGCTATGACCGCAAAATGGGAAAACGAAAAAGCGGATATAAATTCCATCAAAGAAATAAAAGAAAAGATCGAACGCACAAATACCGAATTTGAAGAAGCACAGCGTAAAGGCGATTTGGAAAAAGCCGCAAGATTAAAATACAGCACAATCGCCGATTTGCAAAAACAGCTAAAACATAAAGAAGAATTGCTCGCTCAAAGCAGCGCCGCAAAAATGATTCGCAACGAAGTTACCGAAGAGCACATCGCGCAGGTCGTTTCAAAATGGACAGGCATTCCTGTTTCCAAACTTCTCTCCGGCCAGCGTCAACGCCTGATGCAGATGGAACAGGAAATTCACAATCGCGTTATCGGCCAAAATGAAGCTGTTCGCGCGCTTAGCGATGCCGTACGTAGAAATCGCGCAGGCCTCGGCGATTCCGAAAGACCTATCGGCGTTTTCTTATTCCTCGGCCCAACAGGCGTTGGCAAAACCGAATTATCAAAAGCGCTCGCTGAATTTTTATTCAACGACCCGAACGCAATGATCCGTGTCGATATGAGCGAATTTATGGAACCGCACAGCGTCGCGCGACTGATCGGCGCACCTCCGGGCTACGTCGGCTACGAAGAAGGCGGCCGATTAACCGAATCTGTTCGCCGCAAACCATATTCGGTTGTGCTGCTTGACGAAATCGAAAAAGCACATCCCGATGTGTTCAATGTCCTGTTGCAGGTTTTTGACGAAGGCAGACTCACCGATGGTCAGGGCAGAACTGTCGATTTCAAAAACACCGTCATAATTATGACAAGCAACATCGCAAGCGAACAGATTATAAAACTTACTGAAGAACAGGGCGCCGATTGGGAGATCGAAGCGCACGTTAAGGAAATTCTGCGTAAATATTTCAAGCCGGAGTTTTTGAACCGAATCGATGAAAGCATCGTCTTCCACACTCTCTCGAAAGATAATCTCAAAAACATTATTGATATCCAGCTCAAACGCCTCGCAAAGCGTCTCGCCGACAGACACATTAATATCCAATTTACAGACAACGCCAAAAATCTGCTGATGGATGAAGGCTATGACGTTTCGTTTGGTGCTCGCCCGCTCAAGCGAACAATCCAACAAAGACTTGAAAATGTCCTAGCCGCCCAGCTCTTGGAAGGCAAATTCGCGGAAGGCGATTCCGTAAAGGTCGACGCCAACGCACACAACTTTACATTCGAAAAACTTTAACAATCTCTGTTTTGTAGGGGCAGACCTATGTGTCTGCCCTTTTTTAATCATTCCTTGACCCAAATAAACCATAAAGTATAATCATCATCAAATAAAATTCTTAAGGATGAAAATATGTACTTTCTCGGTTACGACGTCGGCAGTTCATCTGTAAAAGTATCGCTTCTTGAAGGCGCAAGCGGAAAAATTGCAGCCTCGGCAACAAGCCCCAAAAAAGAGCTTGAGATTATCGCGCACAAAACCGGCTGGGCCGAACAAAAACCCGAAGTCTGGTGGGAAAACGCAAAAAAAG
>MHYA01000136.1:0-3314 GCA_001825675.1 Planctomycetes bacterium GWF2_42_9 | reverse complement strand
AGCATCAAAAGTAAATCCCGCCGATATAAAAGCAATCGGAATTTCATATCAAATGCACGGCCTTGTTTTGGTCGACAAAAATAAACAGCTTCTGCGCGACGCGATTATCTGGTGCGACAGCAGAGCGGTACAAATCGGCGCAAAAGCCGCAAAAGAAATCGGCGAGCAGAAATGCCTGCAAACGCTTCTTAATCTGCCGGGAAATTTCACCGCGACAAGACTTAAATGGATAAAAGACAACGAACCGGATACTTATAAGAAAATCTATAAGGCAATTTTGCCCGGCGAATACATCGCAATGAAAATGTCGGACAAAATCGTTACCACGCCTTCGGGAATCTCCGAACATATAATGTGGGACTACAGCAAAGGCTCACTCGCCGACATTATGCTCGATTATTTCGGCTTCGATAAAAATTTTTACGCCGATGTAATGCCGAGTTTCGCCGAGCAGGGAGAACTGACCGCAAAAGCCGCCGATGAATTAGGCTTGAAAGCGGGAACAAAAATTTCATATCGCGCAGGCGATCAGCCAAATAACGCACTTTCGCTTAATGTACTAAACCCAGGCGAAATCGCTGCAACCGCAGGCACAAGCGGCGTCGTCTACGGCATCTCGGAAAAACCCGCCTACGACAGCAAATCGCGAGTCAATTCCTTCGTGCACGTCAATTACAGCAAAGAAAATCCGCGATATGGCGTTTTGCTTTGCGTCAGCGGAACAGGCATTTTAAACAGTTGGCTGCGAACGAATATTATGGATGGAATGGATTATCGCTCGATGAATGATCTTGCGTCAACCGCACCAATCGGCAGCGATGGCCTTTCGATTCTGCCATTCGGTAACGGCGCCGAAAGAACTCTCGAGAATAACGATATCGGCGCACAAATTTGCGGCCTGCGTTTCAATACTCATAAAAAACAGCACCTGCTCCGCGCAGGTCAGGAAGGCATCGTGTTCGCGTTGAATTTCGGATTGCAAATTATGCACAATATCGGCGTCAAGGTCAGCAAAGTCCGCGCAGGCGACGCTAATATGTTTTTAAGCCCGTTATTCGGCAAAGCATTCGCGTGTGTTACAAACGCCGTTGTCGAACTTTACAACACCGATGGTTCCGCAGGCGCCGCAAGAGGCGCAGCTCTCGGCACCGGATTCTACAAAAATTTATCCGAAGCATTCGAAGGATTAAAAAGCACACGAACCATCGAACCTGACGAAAAAATTTGCGATCAATATAAGCAGGCTTATGCGAACTGGTTAGAAGCATTAAAAAAATCAGCAGGAGTATAAATGCAAACAACTATATTCACAGGCGATAAAAAAGCACCGATGAAAACCCTTTTGGCCGCTGCCGAAAAAAAATTCATCTTAAATAATGTTCAAAAATTCCCCGCGTGGATCGAAGGCTACCATCTTACATTAACAACCATCCTCTGGTCTGCTGGCGTAATCTTTTTCGGATACCTGGCGAAAAATAATCTTCACTGGCTCTGGCTTTCATCACTGATGCTCGTTTTGCAGTGGTTCACAGATTGTTTCGACGGCGCTCTCGGCCGACATCGTGATACAGGCATTCCGAAATGGGGCTTTTTTATGGATCACCTGCTGGATTTTGTTTTTATGGCTTGCATCTTCATCGGTTATTCATTTTTACTAACAGGCATCCAACGCGATATTATTTTCCTGCTGATTCCCGTATTCGGCACATTTATGGTAAGTTCATTCCTCTCTTTCGGCGCAACCGGCGATTTCAAAATCACATACCTCGGCACCGGCCCGACAGAAATCAGAATATGGTTCATCGTGCTTAATACCATTTTAATTTTCTGCGGCACAAAATGGATTGAAAAATTTATGATATATATTCTGATTATTTCAGTTATCGTTTTGTGCGTCATAATTTTCCGAACACAAAAATACATCTGGAAAATCGATATGCAGGATAAAATGAACCGTATGCCGTAATATTACTCGCCGATGATCTTCACCAGCACACGTTTTTTCCGCATACCGTCAAATTCGTAATAGAAAATATGTTCCCATGGCCCAAGATGAAGTTCGCCCTCTGTGATCGCGACAACAACTTCGCGCCCCATCACTTGCCGTTTCAAATGCGCATCAGCGTTATCTTCTGCGCCATTGTGCTGATATTGTGAATGCGGCTTTTCCGGCGCCAGCTTTTCGAGCCAAACTTCATAATCATGATGCAAACCGGATTCATTATCGTTTATAAAAACCGAAGCCGTTATGTGCATCGCGTTCACAAGAACCAAACCTTCCTGAACACCGCTTTGCCGAACTAGCCTTTCAATTTCATTATGAATAGAGACTATCGCCCGCCGCTGCGGAACATTCATCCAAAGTTCTTTTGTTAATGTTTTCATAAAAAAAACCTCTGCTATTTATTTCAATATTTTTTTATAAACTTCTTCAATTTTATCGACCATTGTTTTCGGTGCGAATTTTTCTTTCACGAATTCCCGACCGTTTGCACCAAGCTGCTTTCGCAAATTTTCATCAGCGATCAATTCCTCACACGCCTCATTGAGCAATTTAACATTCACAGGCTCAACAAGCCTGCCGGTATTTCCATTCACAACTTCCACAGCACCGTCAATATCAAAACTTACCGCAGGCACACCGCAGAGCATCGCTTGCGGCAAAACTCGCGCCAAACCCTCACGCAGCGAACAATGCACCAAAATATCCGAAGAATGCAAAACCAGCGGCATTTGCGAAGTCGGCAGCAAACCAGTGAATCTGAATTTGTCCGTCAAATCATACGCGTCGATTTTAAGTTGAAGCTGATCTTTCAAAATTCCATCACCAACAAAAAGCCAAATGCAATTATCAAATCTTTTCGCGAGCTTCAATGCCGATTCTATAATAAATTCGTGCCCTTTGAGATGAAACAGTCGCGCAATCGTTACAAGCACAATAGCATTTTCTGGAATATTATATTTTTTGCGAAAATCATTTCGCTGCTCCCGCGTTAGCGGATTTAAATATTCCTCTTCCTCGATCGCCGAATACGCCGTCGTAAATTGCCCCGGCTTTCCAATCCCAACCGCAAGAGATTTCGTCGTCATCGCATCGGCAACGGAAATAAACGCATCAGTTCTACGCGCAGCCGCTTTTTCGATCGTGATGTAAAACCAGTTCACCGCAGGCCGTAAATACGGATAAAAACTCAAACCGTGAATACCGTGGACAATGCGCATAGATTTCAAATCTGTCGAAGACCCCTTTGGGGAAATTTGAGATCTCAAATTATACGCTGCATACCTGCCGATAATCCCGGCTTTAGCCGAAT
>MHYA01000135.1:27479-27652 GCA_001825675.1 Planctomycetes bacterium GWF2_42_9 | reverse complement strand
CCGGCTGCGGTAAAAGACAAGGATGGTAATCTTGTTCTTGCCGCCGGTGAATTGGGCCACGAGTTTGCCATGATGTGTCCTTATACCTCCGTATGGCAGGATAAGATACACGACCTGTGTGAAAGACTAATAGACCCTAATGAGCTTGATGTTGACGGTATTTATCTTGACCA
>MHYA01000135.1:21746-27454 GCA_001825675.1 Planctomycetes bacterium GWF2_42_9 | reverse complement strand
TGCTATGATAATACTCACGGACATCCGCTTGGCGGAGGCCATCATTGGGTTGATGGATACCGGACGATGCTTGCTAATATTACTACTACCGTTGGCAGTAACGCTTATCTTGCAAGTGAAATGTTTGCCGAGCCATACATGGATTATATTCATGGGTTTTTGATTGGAGCGTTGTATCGCGCAACCGATGATGTTCCTCTTGCGGCGGCGGTTTATTCCGGTTATGCCAATATGTTTGGCGCTTATGAATCAGAATGTGACAGCTTGGGCACCTTTACGTTGATTCAGGGTAGTTCTTTTCTCTATGGAGTAACACCGAGCTGGTATAAACCTTATTTGCTGCTTGCGGATGCTAACAAAACCGATTTATCGGTAGATTTGGCCAAGTACCGTATGGCGGCAGAGGATTATATGGTCTATGGTGAGCTGGTAGATGAAGTTCCCATACAGGAGACAGCCGAGATTACAAAGAATGTTTATGCTATGCATGATCATG
Organism: Planctomycetes bacterium GWF2_42_9; assembly: GCA_001825675.1. Classification (GTDB taxonomy): domain Bacteria; phylum Planctomycetota; class Phycisphaerae; order Sedimentisphaerales; family UBA12454; genus UBA12454. The sequence continues at coordinate 26,958 of MHYA01000135.1, read as the reverse complement.
AAGGCACTACACCTTATTGCAGTATAACCTCTCGTGCCGTGAAGGGCACTATCTGGCGAACACCTGACGGGAATTCTTTGGGCATTGTTGTTATGAACCTCGATTTGCAGTCACGTGATGCTACATTTACAATAGATGCCGATGATTATCTGGATAGTACTTCGGGTATGGGGATATACAGTATTACACCCGAAGGCACTGCTTTCGTGGAAGATCTGGCGGCAACCGGAGTGATAACAAGAGACATCACTTTAGATCCGAATGAAATATTGGTCCTGGCTGTAAAACCAAAACCTGTACCGACATTTGTAGCGGCCGGGACGGTCGCATCCGGCACAGGAACGCTGACACCGGCACATCCTTCGGGTCTGGCACTAAACGACATTTTGCTGCTGTTTATTGAGACGTCTAATCAGGCGATTTCTATTTCTAACCCAAACGGCGGGACATGGACACAGGTTACAAATTCGCCGCAGGGAACCGGAACTGCCGCCGGTACAACCGGGGCCAGGCTTACGGTTTTCTGGTCGAGATATAATGGGAACCAGAGTGCTCCAACTATATCTGATTCAGGGAATCATCAGCTTGCCAAGATGATAGCTATACATGGCGCTGCTACATCCGGCAACCCGTGGGATGTCACGGCAGGCGGTGTTGAGGCGGCATCGGATACCAGCGGATCCATTCCAGGAGCGACTACCACGGTTGGCAACACGCTTGTTGTAGCAGCTATTGCCACAGCTCTTCCTGATGCAGACGGCACGGCAAACTTCTCGAGTTGGGCAAATGCCAACCTGACAAGTGTTACTGAATGCACCGACAATACCACCAGCCAGGGCAATGGCGGAGGTCTCGGGATAGTAACAGGCATCAAGGTTACAGCCGGGGCTTACGGCAATACTACTGTTACCGCTGGCTCAGCAGCGTACAAGGGTATGATGAGTATCGCGATCAAACCTTAACATGCGCGATTAACGGCCGAGGGTCCCTGAGTTCAGGGCTTTGAATGTTGAGGATCAGTGCAGTACAGGGAAGGTTGTTTGAGGCCCGGCGATAATATTTAAGTCGCCGGTTTTTTTTAATTCCGCCAAAGCCCAACCTCCCCGGAGGGGCAGACATACTCCTTGGAGTGAGAGACCAACTCCCGGAAAAGAATGATCTACTCCAGGGAGTTACAGGCTTACTCCGAGGAGTGGAACGGTCATTCCTCGGAGTGGATGACTAATTCCCGCCAGTGGAAGGTTCACTCCTGTCAGTGGAAGTGAATTCCTCGGAATAAGGGCCCTCAGCTGAGGGCCCCAAAGAAAGTGCGGGGGTGATAATAACAGCGTTTGCAAGCCAATAGGTGTGTTTTTTGACTTTGCCGGCTCCAGGAATTGCTCTTGAAAGGAGTATCGTATGCCGGCTTTCAGTCCATGTTGCCACAAGTCTGTTTTTGTACGGATTTTTGAATTCTTTCATCATTTTATTAGCGATAAATAAACCGGGATATTATTACCAAAAATTGATTGACAAGGCTCCTTAAAAATGTAAAATAAAACCAGATAAACCGGTATATTAGTGGAAAATATGAGTTCTGCGGTTGCAAGGTGATATTTCGAAACCAATTTGCGGGCATATTTCTGAGGTTTATAGCTAAATACTTAAAATGTGATTTGATGCTGGTGAATGTCTCAGTTTGTCTTCAGACAGTATGATCAGATTTGAATTAATCTAACCCTCGAACATACAGAACTCAACGAAGTTATCGAAACAGCAAACGGTAAATAATTTATGGCTAAAGGAGTTAATACGAGAATATTTAATCTCAACAGAGTGTTTATTTAATTTGGAATCTATGATGGAAAAAAAATTGTATTTAGAAACTTTTGATAATGGGGCTGGTGGATGGTATGCGCTTGACAGAGATAAAGGTGCATATGAACTGCTTATCAAAAATGGTGTTGTCAGATGTGATGGGCCATGGTGGATTGATTATAATCACGCGCCTCCAGGGGCTGGTTATATCAATCTGCTGATGGGTTTGTATATTAAAGGCCCGGTCTGCGAATCTATTCGTGATATTGGAGGACCAAACCATTTTATTGAGGGCGGTTATTCCACGAATTTGACAAATACAAAATTGACCTTTCGTGTGAAAGGTGAAATGGATTTGCAGGGAGCGCATGTTTGTTTGCTGATTCAGGGCTACCATGAAGACATCTGCTCCGGTTGGATATTGACAGGTCAGCCGATCAATGTGACAAAAGAGTGGTCTGAGCAGGTCATTACAGCTGTCCCTGATGAAAAGCAATGGACGGCTCTTGGTTCACGCCATGACAGGACTGATTTTTATGGTGTCGTTGATTTAAAGACGATACTTTGCAATGTTAACTGCAATATCTATTTGATCTTGTTCCCTGTTAATATTGTTCCCAAAGGCCCCATTAATGGTGATCCGCATATTCTTCGTGCCGGTAAAGATTACCCTGTTTGGCAAACAAGACTTCCTGATGGTTATGTTTTGGTGGACACAATTAAAGTAGAGTATCCCTCTTAATCGGGACTTAATAGTGTAAAGGCAATTTCTTTTTATGACAAAATTAAACTACGTTGAACATTTCGAAAATGGATCTGGAGGCTGGTTTGGGCTTGATAAACATAAAGGTATGTATCGCCCTTTGACCAAGAATAGTGTTATGTGCTGCATTGGGCCATGGGGATTGGATTACGATCATGCACCGCCTGGTGCAGGATATTTGCAGCGCATAATGGGTATTTATCTCAAAGGGCCGCTCACTGAAAGTGTCAGAGAAATGGGCGGGACCAATCGTTTCATCGAAGGCGGCTTTTCAGCAAATCTGACTAATGCAAGACTCACGTTCAGATTAAAAGGCAGTATCGAATTTCAAGGAGCAAATCTTTTTTTGCTGGTGCAAGGAATACATCGAGGCATCTGTTCGGGCTGGATACTCACCGGCCAGCCAATCGCGATAACTGGTGATTGGTCTGACCAGAGTGTTACGGTAGCTCTCGAACCTGGGCAATGGAAATGTTTGGGCTCTCGTCATGATAGGATGGACTACTATGGTGTAGTAGATATTAAAACGATTCTTAGCGGGGCAAAATGTTTAAACATTCACCTAGGTTTATTTCCAATTTGTGTTATGCCCAAGGGGCCAATCAATGATGATATGCATCTGCTCAGAGCAGGAAAAGATTATCCGGTCTGGCATACAAAGCTTCCGGATGGTTATGTTATGGTAGATAAAGTGATTATTGAATACCCCGGCAGTTAAAGTAAATGCACACAGTAATTTTGCAATAAGAGGATTATCCTATTCTGATTGGCTTCGCGAAAGGATTACTAAATGAAATTGTTTTTGTTTTTCGATGATTATCTGATTGATTCCAAGCAGGATGTAGTTCGCGTATTCCCCGCGGCAACGCTAGAACATACGTTTCCGCACTACAGCAGTAAATCGGGCATCACTCACTATAATGTCGCCACAAAGAAATATGAGGCATGGGACAGTTTTGAAAATGGCGGTATTTTGGCCGTCAGCGATGATGGTATTAACTGGAATTCTAAACGCCAGCCGGGAAAACTCAGGCTTATTGGAGACATGCCCAAAGGATGTTCATTAAGACGCGAGAGGCTGCCATACGATGAAGAGGGTCTCAAGGGCGATAGATGGCACGGCCTTGAATTTTATGACAAGTCGGATAAAGATGCATCACGGCGCTGTAAGTGTACTATTTGGCCTTTTACCAGCAATATCACTAAAGAAGGCGCTATTGAAGGCGGCCCAAGTTTGATAGCCTGTTCTCCTGATGGTATTGACTGGACAGTTGATATGCGTCACCAGTGGTTCAGGGGTACGATGGGGTCTGATACATCGAATAATATTTTCTATAATCCAATCACGAAGATGTGGCAGGTAGTTTGTCGCTGTTACAATCTTGATAGAAGAATTGCGATTGTTGAGTCTCCTGACCTTATAAACTGGACTGAGCCGAGAGTGATTGTCCATCCGGAAGAGACGGATGGTCCATGTACCCAGTTTTATGGCATGCCGCCATTTGCTTATGAAGATGAGTACCTCATCGGCGCCGTAGCTTATGTGCAGACAAGCCTGGGTGAAAAAATCGCAGATCTGGGCGGCTTTACCTCCATGTCATGGTCAAAATGGCTTGGCAGAGTGGAAGTTAAATTAGCTTATTCGTATGATGGCCGTGGCTGGTGGAGGCCGGACCGTCGACACACGCTGCTGGCCAGGACTGAACCTGGTACATACGGTTGCGGCAGCATCTATTGTAAATCAATAGAGATGGGTGATGATGGAAAGATCAATTTCTACTCGAAAGGGTATCTTGCAAACCATGGTATAGACAATTTTCAGTATCCTGACGATGGCAAACGTTTGATGAAGCACACATTGCGGCATGATGGTTTCTGTTATTTGGAAACCAGAGGCTGGGGTTACTTCTCCACGCGTCCACTTGTTCTAAAGGAAGATGAACTTACCATCAATTATAATGCAGGCAACGTAGGCTCAGTTAAGGTTCAGGTAAGTGATTTTCAAGGTAAACCAATGTCCGGCTATACCTTTGACGATTGTATCCCGCTTACCGGTGACGAAGTATATGGCAAGGTGATGTGGAAAAAGCACAAAAACCTTGCAGATCTGCCTGTGAAAGAACGAGTACGCATAGAATTTAAATTTATAGATGCACGAATCTATGCGCTTCGTGTTAATTGCGGTCTTTGGTTTACGAATACGCCAAAACCAATTGATAGAATTTGATCTTTAGTTTTTAAGTTTTTTATTTGTACTGCTATTTCACTCTGCGCTAATAAGTTGCTATTATTTGCACCAGAGTGTTCAGTGCAATAAGAAAGAAATTGAGCTGTCAAATGAATTTGATGTGGATTGACTGGTGTATTGTAATCGTTGTTCCTGCTATCTTTGTGGTTGTTGCCTACAGAACCAACAAATATTCAAGATCAGTAACCGATTTTCTCGCGGCAAATAGACTTGCTGGTCGTTATCTCTTAACGATGTCTGAGGGTATGGTGGTTTTGGCGGCAGGGGCATGTGTTGCTACCTGGCAATTGAACTATCGGACTGGCTTTGGCGCATATTGGTGGACTACCCTCAGTTTGCCATTTGCTCTTTTTCTTACCCTCATAGGATGGGTTATCTATCGCTATCGTCAGACACGTGCTTTT
>MHYA01000135.1:5723-21722 GCA_001825675.1 Planctomycetes bacterium GWF2_42_9 | reverse complement strand
GTTTGATATGCTGGACTTCAGGAGTGCTGAATTACGGCATTTTCCCGGCTATCACGGCCGAGTTCTTTATTTATTTTTGCGGCTTGCCTTCTCATGTTTCCATTTTGGGGTTCCCCCTTTCAACATATGCGATCATGGTGATTCTGTTAATGGTCATGTCGCTATACTTTACCTTCATTGGCGGCCAAGTTTCTATCATCGTCACGGACTTTCTGCAGGGTCTTTTCACTAATTCAGTACTACTGATAATGCTGGTGGTGTTGCTAACCTTGTTTCCCCTCAAAGAGGTGTTTGACGGTTTGCAGATAGCCGCTCCCGGCAAGTCAATGGTAGATCCATTTGATGCTAACGAGGTGGAAGGCTTTAACCCTATGTATTTTATTATAGGCATTTCATTGATGATATTTAATCGACTTGCCTGGCAAGGCGGGCAGGCCTATTTTTGTTCGGCAAAGTCGCCACATGAAGCAAAGATGGCTACTGTGCTTGGTGGATTTCGATTTCTATTTTTTAATTATGCACTTATGATAGTGCCCCTTGTTGCATACATGATCATGCATCATCCGAATTACGCTGATAAAGCGGCGGTAGTTACTGAAAAACTGAGCCACATAGATAACGCACAGGTGCGTGACCAGATGATTACGCCATTGACTATGGGTACTTACATGCCATCGGGTCTTATGGGCGCCTTTGCAGCCGTGATTATAGCAGGATTTGTTGCCAGCAACGCCAGTTCCTTGCATTCCTGGGGAACTATTTTTGTTCAGGATGTTATTTTGCCATTTCGTAAGAAGCCGTGGGACACAAAGAGACATTTTTTGTTCTTACGAATTTCAATTCTTGTAGTGGCGTTGTTCGCTATTTTATGGAGCTTGCTTATCCCGCAGTTTATGGACATATGGATGTTTTTTGCGCTGACCGGAGCTATCTGGCTGGGTGGCGCCGGTGTGGTTATTGTAGGTGGTCTGTATACAAGCTGGGGCAATACGAGGGGCGCCTATGCTGCACTTATAAGTGGATCGACTGTGGCAAGTACAGGGTTTTTGCTAATTTACCTAAAAATTGGCTGGGTCATAAACTGCAAATATCTTACCGGCCAATGGATGTATTTTTGGGCAACCGTAATAGCATTACTCATGTATATTTGTTTTTCTTTGCTTGGTAAACGTCATGAATTTAATTTGGACAAGATGTTGCATCGAGGCAAATATAAAGCTGACTCTGATTCCTCTGAGGGAAATTCATCGGTAACGGGAATGAAATGGACCTGGCGGGTAGCTCTGGGGATAACGAAGGAGTTCACGCGAGGCGACAAATTAATCTATGCCATTTCAATTGGTCAGACGATTTTATTTTTGTTGTGGTTTGCGGTGTTGACATTAACAGACGTGTTTATAGGAATGACTGCGGCGCAATGGGCTTATTGCCACCGAATATTTTTCGGGTTCTGGATCGCGGCTTCTTTTGTAATTGCTGGCTGGCTTGGAATCGGCAGCATTGTCGAGGGAATCCAGTTTTTCAAAGATCTCAAAGTTTCTAACCGCGACTTCTCAGATAATGGTACTGTTGTCGCGCAGGACTCACCTATTCCAGTTCAAACCATGAAACGTGAATCTGGGATTCTAAGCTCCCACAACGTGATTTTATCAGAGTCCAAAAATTCGGAGCAACTATAATGAAATCTCAAATCACTGGTATCAGCGAATTGCGGGAATGTAAGGCAATACTGCCCCAGCAGATATTTGACGCTCATGCGCATATTTATCGACAAGCTGATTTGAATTCCAATCGGCTTCCGTACGTCCTGCCTGAATTAGAAATCGTTTCGATTGACTATTGGAAAAGTCAGCTTTCAAAGCAACTCGACAATGCTGAGTTGGCGGGCGGATTATTCTGCCCTTATCCTTGGCCAACCTGTGATATTGATGCCTCAAATGCTTGGCTTATTGCCGAGCTTAGCAAACATGCTCAATCTCGAGGATTGCTTCTTATCAGACCCCAAGACGACGCCAATATGCTGCAAGACCTTCTTGCGAATCCTCGGATTATAGGATTTAAGCCATATCACTTTTTCTCTCAGACAGATGGTGCTTGTGCTCCTGCTTTAGACGATTATTTGCCCCAATGGGCTTGGGAGATTGCCCATGAAAAAGGGCTGGTACTGCTGATACATCTCGTCCGAAAACAAGCGCTGGCTGATACTGATAATTGCAGGCAGCTTCGCGAAAACTGTATTAGATATCCAAACGCAAAAGTTATCCTTGCTCATGCCGGCAGGGGATTTCACGGGCAAAATACAGTTAATGGCATTAAAGCACTTGGCGGATTGCAGAATGTTTATTTTGACAGTTCAGCTATTTGTGAGTCGCTCTCACTAGTTACAATTTTAAAAGAGTTTGGTCCAACCAGGTTTCTCTGGGGTTCAGACTTTCCGATTTGTCAAGTTCTCGGCAGATGCGTCAGCGTTGGTGATGGTTTTGTGTGGGTGGATTCATCAAGCGTCAAGTGGGAAGAGCAGCCTAATTGCACACCCATCCCTGTTGGTCTTGAATCCATTCGTGCTATCAAAGAAGCAGGGGAGTACTTCGGGCTTAATAAAACCGATTACCAGAATATATTTTCTGACAATGCGATGAAATTGTTCGGCATGGGAATTGCCAAGCAAGACCGAGTAACAAGCCTTTACGAGCATGCCAAGACCCGCATCCCTACAGGAACACAACTAATGAGCAAGCGGCCTGAACGATATGCTCCCGATTTGTGGCCTGCATATTTCAGCGAGGCCCGCGGTTGTGAGGTATGGGATATTGATGGCAGGCGTTACTACGATATGTCAACCAACGGTATCGGTGCATGTTTGCTTGGTTTCCGTGATCCTGATATCACAATGGCGGTACAGCGGAGAATTAACTTGGGTTCTATGTCCACACTTAATCCGCCTGAAGAAGTTGAGCTTGCTGATATACTTTGTGACATACACCGATGGTCAGATCAAGTTCGCTTTACAAGGGGTGGTGGGGATTCAGCCGCAGTTGCAATTCGTATTGCACGTGCCACAACAAAGCGCTCTCTCGTTGCTATTTGCGGTTATCACGGTTGGCACGACTGGTACTTGGCAGCCAATCTTGGCGAAATAGATACACTAGATGGCCATCTTCTCCCCGGTCTTAATCCGATAGGCGTACCAAGGGAGTTGCGGGGTACAACCCTTGCTTTCAAAGACCATAGTTACGAAGAATTCGATTCCATCATCAAGAATTATGGCGATAAACTTGCTGCTGTAATTATGGAACCAGCTCGTCATTGCGACCCTCAAGCCGGCTGGCTTGAGCACATTCGCAACGCTACGCGCAAATGCGGCGCGATGCTCATTTTCGATGAAATCACCATTGGATTCCGTTTGAATATTGGTGGTATTCACATGAAATTGGGTGTATTTCCGGATATTGCCATATTTGCTAAAGCCCTTGGCAACGGTCACCCTATAGGTGCGGTTTTAGGTACAAAAGAGGCAATGCGAGGTGCTCATACATCCTTTATCAGTAGTACTTATTGGACAGAAAGCGTTGGTCCCGTTGCGGCAATTGCGACAGTAAGCAAAATGCGGGCACTGTCTAATTTCAACTCACATTTAAATGAAATGGGATCTTTGGTTCAGAATTTCTGGCATATTCACGGGCAACAATTTAATTTACCGGTGGAAGTCGAAAAGGGATATCCGGCTTTAGCTACATTTCGTTTTAAACACGAGCTTGGGCTAGAACTCATGACATTCTATACCCAGTTGATGTTGGAAAAAGGTTACCTTGCTGGCAATGTGATTTATACTACTATGGGACATACTAAAGAAATTGTAACAGAATATGGGCGTGTTATTGCAGATGTCTTTGCGCAAATCCAAAATCTTCTGGACAATGGCAAGGTGAAACAGGCATTAAAAGGGCCTGTAGCATATTCTGGTTTTGCTCGTTTAAACAGGTAATTGTGATTTAAGAACAAAATGTTTGTGTTTATTAAGTGAAAGGCTTTTAATGCGTCCAAATAGAATAACTTCTGGTGCTTGGTCGGCAGCGCCTACGCCATTCAAACAGAACCTCGCGATAGATTTACATTCAGTGCGGAGGATGATTACTCATCATATTCGCCTTGGACTCAAGGGCGTTTTTATTGGGGGCACTTGTGGGGAAGGACCTTGGCTGCCTCGCACTGATCTGAGAAAATTAACACAGGCTTGCACGGAGACAAGCAATGGCAAAATTGCTGTTGCGGTTCAAGTTACCGATAATTCTTATTCTAAAGTTCTTGAGCATATAAAAGAAGCAAAAGCTGATGGTGCTGATCTAGCGATTGTTGCAGAGCCATGGTTTGCCGGGCCGATGTCCAACGTTTTAGAAAAACATTACATGGAGATTGCTGATCGCTCGGTTTTGCCTATAGGTTTTTATAGTCGGTCTGCGAAAATCGTATCACTTCGGATCATCAAAAAAGTCTTGCAGCATCCTAATGTGGTAATGTTTAAAGATTCGTCCGTTGATGATGAAGTGAAGAATCTTGCTCTCGAAGTGCGTAGTAAAAAACCTTCACTTCTGCTTTTGACCGGTTACGAGTTAAATATGACTCCATATCTTGAGGCCGGATATGATGGAGTACTTGCTGGCGGTGGCGTACTCATAGGCAGCATTACAGCCCAAATGATTAAAAAATCCGAGGAGAAAGATTTTGCTGGTGTTGCCAAATTGCAGGCACATTGTGATCGCATTAACTATACTGTGTATGGCGGACGGGAAATTAAAACTTGGCTTACCGGTTTAAAATATGCACTAATGAAAATGGGCATTTTTTCCACAACTGCAGGGTACCTTCAATATCCTTTACGTCCAGCAGGGAAACAAAAAATTGATAAAATGATTAAGACTCAGGCCAGTGTTTTGTTCCCATATCAGAGTTAGACTATGCGAATTCTTGAAAGAACAGGGTCAGAAAACCATTACTTGCATAAAGATTTCCATGGTGCGTTATGTTACGCAATCAAATATCTTGATGAAATTTATGGCCCCGCTGTAACAACCGAATTTCTAAAACAGGTCGGAAAAGAGCAGTACGGTTGGCTTAGTAAAGAAATAAAGAAGCAAGGCATCATGGCCTTAGTTAATCATACAAAAAAAATATTTGATCAAGAAGATGGTAAACTCGAATGCGTTCAGGATGGAGAAAGTTTAGAGATTAATGTTCTCCAATGTCCGGCAATAACACATCTTCTCGCTACTGACCAATTATTTACAAATCGCTTCTGTGAAACAACAGTACAGGTTTTAGCTGCGATCTGTGAATCATCAGGATATGGTTGCTCTTGTGAGTATATTGCCGGAGAAGGTAGTTGTGTACAGAGGTTCTGGAAAGAGGGAGAGGCGAATTGATTTCCTGTACAGAATTTATTCCTGTCTATAGTGAGCTTTTTATATTTCTGGAACAGCAAGGCGGAAAAACAGCCGTAATCAGATTTTGGGAACACCTATCAGATTCATTTTTGACCAATTTACGAGATCTGGTTGCACGAAAAGGACTTGCTGGTTGCTACGAATACTGGAGCCACACACTGTCTGACGAAGCCGCTGATTTCAAAATGTCTCTTGATGAAGATAGTCATGTTTTCACGATTGAGATGCGTAGGTGTCCAAGTAAAGGCAGGCTGCTTGAAGAAAAATCTTCTAAAATTTACCCTGATTATTGTCTGCATTGTGACATCCTCTATAGGCGCGTACTTGAACCGCTTGGATACGAATATCACATCGATTTATCAAATTCTGGTGATGCACGATGTAAGCTGGTGGTTTCTGAGATCTCTATAAAATCAAAAGCGATGTATAATCAGCAGGAGTGAATTGATTACAATCTTTTGCCCGACACTGTTTTCTAGTCACTGCTGATTCGAATCGAGTCCAAAAAATTTCTGTATAACTATAATAGGAAACAAAATGACAACTCAGGACTTTTCTCAATCATCTACAAAGCTTGGAAGCAATGCTTTAGCAGCACAGGATAAAAAACGCCTACATGTGATATCAAACACCCATTGGGATAGAGAATGGCGATATAGCATTTGGCAAAACAGGCAATTGCTTGTTGAACTTATTGACAGCTTGATTGAACTGATGGAGCAGCATTCTGAATATAAGCACTATATTTTGGATGGCCAGTCAGTAGTCGTTCAGGATTATCTAGAAATTCGTCCTGAACACACCCAGAGACTCAAGGCTTTAATTCAAGCAGGTAGAATACAGGTTGGTCCTTGGTATACATTGCCGCACCAGTTTGCGGTTACAGGTGAATCATTGGTTCGCAACCTTCTGACCGGAATAAGAATGGCAGATGAATATGGCCGTGCCTGCATGACAGGATATACGATTTTTTCGTTTGGCCAAGTGGCCCAGCTTCCGCAAATCTACGCTGGCTTTGGGATAGATAAAATAATGACCTGCAAGCGGGTCAGCAAAACTCGTGCTCCATTTAGTGAGTTCCTGTGGGAATCACCTGACGGCACACGTGCTTTGACTACTAGATATGGTGATCATGGCCGCGGCAATTATTATTACTTTCTTTTTATCCCAGTCTCTTTCGGGATGGGATTATGGGATCGTGCCGCAATGAGAGTTAATCCTCAATGGGAATATGATTATTCTAAAGGCGGTCGCCCGTTTCATATGATTGATAAAGATATGCGATATCAGGATACATTCTTATTGGATACTCCATACAAATGGCATCCCGAACTTATTTCTCAAGGTCTTGAAGATTGCATGTATACAGTCCGTGAAAGTACAGTAAAAAATCCGAAGTTATTTAGTGAGGGTGCAGACTTTTGCAATCCAACCATCCAGAGTATAAAAATAATTGAAGAAGCAAACAAGCATTTGCATGATTCTGAGCTGATACACAGTAATGTTGAACTGTACATGGATGAATTGTCCAAGGCTGTGGATCATGATAATTTAAAAGTTGTAACCGGTGAACTGAAAGATGGCCCAGCATGGGCCGTCCAAGCTAGTATCCATTCAACCGGCATTCCTGTAAGACTCAAAAATTTTGCAAGTGAAACTAATATTATTTCGATAGCAGAACCTCTGGCCGTTATGGCTTCGAGTGTTGGTTTTGAATATCCCAAGACACTGCTGCATCGCGCATGGGAGTATCTTATGCAGTCCCATGCTCATGATTCCATAAATGGTTATGGTGATAAGAGTGTTTGGTTTAATACTATAAACAGGCTTGATCAGGTGGCGGATATTGCCGAGACCATAACTGCCCATTCGATTAAGTGCATAGTAAAAAATATCGATTGTGTTAATGAAAATGAAAATACAATATTAGTGACGGTTTTCAATACATTAGCTATAAATCGCGATGCAGATGTGGAAATCAGTATTGATTTCCCCGGCAATGGATGTTTAGAAAATTTCAAGCTGGTTGATTTCAGTGGTTCTGATGTGCCATTCCAGATCCTAGAACGAAAATCGAAAAAGCATGCAGTGATATCACCGCTCAACAGACCGTTGCCTTATAATGCGGAGAGGTTCACCATACGGGCACTATTCAAAGCTATTCCTGCATGCGGTTACAGAACATATAAAGTCATCTATCAATTGAGCCAAAATTCTGCGCTTGGTTTTGCAATGCATAACAAACATTGTGGAACGCTGTTAACTGCACCAAATACAATTGAAAATAAATTCCTGCTTGCTCATATAAATTTCGATGGAACCTTAGACATTACAAGAAAAGAAACCGGGCATACTTATAAAGGGCTATTGTACTTTGAAGATCGTGGTAACACAGGCATCTGCCACTTGCGTGAATATCCGCAACATGATCAGGTTATTACAAGTCACGGATGCAAAGCCAAAATAGCTCTTATCGAAGACGGACCATATTGCTGTGCGTTCAAAGTAAATCTTGCATTATCAATACCTGAGGGATTAGATACATCGCATGTTAAGCGAAATAATTCTATGCTGGATTTAAATATCGAATATATTGTGCGTCTTACCAGCGAGTCCGATTTTGTCGATGTGGAGATGGAAGTAGACAACAACGCGAGAAATCATACATTGAGAATGGTTTTTCCAACATATTTAGCTACGGCCCAAACTCATTCTGACGCCCCATTTGGTGTAGCCACCAGGACCTTGGCTGAGCGGAGTCCGCAAACGCCTGCTGATTGGCCCATGGATGAACATCCGTGTTATTCGTTTGTAGATATTAATGATGGTAAGGAAGGTTTGGCAGTGTTAACTGGCGGTTTGCCCAGTTACGAACTGCTCTACCGAAATGACAGACCTTTATGTCTCACTCTTGTAAGATCCTATGATTGTAGAATTGATTGTGGTGAATCGGTTATGAATTTGTACCCTGAATGGGAACATACACAGGTTATGGGAAAGCACAGATTCCATTTTGCTCTGTTCCCTCACAGACAAAGCTGGCAACAAGCCAAACTGGTTTCTAAAGCAAGTGAATACAGTACTCCGGTGAGAGTCGCCCAACACGGTATCGGTCGTGGCCCTCTTCCGATTGAAAAAAGCTGGCTTTCGATAGAACCGCTGAACATTCAGCTGTCCTGTGTAAAGCGATCCGAAACTGGTGAATCCACGATCATTCGTTTGTACAACACCGAACCAACTGAAACCGAAGCCAAAATCAATACCGGTTCACAATATAATAAAGCCTGGATTTGTAAATTGAACGAAGAGCGGAGTCACGAGGTGAATATATCAGACCAAAATATGATTTGCATTCCAGTTCCGAATTTTAAAATCGTTACTATTGAACTTGCAAATTGAATATTGGGGAGATGCGAATGGAAATAATTAGAGAAGGTGTTGTTTTCGCCAGTGTGCCAGGAACAGACAAGCAGAGTTGCGCTTTTCCGGGATGCTGTGTATTGCCAAATGGTCGATGGATTGTAAGTTTTAGAGTTGCTTCGAAAAAAGATAATGTAAGTGACCAACGGGTGATGTTTAGCTATTCTGATGATCAAGGGAAAAACTGGTCCGAGCCGTATATGCCATTTCAAAGGCGACCAGTTGATGGTAAGGACGGCTGTTTTCGCGCTGCTTATTTATCATCATTTGGTGGAAAGCGTGTTTCAGCTGCGATATTCTGGATAGATGCAACTGATCTCGCAAGACCCTTTTTTAATGAAAAGAATGGTGGATTGATAGATACACGTTTATTTATTTCCTGGTCAGAAGACTGTGGCGAGACATGGTCAGACCCGTCAATTGTAGACACAATGCCGTACAATGTCCCAACACCGGTGACCGGTTATTGTTTGAATATGCCTAATGGGGAGATAGCATGTCAATTTGAAACGTATAACGAATATGATGCAACATGTCCTTGGAAGTTCAGATCAGTTATGATGTTTTCATCAGATGGTGGCAGAACATGGCCCAGGCATGTTGTTGTCTTGCCGGCAGAGAGGATATACGGATGGGATCAGAGGATAAGCCTGCTCAAAGATGGCTCTTTGATTGACATGTTCTGGACTTATGATAATGTAACGTCAACCTACTTGAATATACATTCCTGCAAATCTGTTGATGGAGGCTATACGTGGTCAAAGTTGTGGGATACTGGTATTCCTGGACAACCCGGATTGGCGCTTTCAACATTGGATGGCAGATTGGTTGTGCCATATGTCGATCGTACCAACTCACCTGCAATCAGAATGCGTGAAAGTCAGGATGACGGAAGGACATGGTCCAAAATCAGCGAAATTACTCTGTATGATCCGAGTATTGAATGTCAGACGTTAGTAAAAAAGCAAATGAATGATGTGTGGATTGAGCTTGAAAAATATTCTGTTGGTTTGCCTGCGCCAGCGATTTTGCCTGATGGCAAGATGCTCATTGTTTATTATGCTGGTGTAGATAAAGACCGAACTGATATTCGATGGGTTCTTGTTAGGCCATAAAATTAATATGCAAGCTGCTGTTCATATTCTCTTACGAAATAGAATTTATCTGTGCGATCGTAAGTTTGTGAAGTTCAAGAGGAATCTAATGGGGGCTGGTAAAGAAGGACACTATGACTGACATGAGTGACTGGGGAGACTGGATATGGCCTGCGCAGTATAAAGACGAAATCAATTATTATGTTGAATTTCGTCATGAATTTGATGTGCAAGATATACCAGGTGATGCACAATTAAAAATTAGCGTTGATTCCAATTATGTTGTTTGGCTTAATGGCAATTTTGTTAATACCGGGCAGTTTACTGATTTTCCTGAAAACAAGACGTTCGATTCATTGCCGGTTTCAGAGAAATTGCGAACAGGTAAAAACATCTTGGCTATTCTTGTGTTTTACTGTGGCGAGAACCATTTTTCCTATATAAAAGGCCAGCCCGGATTGATATATTCGCTTTCACTCCCAAATCTCCGAATCGTGAGTGGTGAAGAAACATGCTACCGTAAATCGCCATGTTACAAAAGCGGTCCAGTTGCCAGAATAACACCGCAACTCCCATTTACGTTTGAATACAATGCTGCTGTAGAGGATGATTGGCAACAGATTAATTGTAATGCAGATGATTGGAAAAGTATCAAGCAAACTGATTGCACATCAGTTGAATTTATAAGAAGCCTAGAATCCAGACCTGTGCAGAAATCGCAAATCAAACAGAGGTCTACCGCGGCTGTTATCGCCCAAGGACTTATAAGCAGAATTAAAGGCCAGGAGAGCACAATTGCTGAAATGATGCAAATTGATTACCTTTCTTCGCGCAAAATTGAAGAGGTATTTATTAATAGCTGCAAAGCGCCAATTGAATTGAAAAGACCGTTAACAATAAGATGCATAAAAGATGGAGCGGATGGCGTTTATCTTATTTTAGATCTGGGCAGAGAAGAGGTTGGATTTTTCGAGTTAGAAATTGAGGCAAATGCTGGTACCGTTGTAGAATTCAGCTTCGGAGAGCACTTAGATGATATGCGGGTACGTGCAGCGGTTGGTGCAAGAAATTTCGCATCTAGATACATCTGTAAAGATGGAATACAGAAATTTACGCATTTTGCAAACAGAATTGCAGGAAGATATATTCAGCTTGCTATTACCCAATTGCGTGGTGAGATAATATTGTATTATGCCAGCTTGGTTCCGGTGGAATATCCGATCGATGTCTTGGGGGCGTTTCATTCGTATGATGGCTTGGAAAACAAGATTTATGAAACATCTGTTCGGACTCTGCATTTGTGCATGCATGAGCATTACGAAGATTGTGTGTGGCGTGAGCAGGCACTTTATGCTAATGATGCCAGAAATCAGGCTTTAAGCGGATACTACTGTTTTGGCGAGTACAAATTTCCGCAGGTATCGTTTTCATTACTTGGGCAAAGCATAAGAGCGGATGGTTTTTTGGAACTATGTGCGCCTGCAAAGATTCCAATCACTATTCCGTCATTCAGTTTATGCTGGATCCTTGCCGTACGTGATAATCTGCTCTACAGCGGGGATCTGGGATTCTCAAAGAAAATGCTGCCTGTGATTAAACAGATGATTAATAGTTATTTGGGCTCTGTTTCTGATAATTTGCTTTCCTCTCCGGAAGGAGAAGGGTACTGGCATAATTATGAATGGGCTCCTGGTCTTGATGGGACCGTTGGAGGAGACTGTACAAAATTCGAAGTGTTAAGAAAACAAAGATTCGATGCCCCTCTGAATTTTCTGTTTGTTATGGCACTTGATGCAGCCGCTAATCTGGCGTTTGAGTGCGGTGATACGCAATACAGTGCAGAAGTTGAAACCCTTGCACAGAATATAAGAGAAGCATGCAATAAAAAATTCTGGAATAATCAGTTGCAGCTTTACTGTACATTCAGTGATAAGCCTCATTTTGCAGAACTGACACAGGCACTTGCAATTTGCTCAAATACATGTTCAGATGAAGTGGCCAAAATTCTTATCAGTCAGATCATGAACGAAAATAATACTCTGGTGAAAACGACACTGAGCCAGTCACTTTATAAATTCCAAGCTGTGTTACATCAAAGGCCCGGTTATGGCAATTGGGTTTTTGAAAGGATAGCAAAGGATTGGGGCGGTATGCTCTTTAAAGGAGCAACTACATTCTGGGAAACGATCAATGGAGGGTGGGATTTTGACAACGCTGGTAGTCTGTGTCATGGCTGGTCTGCGATTCCTGCTTATTTTTACCATGCCTATAAGTTCGGTGTAAGACCATTGACAAAAGGTTTTGAGAGATTTCTGGTTGACCCGGTCGAGATTGTGTGTACAAATTTATCTGGAATAGTACCGACGCCATCAGGACCAATAGAGCTTCAATGGCAGTGGACCAGCAGGGGACTGCTGTGTTGTATTTCTTTTCCAAAACAGTTGCATCCGACGTTATCTCCTAAATTCAAAGATATTGATGTTGATCTGATTGCAAAATAGCGTATGAGCCAGACGATTTAATGGCATAACGAAGTATTTTTATTCTCATTCAAGAATAAAACTTTATCTGGTCAGAACGTAAGTACATTCAAGGCTAAAGTTTGTGATAATGGAAATCGTAGAATTGGGTTTATTCCTGTGCAAAATATGATGGAGTAAGAAATGCATATAAAAGAAATGCAAAGCCTAAAAAATAAAATAATTCTGATTACGGGCGGTGAAGGATTGTATGGTAGCAGAATGCTCGAGGCACTTTCGGAAGCAGAAGGTATTGTAATTACCGCATCGCCTTTCATTGAAAACGCTAACAAAGTTGCTATTCAAATGAAGACTAAAGGTCTTCATATTAATGTTAAGTATGTGGATCAATCTGACCATAACTCAGTATTGTTTTTGAAAGATAGCATCCAAAGAGAGTTTGGCAGACTTGATGTATTTGTAAACAATGCTGTAGCTCGTCCCATGAAAAAATATTTAGACCCGTTGGAATTATTTGCTGAATCTATGCGGATCAATGCTATCGGAATGTTTGATATTACAAGGGAAATGGCGGATTTAATAGCCAATAATGGAGGCGGTACTATAGTTAACATAGCATCAATGCAAGGAATGTTTGGTGCAGATTTCAATCTATATGAAGGAACACAAATGGATTCACCACCTGATTATCATTTTCACAAAGGTGGTATGATCGCTTTCACAAAGTATCTCGCAAGGAAGCTTGCTCCATTTAAGGTGCGAGTTAATTGTATAAGCCCGGGTGGGTTGTTCAGTGGGCACCCGGATACATTTGTCTCTCGGTATGTGCAGAAAGTACCTCTAGGCAGAATGGCTGGTCCTGATGACATTAAGGGATTAGTTGTGTTCCTCGCATCAGAGGCCAGTGCTTACATAAACGGCGAGAATATTCTTATGGATGGTGGCTTGCACGCTTAAAAAATTAGCTAACTCACAATCTCGTTTTGTCCATGCGATTTGAAGGAAGACGGTTTGTCCTGATACCATGGGAAATATTATCAAGTATTATTCGCATCTAGGAGTTTCTACGATGCATCCGGACTGTACTGTCGGATTCCCTACAACCTCTTGCGTGCTTTCCAAATTTCCTGCTGGAACTAGTCGGAACAGAATCCTTACACTGTTCTCTGGCTTGCTGATTGTAATATGCTGTATGCATTGCCGCAGTGCAAGCAATTTCTCTTGTGGCAGACCTTCGCGAAGCACAGGTTCCAAGCCTGTAATAAAACCCATAGCATCTTTTACTATCGTGTCGATCTCTGCCTGCGACAGCGAAATTCTCTCAAGCTCTTCAAGTCTTGATTCAAGCTGCTGACGCTGCGCTGTCAATTCTTTCAATCTTTTGTCAACGTATTCGCGATTAACCGGTGTGATGTTATTGAGCAGATTATCGATAGTTTTGCCGATCTGCTCATGCTCTGCTTGTGCCCTTGCACGAGCCTGCTCAATATTCTGCCCTTCATCTCCGATCTGTTCTCTGACAGCTTGGGCCAGCTTTATGGTGCCATTCTGAGCTAAGTAGGGCTGGTAAAACCTAAGTGCCGCATCAATAACTATCGATTCCAAATCTTCCTGTGGAATTGAATTAAGCTGACAAACAGCATTTCCCTTTGTGATATAGCCCCCGCAGCCGTATGAGGAAGTCTTAACACGGGAACCATCGGACCGTTCATCACCTTTTGTCCTTGTAATTCCCTGATACCGATTTCCACACAGGGCGCAGGTCATCAGACCAGAGAGTATAAACCTGCTTCTCTGGCCACTCCAGGTTTTTCCTTGAGTTTTGAGCCGGGGATTGATTCCACGCTGCTCAATTGATGATGGATTATTCTCACGGCGCTGCTTAGCCTGCTCAAAGAGTCTTCTGGTAATAATAGCAGGGTGTGAATCGCTGACAATTATCCAGTCTTTTTCATCGTTGGGAACCAGCCGTGCGCCATGGATGCTGTTTCTATCAACGGCATGGCCGTCACTAATCCTGTGGAATCTGGCATCGGTACGGCGGTTCCAGACCATGTCACCAGCGTAAATGGGATTTACCAGAATTGCCCTAATCGTCGTATCTGTCCACGAACCGGAGTAAATATGCGACCACTGCGGCCCTCTTGGAGTAGGGTGCCCCTCGGTATTTAAAATCTCAGCCAAAGATTTATATCCTCTGCCTTGCTGGGCATACAGATTAAATATGCGTCTTAAAACTTCAACTCTATCTGGAGAGCTTGGTATCAACTTGCGCGATCGCGTTTTGATATGTTTAATGACTCACCCCTGGCAAGGGTACGTGTTAATAGCCCATTTTCATCGAAAAGCTGTTTAGTGCCTTCTGGCATGAAGCGTACAATAAACAGGAACTGAGCAGTTGCGTTTTCATACCGGAGATCATAGCCGTAAGGAGGAGTACCGCCCATCCACCAGCCGCCATCAACCTTGGACAAAAGTCCTCTAATAGTAACCTTGGATAAATCTTTTGATTCCTGTCGGGCCTGCCACTGCTTTACAGGCCTGAGAAGATCATCGGTGGTATCGCCATTAAAATTCTCAGTTACATACCTTACATCTACTCCCTTCATCCTGAGTTTATGGCGATAATAGCCAGCTTCATCGTTATCAACTCTCCCAAATCGCTTGACATCATAAACCAATATGAAATCAAAATCTCTGCTGTTACTTTCAGCATCTGCGATCATTTGCAGAAATGATTTCCTGCCGACAGTAGAAGTCCCGCTGATGGCATCATCTATATAAAATCTGAGGAATACAAATCCATTTTCTGAGGCATAGGCCTCAATGGCTTTCTTCTGGTCCGGGATACTCTGTTCCTGGCGGTCTGTTGAGCGGCGGACATAGCCCACCGCGCGGTTATTCTGCCCAATCATACTGGCCTCCTAAAGGGTATAAGGTTCCTATCATCTTTCCCTATATGAGCCGTATATGTGAGACTATAGCAAGTCTATAACGCAGATGTATTGCAGAATTATAGCACTATTATTTGGCAGAAGAAGGGGCGATTTGCATATCTGCAATGAGGCGCCTGGCCCTCTGAGGATCGATACTGACTGAGGTGCTCCGCGGGTGAAATATTCCGTATTTTTCAAGCAGCAGGGCAGGATTAATGGCACTTTCGATATTGGGCACAGTACATTTCCAATCAATTTGCAATCTGTGGAGGTAATGTCCATCGGCCAAATCATCTTTTGATCCGGCAGCGATAAGTCGGTACGAATCGGGATTGTTTATGATGCCGGATCCCAGCGCACCAAATTTTCTGGCGTATGCAATTACTGTATCGCCCTTAATATAGTTCCTGA
Source organism: Planctomycetes bacterium GWF2_42_9 (assembly GCA_001825675.1). Lineage (GTDB taxonomy): Bacteria > Planctomycetota > Phycisphaerae > Sedimentisphaerales > UBA12454 > UBA12454. The sequence goes on along the minus strand of MHYA01000135.1, from coordinate 5,940 downwards.
GAATCTTTTCGCCTTGATCGCCGGGCTGGCAATCAAAACTTGTAGCTATCTGGCCAGTTTTCAGAAGGTACTGCCACCATTGATCGGAAGGGTTGCCGATATTATGCCAGAAGTAACCTGGCTGGCGCATATGGTTTTCGAAAGATAATGGAAAAATGGCAATCGGTGACCGATCAAATGCCACCGAGAAACTGATGAAATGTGTATTTTCGTGTTC
>MHYA01000135.1:2087-5713 GCA_001825675.1 Planctomycetes bacterium GWF2_42_9 | reverse complement strand
TAAAGGCGATACCTCGTCCAGAGAGCCATTCCCCCATTGAATACAAGCTCGTATCAAATGATCTCGCAACCAATATAATCCGACTATTCTTGTTTATATCCTGGATTTTAACCTCATCCCCCAGAAAGCCTCGAATATCCTGCTCTAGTTCAGGATAATCTGTTGAAAACTGTTTGATGAAATTCTTGCCTTTGTACTTCGAAAAATCTGCCAGATATTGCAATGCTTGCGTGTCTACCCCCAGAACGCTGGTGTGCCGCTTAAGTTCAATAATGACACCGTTGCCCATGCGATCAAGGGCAAGTATATCAGCACGCTTGCCTGCTCTGGTTCTTACTTGATTGCTGATTAAAAGAAGGGATTCCCCAAATACAGAACAATCAAGCGTCGCGACATCCTCTTCGGTCTTGGATATAAGGTATTCTTCAAGTTCGAGCTCTCTGGGGTTCCAGTTGGACCTGTAACTGCTAAGGCATCGTTTTTCCAGATTGACTTCAAATATCATAAAAGCCTCATCCTAAATCAATGGTTTTAGTTTTGCTGGACCCAAATCAAAGACCCACCCCAGACACGAGAGCCTCCTACCTCGTTTCCATTTAAGTCTAGAATTCTTATTTTGGCCATGTCAGGTTCATCAGGTGAATTTATGCGTGCCCAGGCTTTCCAGAGGTTCTGCGCCATTTGAAGTCTGAGCTGATATGGCTGATAATGCCAAACATTTGCGACTGTAATATCGGCACCAGATGGCAGGGTGTTATATTCAATATTAGTTATCAAAGTCTTATCTATGCCGGCATAAGCTAAGCTGGCAGCAAACAACACTGCATCGGAAGGGCCTTTTTCGTGAAGGGTATTGATCTTGTGTTTAGTAACTGTTTGAGTTGCTCCTGAACGGATGTTCCTAATGCGTGTGTCCTGCCATAAATAGAGATTTGCAAATCCAAAAGCTATCAGCAGGATCATTAATAATCCGCCGATGCGCAGTGTCTTTAGAGTCTGGTCTTGTTCGAACATATAACCTCTCAATAATGTTCACCTACGACATACATCAATATTCAGGGATGTATAGCAACTCAATTATGGAATTTTGGGCGGGTCGGGCGCAAAAAAATAGGGAACGCCGAACCAAGCCTGCTCCCGAGACCCCCGCCAAGGGGCACCATAGAACAGTACTCAGCCGACGCTCCCGTATCGGGAGCGCAGCTTCAAGTACGGTCTCTATGGTTGTAAGCATAAGCTTACATTGGCGGTTTCTCGGGAGACAGTTCTTGACGCACACGCGTCAATCAAATTGTAAAGCCGGGCTTTATGCCCGGATAAGGCAATATTTCTCCAAATGTCTGCCCAACACAGGGCAGAATATTCCTGATTTATGCCATAATTCTGGTCAAAAGTCAACCGAAATGGCTGCTGATTTTAGGTGGGCGGGGAAGAAGTTTTTGCTGCATTTCGCTTATCTTCTTCGGCGAATTCCCGCTCCATTGCTAGTAATTGTGCCCTCATGCGTTCACGTTTAATGTAGTCAATGCCGGGAGGCATGTTTTGCTTCTCGCAGTTGAAGAGTTTGTTATTCATCATGGATGCCTTAATGTTCATTAATTTGTCATAGGTTTCGCATTCGGGCCAGAGGACTTTGGCTCCTTTGAGCATGGCTTCTTTATTATCTTTGAAATATATTTCAGCTACTGGCGCGCCGCTTTCACCCTGATAATCCGTTTCACAGTCAAATATAGATTGCCATATTTTCCACCTCTCTTTATCTTCCGCTTCAGAAATTATCGCCTGATACTTCTTACAGATCCACACAGAACGCCTATCATCCAGAAGCGTTGCTAGAATAGACTTTTGATGCATAATTGTGCCGACTACGATAATATTAGTTTCGTCGCCGCAAGAATTACTCTGAATGTGTGATAAATAACGCATATCGGTCTTAGAACGCCTTTCCATGTCGTGCAAATGCACCTGCAACAGGTCGAAAATAACCAGGGAAGGTTTTTTGCCCCGGAATGTAAATGGGTGAGGTTCTTGGTTTAGACCGGCTGCGCTTACTTTAATGCCGTTTCGAGAAGTAAAATAAGTTGCCTGCCATGATTTGGTCTTGCCAGTAGCATTCGGAAAATCCCGCAACAAATCTGGGTTCGTTTCAAGAGAGTCCTTGACGATCGCAAGCTGTTCCGAAGCTTGTTCCTGGGTATCTCCCACGAGTACAATGAGCGATTCCTTTTGATAACAGATACTCCACAGAATATAAGCAATATCCACCAGTTCAGATTGATTATATAGCCGTGGTGCCGCAAGCGCGATGCGATTGCGGCGGGTTCTAGTTGCCTCCTTTAGTATTTCTGATATTTCGCGGTGCATGCTGCACGGTGGCAGGGGGAAATGATCACGCAGATATTTCCTCGCAAATGCGATGATTGATTCCTGGTTCAGACGACATTGTACATTATTCAAACCATTTTTAATGTAGTTACCATGTTCTGGCTTAATCATCATTAATTCTCCTCGAATTTGGTTTTAATTTCGGATATCTGTGCACTTGCGGCAGAAAGGGTCAACTGCTGTTTTATCAAGCAGATCATTTCAGTAAGTGCGCTGTCGACAACACCACTTTCCGATATACTGATTTCCAGTGAATTCAATTCACCCATCAGCTCAGCCGCATCTGGTGCTTTGGCAAACAAGTGATTGACCTGGGCATTGATTTCAGTAGCTGCACAAGGCAAATAGCAAAGACTCTGAAGCGTTTGCGATAATTCCTTGCAAATCAACCAGCCTTTGTGAATTGCATCGATTTTTTCAGAGGTTTTGGCCGCCTTAGAATTTGCGATCTTAAGCAGGCTCGAGTATGCTAATTCTGCTCTTTTAACAAGTTGACCAATGTGTTCACTGACGAACTCAGGTGAACGATCAAGGGCATTTGCTTTCCTGATTTCAGCCAGATCACGGTAAATTGTTCGTACACGCACGTTCATAAGCTCTGCTATTTCATCTTTTGTGACTCCTCTAGTGAATAATACTTCTACACATAGCTGCCGCTCATCTTTGGATAGAGACTCTGAGGAGAGTTTTTTGTTTTGAATGTCCGAGATGATCGACAGAGGCGAAAATGCATTTTTGTCATTTTCCATTTTACTTTTCCTCATTAATTTGATAAAGTTTTAGAACGTCCGGACTCACTGTACCTTTTCCCGCTAGTGCAATGTATCTTCGGACTATACAATCAACATAGCAGGGTTCGATTTCGATCCCAAAACACCGTCGACCAAGGCGTGCTGCAGCAATGAGAGTTGTTCCGCTACCGAGGAATGGATCAAAAACGATGTCGCCGTACTTCGACGAATTGCGAATTGCTCTCTGGGCTAATTCCAAGGCTTTCTGAGTGGGATGATGGTACTCGGTAGTTCTGTCGCGATTGATATCCCAAAGCGTGCTTTCATTTTTTGGGCCGTACCAGTTATGTTTGGCGCCAGTTTTCCAGCCATGCAGACAGAATTCTGTTTGCTGCTGGTAGTTGCAGAAACTGGGCGAGAAACTTTCCTTAGCCCATGTTAGTACACATGAAACCTTGAAATTGCGATCCACAAGCAGATCGTGCATTAGCCCGAAATTGGCAAAGCCAT
>MHYA01000135.1:0-2070 GCA_001825675.1 Planctomycetes bacterium GWF2_42_9 | reverse complement strand
GGCATCAGCTACCTTTGTGAACCATTGATTATATCGAGCCGGTGTCAAATCATCGTTCTGAAGCTTCATCGAGCGAGCCTCCTTGGGATCGATGCTGTCCCTCTGCAATTTGGAGGTGGGGCGGTTACGGCGATCATAGCAAATATTATACGGAGGATCACAATTACACAATTGTGCGCGGAACTGTGCCATTAGTTTTCGGACATCTGCCTGTTTGGTTACATCTCCGCAGATAATCCGGTGTTCATTGTGCAGACCCAGTTCGATAATATCCCCGAGCTTGGTAACCACTGGCCTATTTGCTGCAAGCTCCTTTTCGATGTCGAAATTTTCTTCAAAATTCTCTTCATCTTTGCTGTCCGTTAGGATATCCTGGATTTCCGGCAGATCGAAGCCGGTAAGTTCAACATCGAAATCTGGCACCTGCGCCAATTCTTCGAGCAGGGCGGCAAGTTTATCCTGGTCCCAGTCACCTGAAATCATGTTGAGAGCCAGATTTAGTGCCTTCTCATCTTCAAGTGACAGATCGACTACGACGACTTCAACTTCCGTAACGCCCTTTGCAAGCAGTATCTTCAATCGTTGATGGCCACTTACAAGATTACCGGTGCGTTTATTCCAGACGAGAAGCACGACACAACCATAAGTATCCATGCTCTTAAGAAGTATCTTGTATTCCTGGTCTTCAGGTTTGAGATCTTTGCGAGGGTTATAAGGTGCAGGATTAATTTTACTTACTGTTATTCTTTCAATTTTCATAAAAACCTTTCTTAAATAATGTTCATATTGAATACAGTACCGAACTGGGGCGATTGCCCGATGCAAGGCCATTATTTCAGTTCTGCGGTAGGGGCTGCCCCATCGCATTGATCTACATATTTTTATTATTCACTTTTAAAAGAGCCAGAGAGCACGTTGTAAATCAAAGTTCGCTGATTACTATATAAGAGAGGTAAATGACTATTTCCAGGCATCGCACGCGCTTTCCGGGGTTTAGCGGCGCTTATTTGTTTTTTTTAACATTTCAGCTTGGGTAAAAGCGGACACTTAATTAGATACTCAGGCCATTTGTAACTCAAATTTTGGGCTAAATAATACTTCTGCTGACCTGGTTTCCAGTCACGCCTGTGAGCTGGCAATTGAAGCCTTTTTTTACGATTGTACGCAAGGAGGGTCTCTACTCTGCTTTTAACAAGCCTTTCTGAACACGGTTCACAATATTTACGCATAAATTCCGCAAGACTTAGGTACTCGGGTCGACAATCTGAAATTTGCAAGGTTCTGATGAAAGAAATCAAAATAGGCAGATGAATATTACGGATTTCCAGGCAGAGGCTATTGACGTTGCAATAAACAGTTTTGAACTGCATTTCATAATAAGCTTGCTGGCTTTCGATATTTTCAGTTGATTGGTTGATATCTTCCCAAAGGGCTTGCAAATTAATAACACTTTTATGGGCATGTTCGGCTTGAACCCTCAAGTCATGTAAAAACAGCAAGCTGTAATCATGTATATTGGATTGAGCTATTAAATTTTCCAATACATAGGGTAAATTATTGAATTCGGGCCAGCTAGTAAAAATTGCACTGAGTTTGGCTTCGTTTGTTAAACTGATCGCATCCTTTTCCACAATAGCCCGGAAGGATTTAAGTGTAGGTACACCGATCGTGTTGAAAATTGTCCGCAGGTTTGACAACGGATTTCCACTTGAAGACCATGCATTAACAAATTGCTCCCGGAATTCATTTTTAGATTTGTTCATTTTATTTCTCCTACAAAGTTTTTAATGTGTTTATTTGTTTTTTTTGCCCAAGGCGCGCACTCTGGGCCTTGATGAGTTATCATTAATAAAAATGATTAGAAGCCATTTCATAACCTAAGCAAATGAATATTTTGTACTTGCGCCATCTACAATACTATGGTACACCGCTATCGAAAGGAGTCTTTCGATGGCTAAGGAGAAATCGAAAAAGCGTTGGAAACTTACGGATGAACAGTGGGCCAAAATTGAACCGCTACTGCCAGAACTCAAGAAGACAAGAAAAGGTGGTCGTCCTTGGATTGACAAC
>MHYA01000134.1 GCA_001825675.1 Planctomycetes bacterium GWF2_42_9 | reverse complement strand
GAGAAGTTCCCAAGCTATATCTGGGCAAAAATCAAAAATGAAGCACACACACTATAAATAGGAAAATTTAGTTGACTTTTTAAACTTCCCTTATAATGTAATGGTTCCGCGATAAGTTCCATACAGGGTTTTTAAAACTGCGAATACTCAAGCCACCGTTGTGCTATCCAAGCGTGAGACCATGTGTATGGATGAACCATATCGCCTGCCCATTTATTTGGATGCACTTTTTTCATTTCAATACTTAAAAGATCCTGCATTGGTATCAAAAGTGCATTAAATTCTTTAGCAAGATTACGAACGATACTTATATAGGTCTGCAAATCCTTGAACATGGGATTATTGATATCATTGCAGAACATAAATGGTTCAATCAACACTATCTTGCACTCTATTTTCTCGACCGCCTCATCAAGTATCTGACGATATGTTGTTTGATACTCCTCTGGCGCAACTGATTCCTTAATTCGTTCAGGCTCTCTGTGGCGGCGCCAAACGTCATTTATGCCAATCAGTATACTTAAAAGATCAGGCTTAACATTTATACAATCGCTTTGCCAGCGTCCTTTAATATCCCGAACCGTATTACCACTTATACCTTTGTTGATTACATTGAGATCAAGCTCCATATATTTGGCATAAAGCCAGTTACCAACAAAATTGACGTAGCCATTACCCAACAGTCCATACGCATGTTCGTTTCGACCGCAGTCTGTAACACTATCTCCGATAAAAAGAATAGTGCTGCGTGATTTCAAGTTCATTTACACACTCCTTTTTGTTGAAATTTTCTCTTTTGAACAAAACACATTTTATTTGCTTAGCACTGTAGCCATATATGCACAGAATACAAAACTGTCAGCAAGCACATTTTCATCAATGAAAAGCAGACGCTTTTTTGTGTATCACATCCAAACGTCAATGTCATTATGACCTCCTGCCATCAAAAATTATAAAAGAATCAATCACAAAGATATTCGCCGATACCGGCAAAAAGTTTCAACAACAGTATTAATGCATAACAGTTAGCCCTCATTGTCACAAGTGAATCGGGATTCCCGCAATGTTCCCGTAATGCTCCTCGCATACGAGGATGGCTATAAGAAGTTTGTGTTGAAAGCATTGCCATGAGTGCCAATTCGATTTTTGTATTATCAAGGCCTTCAATTTCAACAAAGTCCTTCGTCTGATATGTCGCATTTAATATAACGGCTGTAGCCGCTACAGATTCTTCAAAGAAGCCGTCGGCCCTTTGTGATGCCCACACCGCTTCGAGAAAGCGTTTGATGGCAGCAAGATATTTTGTGTCCTTTGTGACATGGTAAGCACAGAGCAGACCGAGCGTTCCCAAATCATCATTGCCGCGATGCAACATAGCATATGCATCGTTTGATGCAACCGGCTTTTTGGTGGCTCGATAAACACTCACGAAAAAGCCACTCTCCTGCTGCACGTGATTTACAAAGATATCCGCGATGCCCGACATTGGCTTGCACCATGCTTTATCGCCAGTAGCTTTATAAAGTTGATAGAAAAAATTCAGCCCACCTCCTTGAAAGTTCCCCTGGATATGATTTTCAATATGCTTGCCAGTATGAGGATAAAATTGTGGCTCCAACTGTACTCCGAACCATGGATATCCTTCCTCATCCATACCCTTGCGAAGGACCCAGTGCCCGAAGTGCTTGGCGCGTTCTAAAAATTCTTCTTCTGCGGTGAAGCGATACATCTCAATGAATCCCCATCCACCAGATATTGCATCGCGAGTATAACACCAAGGGCATATCGGCGAGATTTCGCGAATTGCCCCATAATGTTCCTTGTGGAATGGATCAAGTATCTGGAAAGACTTCAACACCGTGCATAACCGTGTCGCGGCCGCCTTATATCTCTCATCCCTAAACGCTTTATAAGCACCTGCCAGCCCCATAGATGTAAACGCATAATTCCAGCTTGCCGCCGGCACTTCACTGTCCAGATGATCAACAGAAAAAGGTATTATGCCCGGCACTGATGATCCTTCTGCCCATGGTGACTGGACATTACAAATCCAATCAGCAATATCGCGTGCGACTTTAAGTCCCTGTTCGACAACAGGTTTGCTCAATGAGCTAAAATATTTTTTTCTCTGTGGAATAGTATGAACTCACAAAATCTATTTAGTGTTGAACATCGAATGTTATCTTGTGTCCATTATACCAAAGGCTATTTTTGCCTCGGCTGCAATTGATCGGGGCTGGACGTCCATTTTTGAGCAATATATCTAAGTTCATTAATATTGTAATTCAGAAGAGGAATCTTCTTATCAGGGTTGCGAATATCAAGTTCAGAATAGATCATACTGGCAAAAACCAAGCCAACAAATCCGGTAACCCTGATCAGATTTCCAACACCGTAATAATAAGTATTTGAAGGATTTAAAACATATGAAACAAATTTTTCGCATGCCGTATTTGCGGCTGCGTCTTTTTTAACATTTTCATAATACCAACGCAAAAAGTGTGCTAAAAACGCGTTTCTTTGACCATCGTAAGCACGTGCCTTTCCCCAATAACCATCTTCATTCTGCACAGAAAGTACAAATTTCATTATACTTGGGGCAGCCTTGATCAGCTTTCGCTTATACTCATCGTCATCAAGAAATAGCCATGCGGTTAAAAGCCCCTCCAGTGAATAATGGATCCCCTGAAAAACAAAGTCTTCCAAAACCTTCCCTGCGATCCTATATGGAATATTGCCCTTTTCAGTAAATTCATTAAGGAGCCAATTGGCTGCGTTCAACGCTGTGGCTCTGTAAACGGGATTACCTGTCATCTTATAAAGAAAAGAGCAAGTCTGAGCGCCGACCGTGGCGGTACTTATAGTATACGGCCGCATTTCAAGCCAACCTAAGCCACCACCAACGCCAAATCCCTTTTCGGACGGATGCACAGGCTCGGAAAGATAGCCAACACCAAGAGCGCCTGAATCTTTACCTTCTTTGATTATCCAGCCTGCAGATCCCTGTTCGCAGCGGCGTCTGGGATCATGCTCACAGCCTTCTGAAACGAACAGATAAAATTTTTCCAAAACGCTCAAATAATCTTTTTTTCTTTTTTCATCCAGATAAGGATATATTTTGTACAAAGCGTGAAGGGCCGTTCCCGTATCAGCCAAATAGATATCGTGATTTGCAAAATCCCACCACCAAACACCCTCATTGCCCTTTGAAGTTTTAATATACTTAGCGGCTTTATACACCAGATAGTCGCACCATTGTTTTGCCTCGTTCAAGTATGCTTCTTCTCCGGTTATTTCATAAGTACACATCAAAACTCTGGCAAAATTACCATTTATGAAAATACCGTCATTTATGAAAATACTGGCACCCTCAACTACTGCCATATCTTCTTTGGGCATATCATAAATTGAACCGGTTCCAATCTTGTGCTGGAGGGTCCAGTCAGAGATGTGAACCAACAAGGCAGCGATTTCTTTTGTATCCATCATTATTGCAATCTTTCTCTTTAATAAATGTTTTATTACATCCGTTAATCATGAACAGTAAACAAATTTGATATAATTTCTACTGAATCAATTAATGATAATCCTGTATGATAGCAAGGGTCGTTATCAGGTATGGCGGGTATTGTGTGGGCTATTTTGCCATCCCCGCAACGGTTTTGAATTGGCATCATGTCTCTTTCGGACACAATATAGTTCAGTTTAAAACAGCGGGAACACTCATTTGCTATTTCAAGGTAGTTTTGTTTGGCAGATACAGAAGGCTCATTTTGCCAGCAGTAAAGAGCAGCTCTTATTGTTTCAGGCAAAGACCACCATGGCATATCGCTATTTATGGGATTACGCGTAATTAAATCAAACAGTTTGCAAATGCCACCTAACTGCGGTTGGAAGCCATTCCGGAAATTCTGTTTAAATATTTTTGGAAGTACGGATTCAATCCTGCAAAGACGATTTTTCTGATCACAATCGGTAATTCGTAATCTTTTTACTGTATCTGTGAATTTGAATGCCAAGCCTACAAACTCCAATGCATGACCGGGGTCAGAAATGATTTTCCCATCTTGCGACCATGGCTGATTCTCACTATCAAGAAATTCAACGAAATCAAATTCTTCCAACTTGCTAAATTTATTCTTCGTATTGACATAATTATCCAATACATACTCGATAAGTTTCAGGCCGGTCTCAACAAAACTATTATCTTTTTCATGCGAAACCATCAAAGCCATAGCTCCAATTTGAATCATAAACGAAGCATGCGATTTTCTACCAGTTACCTGGCCAACAGGATTATTTTTATCAAATTGGTACTGGTCCGAAACAATTGTATAAGTCTGAATGGCTTTTGTTACATCAAGACAGTATTTTCTGGCTTCAGAGGCTAAATCATGATTTTCTGTGGTTTTTGCAGCGGCATACATTCCTTTTGCGCAAAACAAATCGCTGAAATTATACGGTGACTGAGTTGTTAATACTGTCGGCTTTCTATTTCCAGATTCATCAAAAGTAAAAGGTGTTCCGCTTTGGTCCATAAAAAAATAAACATGACCTCCGCATTGTGCTCTGATTTTTGAAAGTTGAAATAGTATTAGTTTTAAGATGTTCCGGATTTGCCCAACAAGTGCCGTGGACTCATTGCCGTGGTATTTTTTTAAATAAGAAATATGGCCTGCAAGAGCTTCGATGCCGCGTCCCTGAATCCATGCGTATATTGTATTCTGGCCGTGAATTTTGTCATCTATCTGGTATTCTAAACCGTCTATTACATTATATTTTGTGTCAATCCAAATATAATCTTCATGTTTGTCGCAACGCTCTACAACACTACTGACATTGGAATAAATGATTTCTTTTAAATAGGACACCATTCCACAAATATCGTTGAATTCATATCCATGCGAACCAAATTTGGATTTTGATACACATATATTGTTATCAACATTCATAGTAAAAGAATCTTTCTTATATTGTATATTTAAAGCTAGACTGGTGTAATATTAAAATCTATCCCAAAGCCTTAAACGAACAATGACAACGAATTGCAAAACTCATTCGCAAGCCAAAAGTACAGACTGGAAAGTCAGGCAGGTCGCCGCAAAACCCAAGAGATGTTCTCAATGGCATACTCTGGATTCTGCGAACCGAATACTCATCGGCAGATTTGCCGGATTAATATCCACCACGCTTGCCATCGATATTTCCAGCCGTGAAACAAATCGGAAGTCATTGGCAAAATACGGACGGCATTGACCAAAGACTTGAAAGAACGCAACATTGAAATGATCTCGTTGCTTAAGAGCAGAATCAAAATAATTTCGCCGTCTTACAGTTCGTTACAAATATCATCTTGCAAACCTTCTCGCCATGATTCAACTGGTTATATCGTCATTTTACTCCAAAGTTTTGGGATCACTTGTGCTTATATTTCAATTCTATTATTTGCACTTATAAATTATTTCCTTAAGGAATCATTCTCAAAAATATCAATGTGCGGGTATTTATAATCCGCATACACAAAATTAGTAAACATATTAATGCTGAGCACCTCATCATTGGCGATATTCTGCTTTGCTTGAGAGCCATAAAGCTCACGCATTTTCCATGGATGCATACCTCCCGGCACCCACTTCCGTTTGGCCACAACATCGTCTTTATCGATCATTTTGCCAGCAGGTATGTTTCGGCCAGCCACAAGAATTTTTGCGCGTACACTTGCAATTTCAGATCCAGGCGCTTTACTGGGAAGAATACAATTAGTGCCTTTGCCTAACGCACTCTGCACCATCCGAACATTATGAACCATTTCCTGCAAATGGCGTAATTCTACGGAAATGGAATCGTCTGGCGCTCCTTCTGAGTGCCGCGTGATAATATGCTTGGAAATCATCACTGCTTCTCGGGCAGCTACGCCATAAATCAGAAAATCGCTGTCGGTATGTTCCACACAACCAACCTGTACATTTTTGTGGGAGAAAGCTGCTCGGTAGGTATCCATCACCCGCAGGTTTGATGCAGAATAGCCCAACTCGTCCATCTTACCTTCCCGCGTAGAATGAAGCAGGATAATACCGCTACAACCTGATGCTTTGAGCGTTTGAATAGCAGCTTCTATTTCACTCAATGTTATACCTATATCATGCATACTGACCGGAATACCAGCCTCGCCGATCAACTCCAGCATTCTCAGGTCATTAACAACATCGGAATTAATATTGAACATGGGCGATCCGAGTTTCAAGCCTAATTTGATGCTGGGGATATCTAGTGGGGTTACATAGAGAATAATGCCAATTTCTTCGGCAAGATTAAATAGGTCGTGCCATTGTTCCGGTGTTAAAGATTGTTCCCGCCAAGCCTCAATCCAATCCGGAGCGCCGCAATGATTAAAATCTTCTGGACTGGCGAGAAACATGTCTGCTCCATCACAGCCAGCTTTTTTAGCGCCAATGACCAACTCCCGGGCAGCCTGATAATCACCCATGTGTGAAGCACCAATTTCAGCAGTTATAAAAATCTGTTCATCAGGACCGATAGCACGTCCCTTAACAACGATTCTTTGCGACATAATGCGAACTCCTTATTGTTACAATATGACTTAGAAATTCAAAAAAACAGCAACACTTGTGCGTCGTCAACATAAAATCCTACCGTCTTACCATTTAAATTATTTGCAAAAACTAATCTTATCTGGTTCTTCCCTGGCTTTATAAACCCGACTGGCAAAGATAAGATGGCTGACAAGGGACGAAGAGGCGATTCAATCTCTTTCGGAGGAGAGAGCGGGCCTTGATTATTGATAAATATTTGTACTTCCTTTTGCTCATCAACATCCCCCATGGTCAGATATAAAGCGGCTTGGGTTTCTTTGGGGAAAAAAGGAACATCATAATTTAATTTAATTTCGCTGCCTATGGGCTGTCTCTGCATTTTCGCGGGTAATTCATTATCATAAGGACGCAGTATTTTTTGGGCTTTTATAAATTTTTGCTGGGATGGCCAACTTTTGATGCCATGCTTATTAAATGCTTGAGCGGTTACGGTAGTTGTTTTATCGATAGCAAAAGGACCTTGATACCGACAAGAGGCGATATTAGGCTCTGTGCCATCCAAACTATAAAAGATTTCATATTGCGAATCTGGAAATTGCATTTCGATTATTGCAGAGCCGATAAAAATGTTGCGTTTCGCATTTATCCTGACCGCATAAAAATATTTATTTCCCCCTTTTAGAAAATATTCAAAACCTGCGTCAGGAATCGCATAAGGTTGATAACCAGGATCGTACCCCTGTTTTTTTAGGATGGACAAACTCCCCAGTTTTTTCCAAATATCCATTCGCGGTGAAAAACAGTTAAATAGATATATGCCATCAACCCCAGCATTCCAAGCCTGCACTGCTTCGTTATACAACTTCTCCCCAAGAGATCCTTTATTAGGAGCTATTTGGAGGTTGAGTGCATCGAAACCAGCATATACAGGAATATCGTATTCTTTTCCTAATGAAACCAGATTTTCCCAAGGTTCCAGACGGAAATAGCCTCCACCACCAATAACCATATCAACCAAATCTTCCTTCAGCAATTGCCGTAGGTCAAGCCCAATTGCCTTGTTATATCCTATTGAGTCTGGGATATGAATTGCAATTAAAATCGGTCTGTTACGATTTGCGCTCACTGTTTCGGTCATTCGGCGTATCCGCCGTAGCAGATCCGTCATCATATCGCAGTGTTCCTGAGTAATCGGTTGACCGAACATTTGTGGTTTGAATAAGAGTGGATGGCGGAAAAAATCCAGTTCGATACCATCGATATCATAATTACTGCAAATCTTTTGCGCTATTGAAAACATCCTGTCCCGAACCTCCGACTGGGTATAATCCAGTGCAGACCATGCTTCGGCACCAAAAGGAAATTTATCTTTTTTCTGACCCATGAGGCACTGGGGATGATTTGTTTTCCACTTAGAGAACAATCTCGGATCAGTAGAATCATGGACATCATTCATGCGAACAGACCAGAACAGTTCTTTTCCGTTGCGATGGGCAAAGTCAATCATAATGTCCATAGATTGCGACAATAACGCATAAGAGGCCTTGCTGTCTATTTGAGTTTTGCCTTTATTCCATAATGGCGACTCTGTCCTTAACTCTGCTTCCGTAAAATTACCGTAATCAAGCAGTTTACCGCCAGCAGGCCGCCAACAATAGAAAATCGAATCAACCTGAGTTTCTTCTAATCCAAAGCACCGCAGTTTCAAGAAATTCTCTCTGGTACACGGCGTATTCTGCAATCCAAACGTCAAACCGAATATATCATCGCCATCATTATTTTGGATAATTCGCCGCTGTTGACGTGCCGCTTTTTTTCGTGTAGCCAAATCTTTCTGGTAATTACCCGAACCCGCGACTGAACTGAATTGGCTTTCAGCTTTGTTTTTTTGAATTTCCGCGATCGCGGACTGCGATAAAAATGCCCATGCCAGTATTTGCCCAATAAAAATTATTTTAAGAGCAGACATTTGATATTGGATAGACCTCTTTCTTTTCATCGAGACTCCAGCAATGAATTTCAAATTGGGTTTTGTTTTATAACAACGTCTATCCATGCAAACCACTTAAGATCAGGCGTTAATTTTTTTTTTCACAAAATTCGTTTTTTTCTTCCATTGCGTGCGAGCCTACTTTCTCTTTCAATGTTGACCATGTCAGCCCCATATACTTGCTTGGGTGGGGTGTTTTTCCAAACAGCTTAATTGCAATGGTGCCAACCACCAGAAAAACAATACTTCCAGGAAATACTACCCATTGAAAACTTAACTTGCCGCCGCCGAGATGATTTGCATATACATACCAAATAAACATTGACACGGAAAAACCAAGTGAAAGAAGCGATGATCCTTTAAGGATTTGCGAAGCGATAATCCACCGGAATCGGATAATCGCTGAAAGAATAAACAAAATTATAAAGACCACAACCGGTATACTTATATAACTATATGGAATCATTCCAATTAAACCGCTCTGGCTAGCAGTATACCATCTGATTGTACCCAGATCTATCCCCCAGCAAAAAGATGCCATAAACCAGATGATTTTACTAGTAACACGATTAGAAAAAACGGCGAAATAGAATGCAGGAAGGGCTACAACATTTAGCGCTGAAAATATTGCTGCGGCCTCAACGACAGATTGACTATATATATTACTGGTCATGGTTACAACAAGTCCAATAATCATAGAAAAAACACCAATTACTATAACAGCAACTCTGCAAATAAAGACTTGTCTCATTTCGCTCATAGCGTTGTTGAAATACTTCTGGTGGAATTCTTTAAGCCAAACTGCTGAAATGCTGTTCCAGCCCGCATTCAACGTAGACATTGCTGCTGCCAGTAACGCCGCAAGCAGCAATCCCGGTATAGGTGTGGGTAAGCGTGTGCCGACGAACGTATAAAACGCCACATCACCCGATGTGACCCTGGGATCAGGATACTGAGCATAATATGTAAACATGCCGAAGCCTATCAGCCACATCATAAAAATAAAAGGCAAACTTAATCCTGCATTTGTGAGAATAGCTTTTTCCGCATTCTTATACGAACTGGTGCTTAACAAGCTTTGAACAGTTGTCTGGTTAGAACTCGCGTTAGTCATCGTATCACTTATCATCCCGTACAGGAGAATCCAAAAACTAAGCCGCATATAAGGATCTATCTTGTAAAAATCTGTTTCCAGATATCGCGAGGGACCCCTGCCGTGCTGAAAAGAATACGACAAAATTTCCTTTAAGCCACCATTTACACTTGCAATACAAACATAGACGGCAAACAACAGACCAGCAAGTAGAACCACAAATTGCATTACATCGGTCCAAACAACAGCTTTTCTGCCACCTATAACAGTATAAATAATAGTAACAATGCCTATAACAACAATTGTCATCCATGCTGGCCACCCGGCCGCACCCTCAAAAATTTTTGATGTCGCAAATAATACCATACCCAGATATAATATGCGGCTCCAGAAATATATTCCACTGATCAATAAGCGAATTCCTTTGTCGTATCGTCGTTCTAGATACTCAAATGGTGTAAAAGATTGCAATCGGAAATAAAACCTAATAAAAATATAAAATGCCAACAAGGAACCTAACGGATAAAATAACTGCAACACAAAATACGACAACCCATTATTAAAAATTTCACCCGGTACCATGACCAGTGAATACGTACTAAGTAATGCCATCATATAACTGATGCCTACAACAAACCATGGTAGTTTTCGACCACCAAGCAAAAACTCCTCACTAGTGTTTTGTTTTCGGGCGCACCACACTCCTATGCCCAAAGTTAAAAGCATGTATATCCCGATTACAAAATAATCCCAATATTCAATTCTTTCCAACATATAAACCCTAAAATGCTATTAGCGAATTATAAATGAAGTTCTATCTTATTACCTATATGTGTACTGATGTAAGTAATATAATTGTTAAGAACTGTAGAAATGCACCTCTTACCGAAGAATAGTTCAGCGTAAAACAAAAAAGCATGCCCAAAATACAAGCGGCCAACTTCAGAGTGCTTATTAAGGCCGATTTATAGAGCCGTTTCGGAGACTTACCGAAACGGCTCTTGATACATCTCCAGTATATTCTTTTCAAGGATTAACGTCTTGTAACCACACAGATACTTGTACCGCTAAATCCTCAAAATCCACAACACCATCGTTGTTAATATCAGCACGCCTAACCTTGACTACCTCTAGAAAAGCGTTTATATCTTCGGCCTGTTGGGTATAATAGTCATAATCTTGATGAAATACACCTTGGCAAGTAGTGCCTAAATCTCCGCTAGCTACGAAATCCCAGTATGCATTAGACGACGGTTCCACAGCATCAGCACCAATTAACATCCAAGTGCCGTTTTCATCAAGGCTGTAGCATTCAACTCTGTTCAGCTTTTCGCCAGTTGTGTATGAAACAAATCTTACTGTCTGCCATCCTTGAGCATTGGCATACTCAGAATCCGGTTCAAAGACAAATTTTTTCGCTCGATCATTACTACCATCTTCCTGACTGATAAAATAATTCATGCTACTACGTATTCCGGAGACAACATCAACTTTGAAGCGGGCCTCTACCATAAGTGGCCGATTGGCATCGATAAGATCCTTTGCCGTTCTGGCATAGCCAGACACCGATAGCCCACCACCAACAGGTTCACTACTCGAACACGTGTAAATCCCGTTACTTATAGAACGTTCAGGAAGGACTTCTCCCGACTTAATATAATGATACATTTTTCTTCCTGGCGTTGCATTGTGATCTTCCGGCAGATCATCGCAGTCCCATTTATAATCCCATTGCACCTGCGGATAAATCGTGCTTTTTCGCCAGTTAGTAGCCAACAAAGTAAAATCGTCCCAATCTAATTTACAGTTTTGATCTATATCCGCAGCCCCCAAACCCGCCCCTGCTATAATTACGCTCTGGCAGTCAAGCGGACTGGTGGAAATCGAGATGCTATCAAAATTATTGATCACGCCTGTACCACCGCGAGGCCTGAGCAACACAGAATTTACTCCGTTACCAAGGGTGTTGAATGAATTACCTGTAAACACTTTCAGCCAGGGTTGCCCCTGTTTCTTTAACCAAAGGTCATATCGCCCATAGCCCGTCCCATCGTTCCATGTGGTCACATGGATTTTATAATCAACCCACTTGTCATTGCAATCAGCTAATGTTGTCCCCACATCAACCCAACCGCCAACCTCTTTATTAAAAATAAATAAATGGTAAAGGGTTGTATTGTATATAGCAATCCCTGTTGAGGTTGCACTTACATTGCTATTGTCTGCATAAAGGTAAGAAGAACCGATTTCTTTCGCTGCATTATTCAGATTTTTATAGAATTGCGAAAATGACAGGATAAAAGGCGTACCCGAAGGAATTGGCGCAACATTTGATTGCCCCAATGCCCAGATATTGTTGTTCTCTAAGCACACAGATAAATTGAAAGTTTGATAAGGATCCTGTATCGCAATTGAAGGATTTGTTGAAGTTGCAAATGTCGACGACCACAAGCCTCCGATACTGCTCAATGAACCCTTACCAGCCGGCATCACAGGTAATGGCCCAACTTGTAAGCCATCAAAGTTTTGATTCAGCGCCACTCCAGCCTGCAATGCCCCTGCCAACAGGCCTGAATACATTAAACCAATAACAAAACCTCTAAACATCTTAATTCTCCTCTTAAAAATGCATTTTTATGACTTGTGTATGACTATAGTCATGCAAGTTCGATTTAAATAATCACTACTTCAATAGATTTTCACACGCATCAATGTATCTGCGAGTATCAGCATTCAAAAGCCATGTTGGTCATGACAGTTGGTTTAATCAACTTTTATACAATAATTATTTAGCACGCCAGATATTGTCAGTAATATATTCTCTCTTTGCGTCGCGGATTATTTCCGACTTAACAATATCGCCATGACCGTCCACAAAAGTAGTACAGAATCCCGACGGATGGCGGTCCGGTATGAACCACTCCGGGTCCCACTGCTGCCTATTAGATACGCAATAATAATAGTTTCCTGAATAAGTATACTCATTGTCGCGCATGTCTGTGAACATCAACATGCCTGATGCGTTTTTCACACTACTTAACTTACGAGATTCTCCTGTATACCAGTTAAAGAGCCCATAGCCCTTACTAAACAGAGCATTTGCATTGGCGGCATAATGATAAGCATAGGTCTGTATAGAAACGCCCTGCGATGAGCTACTGAATTTCGATTGTCTTTCCTTTTCAGCCGGACATCTCATTTTGTTCCATATCTCGTTATATCGACGAGCCTCTGTGGTAGGGATGCTCCATACATCATTCCGCCATTTCTTGCTCGCATCCATATACGGCGTCAGATTTGAATACCATGTATTCATGTCGATCCAATTACCGCCATTCGCCCAGCGGCCCGCAATTGCCTTATCCTTAAAATCCAGACCATAAGCCATAGAAGCCAGACCGAACTGTCGAGCATATGACATGCATAAAACCTGTTTGGCCTGATTTCGCACCCGGCCAAGGGCAGGCATCAGCATGCTCAGCAATAACGCTATAATCGCGATTACCACCAGCAACTCAACTAAAGTAAATCCCTTTTGATACCTTTTCGTCACATTCATAATTCGTCTCCCAAGACACCGAAATACAAAATAAATAACGTTTTATTAACCTTAATCTTGTGACACGGGCTAAGACACCCGCGTCACAAGACCATTTCATAATTTATGCTTTCTTACGACAAAGTAAACCAGCCATGCCCAGACCAAGCATGCAAACAGTCACCGGCTCCGGAATTACTTCAAGCTTGACATTATCCCAATAGGTGGAGTTTGCCGAACCCGCAGCCGCAACTCCTGGGCCAATAAGTGCGCCAAACCCATAGGCAATATCAGCGGGCTTGAGATTTTTGGTAGATTGGACGTTAATATTAGAAATCAGTTGCGTCGTAACACCCGAAAATGTATCGGTGACGAAGGCATCATAGGTCATTGCATAGTTGCCCGACAAATCCTGAACGCCAATGGTCAGAACCATCTTCAATATGTACCACTTATTAAGCGACAGAAGATATCCAGTATCTATCCAAGCGCCATTTTGGTTCATATAATTGATCTTATTTGTGCTAGCATTCGTGTTCAAGCCACCCAAACTAGTATTCGTCGGGCCTGCATCAAAATAAATATTACCAGTATGCCGGGTATCGCCGTTATCAGGCCGATAGTACGCGGAAGATACTACATACTGCTTAGTTACATCAATTGCAACTCCGCTGTCTATTTCGGCGTATTGGCCCAAACCGCCTGCAAGTCGCCTGGTGTAGATACTATTGGTACCTTGATAGGCAACGCTGTTACTTACTACCGGCGCATCTCCCGTCTGAACATATCCCGTAATCCATGAATTTCCAACGTCAGGAGTTAAGCCGATACCGAAACCATTCCACAAGGGTGTACCGGCGGCGTGACTCTCACTGGTCTCCAATGCAATCACAACAGCATTGACTGGGATTGCGGCCCACACCAGAATCATCACTGCTCCAATTAATACCTTCTTCATTTCCTCTCCTTCCAAAAAAAAACGCACAATTAGCGGGTACTTAAGGTATTGGGCAACACACCCAATTAATAAAGTCCTCGCCTTTATCTTTTCAGACTCAATTTTGGGTTTTCGGACAAAAACTTTAATATTCCCGCGCGAGCATTAGCGATATGATTCCTTACGGCCTTCTCCGCACCTTCAGCATCCTTATTTTCGATAAGTTGTAGCATATTCCGATGTTTTTCGAGGAACAGATCGGATATATCACCAAGAACATGCCTTTTATCAATCGCATAAGCGCCTAAAACAATAAACTCCCTATCCGTAATAATAGAAAAAATTTGATTTAATTGTTTATTACCACTCATTATCAAAATCGCACGATGAAATTTTACATCCAATCTCTCTACCTTCTCGCTAATGGCAAGTCTTTGCTTTTCGTCTGTGCATTCCTTGTAAAGACTCACATTTTTTGCCATCTCATCAAGAATTTCCTTGCAAGACTGTATCTGCTTCTCGGTGGCACGTTCTGCGCTTAATTTGGCGGCAAGCCCCTCGCCCATTTCTCGCAATTCATACATTTCTCTGACATCGTTTACACTCCATTCTCTAACAACATAGCCAGCGTGCGGTTTATTCGTTACAACACCGTGCGACTCTAACCGGAGCAGAGAATCTCTAATCGGCATTTCACTAAATCCTAATTGTGCCGCCAATTCCCTAACTTTGAGACGCTGCCCAGGTAATAACTTACCCTCCAAAATCCTCTGCTTAATGTTCTGAAAAACTGTTTCTCCAATAGTAGGAACTTCTAAAATCTTAACATCCATATTTGCGAAAGCGGTTTCTTGCATAAAATCGGTCTCCATAGCTGATTATATTTGGCTCATATCTAATATTTGATATCTGATATCACAACAGTGATTATATCTGCTGACCATTTGGGCGTCAAGCATCATTTACTCAAAACTCCCCATTTTTCAAACTTATTAGGAGAATAGTTCTTACATGAGTGTCTCGCTGCAAGCTGAAGATTATGACGGCTTTGTTATTTATATTGTCCACATTCATGGTTTAGGGCAAGTTATCTTTCTTATTTTGACAGGGTGCGATTGCATCGCCTACAGTTGAGTATGACCCCCTGATTTGCCGGAAATACTGCTCGGTTGCCAACATCGGTACCCCTGCATAGGATAACTCGATGATGCTAGTGTACTGCGTCTAACGCTTCTTTACATTTAAACACCCGCTTGGCCCAGTGAACAAGAAGAGTCTTGTCATTCCCGCGGAGGCGGGAATCCAGTCTTTTCGTTAAAATGGATACGTCCACTTTTTAATTGCTTAAGTAGGTATTATGATGCACTACACTAGCTGGAATATCCTGCGTACCACGGCATGCACAAAGATGCGCCAAATTGTGTAAGCCAGGGCCAGACAGATTACCCACATCAATAGTCAACCTCGACTAAGAGATCCTCAAGAGTAGCCGTAGGCTTGCCATCGCCAAGGGTCATCTCAATTTTGTTCCAGCCGTCGTTGACATTAGCGGCATTTACAGGATAGCGAATCCAAAGTTCATTTTCAAATGAGAAGTAACTGCCTGCGTTACTGTCATTTTTCTTTGTGTCTATATGCAGTATTTTTTGAACTGAATCTAATGTGTATACAGAGCTATAGAACTCACCATAAACTGTCAATGGCCCTGTTGTTCCATCGCTATATGAGCATGCGGAGTTTGACGATGGAAGTGAAGAAGCCTCATATCGTGCCGTCCATGGCGTTTCAGGTGCAACTGCTCCACCGTCATAGATATAGAAATAGTCGGTTATGAAATTGGCATCTGGAGTACTGGTAGGATCACCAAAAAAAACGGGTGTGACACTGCCAGAGTGTAATGGAGCGCTGGAAGCATATATGCCGTCAACATAAAGAGTTGCTACGCTATTCTCAACAGTTACACGCAGAGTATGAAAATCAGGATTGTTGGCATCGTTGTCCACGACCACTTCACTGCCGGCTGTCCTGTAGTATTGATCAGCCCAGATCTTGCCATCATGCATTCTCAGATCAGCATACCAGAGTTTATTGGCTTCCGGTGAGCCGCCGATGGAACATGCCAAATTGGCGGTAGCGGTATCTGTACTAAGTAATTTAACCCGCCATTCAACTGTGTAGCCGGTTGTGGAACTAATATTGATGTGGCCATTTGAGGTGGGCTGAGAAAAATAACACCAAGTGTTGGTTCCCGATGTGTTTATGGTGAGGTAATTTGCATCCGCTGACGCATAGCCAGTAGAAACACCAGTTATATTGCCTGTCGTGCCATCTGAATATGATACAGCATTAGTATCCGATGGTTTTTTACCATTAACATCATATCGCATTGTCCAACTTGGTTCGGCGGGCGCATAGGCGCCATCATCGCAGGCGTACACATAATCGAAATAAGAATTGGCGTCTGGAGTACTGGTCAGATCACCAAATGTCAGATAGGACGAACTGGCTTTTGCGTGAAACGCGTGTATAGCCGCGGGACTGCTAGCGCCATCGATGTAAAGCTTGGCATAGCCATTATAGGCGGTTACATGCAAAGTGTGGTAAGCGGGATTATTTTTGTCGCTATCCAGCTGGATTTCACTGCCATCATTGAGCACTACCCAGTTTTTGTTATCATGCTGCTGAGCATACACATACCAGTAATTATTGGGTTCCGGACTGCACATTACGCCAGCGTAACCACCGGTGGATGTATCGGCCTCCGTCAGCTTGATTCGCCATTTAACCGTATAGCCCGTAGAAGAATTAAGTTCCAGCCTACGGTGTCCGGCAAGCGAATGATCATTGAAGGTAACAGCCAAGTCACTGGCGGTTGGAGCGGCGGCAAAACGAAGTCTAAGCAATACATCAGGCGTTGCAGCCGCGACATTTTCGCCAATAAGAATGTTCATGGTTTTTTTTGTGGAAGCGGGCAGAGCCAGAGTCTTTTCGGGGGCTACAAAGTCATAACTCCAGAAATTCTTGCCGCCGTTTAAATAGAACGGCGCTGACTCGATATCACCATAGCCAAGCATGGATGTGCTATACGTTTTGTCCAATCCGGCAAGGGTATTCACATCTCCAATATATCGCAAACGGGGGTAAGCGTTGGATAGGACATGATTATAGAAATAATTAAAAGAATACATCCCATCGGCACCACTATGGAACCAGTTCTGCGCCTCAGCGTAGTATGCACGGTTTGAAGTCCGAGATGCGTTGGCTGTAGTATCCGACAGACGTGGGTCAGACAGACACGGATAGACCTTTACACCATACTGATGCCCAAGAGCAATGCTATCCTCCATATCATCTATACGGTAATATCCTGTCGGGACCCAAAGGTCAATTAAGCTATTGGCCATCCATGTCGCGATATCAAGACCTATCTTACCTGCATAGACAGTATCGTCTGGCGTCCGAATACCTACAAGAATGGGCTTCCCTCGTTTAAGTCCTTCCCTGTCGGCCATCTCGCGAATATCTGTAATAAGGTCGGTCATCATTTGTTTTTCTGCACTGCTGGCTTCTCCGCCATCCGCATGGCTCTGGAAGAATACAGGGTGACGGAAGAAGTCCAGCATAACACCATCGACATCGTAGTTTTGACAAACTTCCTCAACGAACTGATAGGCATAACTGCGGATACCAGATTCAGTATAATCAACGCCCGTCCATCTTCCGTTAACAGGGTTATCGCTGGCATTAGCGCCAAAAAGCCATGATGGATTGTCTTCTTTCAACGGGTTAAAGAAGATATCCCAACCTTCAGCTCCCCAGCCGTCATGGATATCGTTCATACGCATCTCAAAGAATATCTCGAAGTCATTGTTCCTGCAGAAATCTACCGCCATCTCAAGAGAATCAGTACCCTGATCAATAAAATCCTGGGTCTTGTTATTGTAAAAGATACTTTCCTTGCTGGTAAGAATATCGCCAATAGCTGTATTATAGGTGAATTGCCCAAAGCCAGAACTTGTAGGACAGTACACGATCGTGTCTGTTTGTGTACCAATCAATCCAGTACTTCGAGTGTCCCAGAACTCTTGAACAGTAGGATTGTAAATATACATGAGCATGTCATCGCCATCATTATCAAAGATGACTCGACGCTTTCTGTCTTTTGCCGGTTCTCTAAACTCTTTAGGTGTTATTCCGCCGCCGTCATAAATATAGAAATAGTCGGTTATGAAATTGGCATCTGCAGTACTGGTAGGATCACCAAAAAAAACAGGTATGACACTGCCAGAGTGTAATGGAGCGCTGGAAGCATATATGCCGTCAACATAAAGAGTTGCTACGCTATTCTCAACAGTTACACGCAGAATGTGGAAAGCAGGATTACTGGCATCGTTGTCCACAACCACTTCGCTGCCGGCTGTCCTGTAGTATTGATCAGCCCAAATCTTGCCATCGTGTTTTCTCAGATCGGCATACCAGAGTTTATTAGCTTCCGGTGAGCCGCCCATAACAGGGGAACGCAGATTTTCGGTCCACATAATAGTAGAGGCGAACGTGGCAAAATCGGAAAAGTCAACCGTTCCGCTGTGGTCATAGTCATACGTGTCGCTTGTTGAAAGCCACGCATCACAGAATGAGGCTAATAATGCTATTCTGCCGTCAGAGGCGGAGGTATCAAGCAATTTAACCCGCCATTCAACCGTGTAGCCGGTTGTGGAACTAATATCGATGTGGCCATTTGAGGTTGGCTGGGAAAAATAACACCAGGTGTTGGTTCCCGATGTGTTTATGGTGAGGTAATTTGCATCCGCTGACGCATAGCCGGTAGAAACACCAGTTATACTACCTGTCGTGCCATCTGAATATGACACGGCATCAGTCTCCGACGGCTTTTTACTGTCAACATCATATTGCATTGTCCATGGAACCCCGCTCTGTACTTCATTGACCGTCTGGCTCTGTGAACCATAAAAACGAACTTCACTCAAAGAATAGTAGCTGCTGCCGCCCCAGTTGCCGTTAGTAGTTTTAGCGGTGATAACCACATATTTCGCTTTTGCGCCGTTGAAATCGCACGCTGAAAATCCGGGATCATCGGCGGAACCGGATGCCTGAGTGAATGTGTAGTCGCCAAGTTCATACCATGTATCTCCGTCAGGAGAGTATTCCACGACTACATCACGAAGGCCTCGAGCCTTGTTGACTCCGTCATTGCAGTTCCAGACCCACATCTCTTCCAGTTCGCAAACATGGTCAAACTCAAACATTATCCATGCCGGACCTGACACAGTGTCGGGAGTGGCGCTGCTATTTCCGGATGATAAAGCAAGCCACATATCACTTGCTTCTGTCGAGTTCAGCAAGCGAGTAGCGTCAAGACCGCTGCCGTCTTTGGCCAATGAGGCTGGATAAGCACCGCTGTAATCATTTGACGCCGTTGCAGTTATGTTGCCCCAGTGAACCGAGTCGTTAAAATTAGTTGTAAACTGGCGAACACAACCCTTCCAAGAATTGCCGCCGTTAACCTCATCCACACGCCAGTAATACGTCTTGCCGTAGGCAAGCGTCCCGGGGTCATAGCTGCAAGTTGACTGGGTACCCTTGTAGACACCGCACGGATCAATGGTTGTTGTAGCAGTAGAGACCCCATAATAGCTGGTGCCGAAATAGACCTGTTGCCCATTAGTAATAGCGGCACTGTCGCCTTTTACCCAGCCCAGATCTCCATTGATTGACACTTCCAACGCATTATTATTTGGACTTGCCTGGGTGGCATAGTCACTTGTACCGTTAAATCTAACTTCACTAAGCATATAAACATTAGGATAACCCCAGTTGCCATTAGCAACGGCAGCAGTAAAAACCACGTATTTTGCGCTTGTACCATTGAAATTAAATGCGCTAAAACCCGTGTAGTCAGTCGTACCGGTACCCTTAGGAAATTCGTACGTTCCCTTTGTGTACCAGGTAGTTCCGTCGACAGAATACTCAACGATAACATTACGCATGCCGTAATCGGCACCAATGCCGCTCAGATTTCCATTCCATACCCACACTTCGCCGAGTTTATAAATATCATCAAATACAAATTTCACCCACGCCGGTCCGACCGTGGTATTGGGAGCCGCAGAAGTATCATAGCCAAGA
>MHYA01000133.1:434-17082 GCA_001825675.1 Planctomycetes bacterium GWF2_42_9 | reverse complement strand
ATATGAACGTTCATTAATATACAAGGTATTAGCATTAACTGGTCTTCGCAAGGGCGAACTCGCAAGTATTACAATTGGTCAAGTTTGGCTTGAAGCCAAACAGCCTTACTTGGAACTTAAAGCCAAAGATGAAAAAGCCGGTCGCGGAGCAGAGATACCGCTTCGAAAAGATCTTGCCGATGAAATTCGAACATTCATGCAGGAAAAATTCCAACGAAGTACTATACCATTGCGTCTGTCTGCCACCATGCCGCTATTTGATATGCCAGATTCAATGGTAGGTATATTTGACCGGGACCTCGCGGCTGCCGGAATCGAAAAAACCGATGAGCGAGGTCGAACGCTTGATGTTCATGCCCTGCGTCATACCTTTGGAACTCATCTTAGTAAAGCCGGTGTAGCACCTCGTGTTGCACAGGCAGCGATGCGACATTCATCGATTCATTTAACAATGAACATTTACACGGATCCGACACTTCTGGATGTTGCAGGCGCTATCAACACCCTGCCGAAGTTTACATCAACCCAATCAAATATCGCCAAGATTATATAAAGGTAATAAGATATATAATCTGGAAGGCACCAAATCGTTACCTTTTATAACCACCTCTAAAACAAAATCTTACAAAGCATAAGACTTTGATACTTTATCGCATGTCTCCAAACTGTCACCGATTTATGTGTTTTTCAGTTCAATTTGCCGCTTGATTCACACCTCTATATTTACGATACAATAGATACTATGAAAAAGGTTTGGATTTACAAGCGGAAAAATATAAACGGCTGGTGGGTTGGCTGGTATGAAAGCGGAAATCGTAAAGCAAAAGCTCTGCCCAGTAAAGAACTGGCTGAACATTACAAGCATCTCAAATATACCCAACTTAATTCTGATGTTTTTACAGGCCAGGTAACGGCAGACTGGAAACAAATGATCACAGAGTATAGGGAAGCCAAAAAAGTCCAAGGTGTTACTGAAGGCACACTTTACGAAATTGCCTTGTCTTTGAGAAACTTTACAAGGCTTGCAGGACAATGCAGTTCAAAACAAATTACTCAAAATGTTATCGACAAATTCATTCTGCAAAGAGGCAATGAGGTAAAACGTCCGACTCTCAACAAGGACATCAGAAATCTGAAAACATTTGTTAACTGGTGCAGGGGAAATAGATATTTGAATGGGAACATAAAAATTAAGGAATTAAAAGAGGATGAACGGCCTGTCAAATCACTGAATGATATTCAAATAAAAAGGCTGCTGGAAGCATCTACACCTTATCCGGCAATGCGAATGAGGGTTTTATTGGCATTGGGAACAGGTTTGAGGCGTGGAGATATTGACTCGTTGAAGATTTCTGATATTGATTTTGAAAGAAATTGTATAACCACGGCAAGCAAAAAAACCGGAAAAAGCTTGGGTTCACGTCCTGTGCCACATTCTGTTATAATAGAGGTCAGAAAGTTCGTCGATGAATATAATTCTGGATGCGAAAAGCTATTCCGCGATAAATTCAGCCCAAGAAAATGGAAAAGGATATGCAGAGATGCCAGCCTGCTTGATTTAAAGTTTCACGATTTACGTAAAACCTTTGGCTCGGTTTTGGCTCAAAATGGAGTATGAACGGCTGTTACACAGCGGCTTTTGGAACATTCATCACCGATACTTACGAACAAAATTTACACAAACGTTGACCCCGTGCTACGTCAGTCCGTGAACTTGCTACCGATGGAGCAATGGCTGCAAAAATAATCTTTGTAATATTAAAGCCAAGTTAAGCCGGTTAGCGGGCGTCATTAACAACACTGTCAAAGACCGAATTCTCATAAGGCATCCATAAAATTTTCATATTTTGTACAGAAAACCCAGAATTATAGTGAAAATATTGGCCAAAAACAGTTATTCTTAGTCTTCATAACTCATGCTATACCAATATGTTATTAGTTGGCTAAGTTTTTAAAAGATATATTTGTTGTCGGTTTAAAAATGAACTCGGGAAACTTTTCCACTGAATGCATTTTATGCTTGCAATATCTACCAAAGTAGATTATTCATTACTCAAATAGATGCAAGGAATTATTATGAAAAAAGAAAATCTTGAACTTTTCGAAAGCGAGTGGATGATTCTCCAAAAAGTGTGGGATATGGAACCTTGTGCAGCACCAACAGTACAGGAGGCACTCCAATCCCAAAAGGGCTGGGCTTACACCACAGTCAAAACGATGATGGATCGTATGGTCAAAAAAGGACTTTTAAAAGCTGAAAAAATTCGCAACCTTTATCTCTACCGTTCGATTATTACACGACATTGTGCCTGCAAAAACGAAATTGCACGAACACTTAAAAGAGCCTTTGATGGAACTTTTACTCCTATGATGCAATTTTTAATTGAAAATGACCAACTTTCTGATGAAGAGTATCACCAACTTGAACATTTAATCAAACAAAGAAAATTTAGAAAAACTGGCTCAAAACAAAAATAGAATGGTATAATTAAAGTGAATTTTTAAAAATAGGGAGATAATATCATGGATAAAATAATAGACTTCTTAAATTTAAGCGGTAAAATTTTTGTTAATTTTTCGACATCAATGCTAGTCCAGTCCTGTGCACTTATCATTGCATTGCTTGTGTTTGATTTGGTTTTTCGGGAAAAAATCCGAGCAGTATTTCGTTATTGTCTCTGGACATTAGTTTTGGTTAAACTTGTATTGCCAACCACGCTTTTATCACCAATAGGTTTGGGGGGGTGGTTTTCAGAGGTACTCCCCAATTTCGTTAATCAAAATTCCATTGCTGGTGATAGGCAGCCGATGATGAATTTACCAAATAATAGGCCAACCGGTAAGACAAGCTTTTCAGAAATGCATATTACAGGATCTTCTCTTAATGTATTACCAAAGCCAATTACCAACGATACTATAGTGCTACCTTCTTTGCAAGGAAATGTCTCTTTAACTTGGCATGGTTTTGTTTTTTTGGGATGGCTGGCTGTTGTGATAGTAATGTGTTTATTACTAGTTCGGCGAATGTTCTTCGTAAGGAAATTGCTTGTTCAATCAAAGAACCCAAATAATTCAATGTTTGATATTTTTGATCTTTGTCGTAGACACATGAAAATAAGCAGCCATACAGCATTGAAGCTATCACCAATTGTTGCCAGTCCATCAGTTTGCGGCTTGTTTCGGCCAACAATCCTGATTCCGCATGGCTTGTCCGATAAATTGAAAACAGAGGATTTAAAATTGATCTTTTTACATGAGTTGGTTCATATAAAACGGGGGGATTTATGGATTAGTCTGTTTCAGACAATACTGCAAATTGTTTATTTTTACAACCCTCTGCTCTGGCTGGCCAATGCGATTATCCGCAAAGTAAGGGAGCAGGCTGTCGACGAGATGGTATTAGTGGCTATAGGCGAGCAAGCCGAGAACTATTCGGAAACCCTGCTAAGTATTTCTAAACTGACCTTTAGCCGTACCATTTTGTCATTGCGATTGATAGGCATTGTTGAGTCGAAAAAAGCGTTAGCTGACAGGATTAAGCGTATTCTTAACAAACCAATACCGAAAACTGTAAAACTTGGGATTGTGAATCTGGCAGCTATTGTTATTTCAGGCATTATATTACTACCAATGGCAAGTGGAGAGAATATATCAACTGAAAACACAAAAAAATCCAACCAACAATCAGCAAAATCAAATTCTACCAGCGTCTCCTTTTTCACAAAAAAAGCGAAATTGAAAGTTCTTGATGCTCAAACAAAAGAACCTATTGCCAATTGTTGTTTTGTTTTAGGCCACTGGGGGACATGGAAGCAGACAAACGAACATGGCATTTTCGACAAGGATGAAAATAATTTCTATGCCCGTCTTAGAAATCGTGAGGAATTAATTCTTTGGCATCCGGATTATGAAAGTAAATTTTTTTATAGGGATGAAACAGGCAAAAGACCCTATCGTATGGCCTTCAACGGTACTGTTATTGTTTTACTTGAAAAAAGCGGAACTGCATCTGTTGACGTTAACGTCTCATTGTTCGTCAGGGGAGAGAAGATAGATGATGAATACTGTAAGATTAGGATTTTTCGCGGTGAAAAAACCGGAGGTGACGAAGTTCGCAAGTTTATAAAACCTCTCCAGAACCATTGTCAGTTTTCTGGATTAGCGGCTGGGAAATACATAGCTGAGGTTTATTTTTACGATTCACACCCAACTCATTATGAACCATTTGAAATTGCCGATGGCGAGCATAAAAAGTTACAGATTACAGTTATCACTGATGAACTTGCACGGATTCCTTTGAAAGGAAAAGTACTTGATAAATATACTGGCCGTGGCATTTCTGGTGCAATAATTAGTTCAGCAATGGCAGATGATGATAATGCCGTAACTTATGAAGATGGCTCATTTAGTACAATAGCGAATCGTGCTGGTTTTCATGAGACCGTTATATATCTTAGATATCCTGATATATATGTGCTGGCAAAAATGAACAACCACATGACTGAAGAGTTGGCTCAACATCTTCAATTTCATATTGATCCCAATGCTCCCCGGATGAATCCGGTACTTCTTGAAGATAACAATGGCGACGGGATTTTCTGTGATGAGAAAAACTGCCTAATATGCAAAAACTCTATTGTACAGAAAAGTACAAATTCTATAGACAGAGAATAATAACTCTCACCGTATCATTTCTGAAATTAAGGTGACTTTGACCTAAGTAATGGTGCATCTGACGTAAAAAGATGTTCTACGCATGTATCCATGGCCTTAGACAATGAGAATTTATGGCCATGCATATAAAAGACTGTGCGTCTCTCCTTGGGGACAGAAGGCAACGAACAAAAATCTACATTACAACCTATTGCTTTAGCATGATTTCGCCACGGTTTTTGATTAGGAGGTGGCCCATAGATGGCCAGAATCCATGGCACCCCAACTGCGGAAGCAATATGGGTCATACCAGTGTCACCACCAATATAAGCGATGCTATGCTTTATGATGCAGGCACTTTCCATTACTGAAAGCCCCAAACGAGTCAAATCGGTTTGTTGTTTCAAAAAATATCCGGATGATTTTCCTATTCGAATAACATGCATCCCATTCCCAGAAAGAAATCTCATAAGTTGAACCATTTGTGTAAAATTATGATTTCTGCCTCGATTATATGGAGCATCTTCCAAAATATGCACACACACGTACGGAGAACACATCCACCGAAACCGACTAAGCATTTGCTCTTCACATTCCTTACTCACCTTGATTGAAGGGTAATACCCTTGCTGAGCAAGCCATGGTACACGAATCCATATACATCCAAAATCAAGACGTGTTGCATCAGCAGGCGTTGTATTATAGAGACATTCATTGACAATTTCATCAAAGATAATATTAGATGGAATTGAACGCTGTTTTCCATTTTCAAACCAAAAGTCATCCACTGCAATCAACCAATCCTGTGGGTGCTGTTCCTTATACCATTTTAATGCCGCACTAATGGCTACCTTGTCGCCAATCCGATGTTGATGAAAATAGTAATATACTCGTTTTTTCTGTGACTGTATTGGTCCAGACATGTTTTCTGGTTGACATTCAGTAGTTTGAAATGGCATATTTATATTCTCGTTTTCTTTTCGATCACATTTTGTTCTTCTTTTTGATATACAAAAAGACTACTTGTTTGTTTGGGTATTTTTGAAAACCAGATTCGTCTGAGGCCAAATCTTGCCATGAATATATCTAATCCAGTCTCGCTTGGGATTAAGGGAATCCCTCCAGAACCTTCTGCTTCGATAATAGGTGTATGCCGAAAATATACAATATTATCCATAGAAAATAATGTTAATATAAGCCAGCCGTTTGCCTTAAGGCAATTGACAATTTTAGGGAATACTACATCCATTGCCATTATATACTGTAATGAATTCAACATTGTGATTGCATCATACCCGTTTTTCATCGACGATATTAACTGGTCCAAGTCTGTCCAATGTTTATATTGGGTCTGTGGCTGCTGAGACTGAATAGGATCAGATTCAAAAATTTCTACATCAAAATTTATTGCTTTCAACATTTTGCAGGCAAGAGCTTCACCATAGCCGAAATCAAGCAGCAGAGAACGACAGCCATTATTATATACTAATTTACGTACAGTCGGCAAAAGTATCATCAAGGTTTTTGCTGCATAGCGAATGGTCTTTTTATTTTGACCTGCAATAAACTGATGCTTCGGCAAAACAAAAATATCTTGCCCACTATTTGGAGTGTGAGTCTGTACAGTATCACATTTAGCACATTTAAAATACAGTGTATCTTTCTTTCTTACATAAGGCATCATTGCTTCGCAGCCACACATTCTGCATTTCATTCCTTCCAATTCCAATTTGAAATTAGAGGATTCCTGTATAATGGGATGGTAGTTTGGACTCAAAACAGAATTTACCGCATTCATTATAGATTCCGCACTGAACCTACGCATGCATGGGGAAATCCCATTTTTTTGAATTGCACAACGATTTCCATGTTGAAAACAGGGACCGCATGTCACATCGGCTTGTAATGAGTATGCTTTTGGAAAGTGTAATGATCTTAGAGTTGCCTGTATTGGGCCATAAAGCAATACAGAAGGTATATTCATAGCAGCTGCTAAATGAGAAATCATGCTATCTGTGGCAATTACAATGTTGGAAAAAGTAACCAAAGCAAGAAGCTCTCTTAAGGTTAAATGTTGAAAATCACGAGATGTCCAGTAGCCAAATCGTGAGGCCTTCTCGGGTAAGTTTGTATTATCCCAAAATACAATTGTCTTCCAACCATTATTCTCAAGCTGATATAACAGTGTTTCAAGTGTTCCAATTGGAAGCGTGCGTAATAGCGAAGTTGACTTAGGTTGAATAACTGCGATTTTATCTTTTCCAGGAGTAATACCACTGGTTTCCAATGTTTGGCGTGCAAGTTCGATTTCAGTGGGCAACGGATAGTACTCGGGAATAAATAAACGTAGTTTTACACCAATCTTCTGAGCTATCACTTCATACGCATTAACCAGTTCTGCTTTAGGGTTCTGAGCAATGATGCCCCAGAGACAGAATGCTCGGTCATATGCAGTACATAGATGTGCGAATGTACGTCGTGGTGATCTATTGGTAAAATTGAAAGGCACCGCAACAAGCAAATCAACATTCGGATTATTCTTAGCAATGTAGTATTCGTTTGGTCCACAGTACAAGTGGACAGGATTCTCGGGAAGCAACTCTTTTAATGCTCGTAACGTGGGAGTCAGCATTAACATATCTCCATAGCCAAATGAGCCACATATCATTGTAGTACCTGGCTCAGCACGTTCCCTTACTCCCTTATAGAACTCAGGATAAGTTAGGTCAAATTTAAAGGATATAAAAGAACTTCCTTGTTTCTCTTGAATATGTACAACATCACGAACCATGGTCATTGGCTTATCCTTATTCATTTTTTAGTTATTTCGTAATTCCATAGATCTTACCCAAAGGTGTGTAAGAAAATTCTTACCACACCTATGGCATATCAGTTTGGCTTTGGTTTGGGAATAATATCGGAAATTGTAATCATATTGTTACGACTGGATGGTAGAGGGTACGAAAAATCCTGTTTTACCTGAAGTACTTTCTCACCAGATCGTTTTGCTACCTGATTATATGCATTTAAGAACCTATGTGCCTGATTAAGTCGTTCCTCTGTCACAAGAGGTACTCGTAATATATTGTTCTTACCTGTTGTAACCCCATCAGCCTTGACGTCAACATCAACATAAAAACCATCAACATTTGTCCAACCTGTGAGAAGATAGCGTGAAACAAGATAGAAACTCGGTGGAATAAAGCCAGACAGTTCGTATGAACCATCACTTTTTGATATAGCAGAAATACTATCAGGATACAATGGCCCTGAGCCTTCAGGAGTACTAAAAGGTGCCTTCGTACCAGTCACAATCGCTCCAGCAATGGGCCGACCATAGACATCTGTAATTCGCCCTTTTACGGTAACAAAATCATCCCGTAAGTTTAAGTCCATTTTACTGTCAGATTCAAGTTCAGTAGATCTTTTTGCTATAGCAAGTTGTTTTTCACACTTTTTTTTAGTAGAAAGAGTATACCTACCATTAGGCAAGCCAATAAAATTATATTTTCCATCTGCATCGGTTACAACTTTTGCAGCAAGTGAACCGCATTGCAATGTGACAGTAATTCCAGCAGCAGGCAACTTGGAAAAATACATATTTTGAAGAGTCTGCTGGAATTCCTCTAAAGAATCCACGGTTTCAAGTTCTGTAAAGAGGCTATTCAGCATAGCATCTGATTTAGGCTCAAATACAGTACCGTGTATCTGGTAACTACCTTCTAATATTTGCTCTGTAACTGTACGATTGATAAGCTCGTCGAATAATGGATCTGGCATATCCCTAGGAACTATATTTTTGGACTCTAAAACCACTTCCTTTTTGATTGTAGTAACATCCACTTTTGAAGATGTTTGTGGAGATATTGACACTGATGAGGGCAAGGAAATGTCCTTATTAACCTGCTGTCTATGTAAACATATCAATGCTATCATAATAACTAAAACGCTAAGTCCGAATAGTACAAAATATGCTTTATATTTGAAACGTATCATATAAAATCCTCATTACTAAAATAAAAGGTCTAATATTACTTTCCAAAAAAAGCTTAACTATTAACGTGTGGTTAACTCTATAAAAACCCGTCGCTTTTAAAACCCCCTTAAGCCTTTGTCCGTCTTATGGAAAGACTTAAGGGGGCATACTTTATATAGAAATCTTATACATCTGCACACGAAACTCCTGCAGGACATTCATCTTCAGGCGGGCTTCCGCCAGGGCAACTATCTTCAGGTGCTACTCCACCAGGGCATTCATCAGCATCAGCTGGTTCGCCACATTCATCATTATCACTTGCACCGCCTACGCAATAATCTGGGTCTCCGCCAGCTTCACATGTGTCAACAGCGGTTCCTCCGCCTGGGCACACGTCTGTTTCTCCGATCTCGGTACATTTATCCTCTGCTGAGGAACCACTATTACATTGATCACTATCGAAAATTGGAGATAGGAAACACGAATCGTCTCCGCCATCACCAGAGGAAGAGTTTGTACCATTGTAGCAAGTATCATCATCGGTCAGAGTACATTCATCCGGATCAGTGTCTTTGCAATCATCTTCTGAACCCCACTTGCCCGTAGGACATTCATCGCCAGCTCCACCTTCTTCACAGGTATCTTGAACCTCACCGTTTGTGGTTGCTCCACCACCAAAGCAATTATCGACATCTAATCCACCATCAGAAGGACAATTGTCTAAAGATGCTTGACCGGTTGGGCAATAATCGGTTGTGCTCGTAGTTCCATCGCATGAATCATCAGAGCTATTCCCACTTGCACATTGATCGGAGTTAGAAACGGTTGACTCATTGCAAACGTCTGCACTCGCTACACCCGTAGCGCATTCGTCTTCGTCTCTATTACCATCGGGAGGACAATAGTCCGCTGGTGCCGCCTCTCCAGGGCATCTATCTGCGTTGTCGGGGGGATTACATGTATCTGCGGCAGGTAAACCTCCCGGGCATTCATCATCAGCAGCAAATGCTTTTCCACCTAATAATACCAAGTGCGCAAACGCTCCGGCAGCCAAAATATTACCTGTTTTGCCAAGGAATTTACGGCGAGAAAACTGATTGTCATTTTTTATGACATCCTCACCAGATTCACTTTTTACATCGCACAAATTTGTGCTTTCATTAGATTTAATACTTTTATTTTTCATAAGTAACTACCTTTCTTTTTTATTAGTTATTGTTTGTTTTAGTAACATTTTTCTTGTCATCACAGTTTACGAACTGTGATTTATGAGATACTTTTGTTGGAATAACGGCAGATAGTTTTTGCCTTTCGTGATTGACATATGCAGAACGTATGGTGTGCTTCTCAATTAAATCGCAATATTGAGGTTTACTAAATGTACCATCAGCTTGGGCTATTTCCCATGGACATGGTCCCTTACATTGAGCCCATAACCAGCATGACTCACAATTGCCCGCAATAGCAGACCGATAGTCTCGCCAGAATTGCTTACATTTTTCGTAATTTGGACCATCTGATATGTTTCCGATTTGCCATGCCCGCATTCCAACAAATCGGTGGCATGGGTAGAGACAGCCATCTGCTCCTACAGTAGTTGTACCGCGGCATGCACCACATTTGAAGGGACTAACGTTAGGTTCAGTATTAAATTCTTTTGCATAAGGAAAATATTTAGGAGTTTCACCTATAGCAAGTTTGTTAAGTGCCCAAGGAATAATCTCTTCACGTTCCTGACGGTCAATCTCTTGAAAATCTTCTGCGGTACAATCGACAGAACTTGGATTCACTGGGTTAACAGTACGTCCAAGAACTATACGAGTAAACCCAAAATCCTCGAAGAAATGGATAAGATCCAACATCCGTGGCACAGGGTGTGTCATAGTGCATCGCACCGTTACTGAGCGCCGGCGTGCCATCAGTCTTTTTATGCCTGCGGCCGCTGCATCAAAAGAATCTTGCCCATCACGAGTTGGGCACTGCCGATTATGGATTTCCGGTGGACCGTCAAGACTTACCATCAAGCCGAAGTTATATCTCTTGATGAATCTTATGACTTCATCGTCCAGCATAGTTCCATTTGTTGTCATTGAATAAAAAACCTTCTTACCATGTAACTTAGCCAATCGTTGGCTGTATTCAATTGCGAAACGGAGGGTGGATTTATTTAAAAGCGGCTCTCCTCCAAAGAAGGTAATGCTTACATTTTTGTTTTTACCGCTCATGGCGAAAAGCCATGTAATGGCCTGCCGAGCAACTGTCTCACTCATCAGTCCTTGGTTGGGCATGTCTCGACATGTGCTACAATAACAGTACTTGCAGGCTAGATTGCATGTTTCCGATAAGGCTAGCTCAAGCTTGGTCCACGGTGCGGTGTATCGTTGCTCAAGTTGACGCTCCATTTGTTCTGTGCTAATCGAATAGTTTGGTACAGTAAACAGACCTTGCTTTGCTAAAATAGTAACTTCATTTTCTACACTCTCGGCAATCTCAAATGAAAAAAGGCCTTCCTTCTGAAATATGTTTCTGGCTCTATCAATAGGATACACGCGACAGAGCTCAAGAAAATGGAACATAGGATCGTCGATACAAAAAAATCGGCATGCAGAGGTGTCATATAAAAACTTTTCATCAAGGTATTCAAATATATAATAAGGGGGCGGTTGTTTCGTAATTACCCTGTCATATATTCCAACTCGCGAATTTATATCATCTTCTTGTGCAATCTGTTTATTCACCATGCGTATACCATCCTTATCATCAATAAAATTTCGGAACTTGTTCAATTACTTAAACGATACCATTAGTTGTTTCTTCTAAATTCTGCAATCTTTTCCTCAATTGCTTTCATTGCTCTAATACCATCAATCATTTTTATATTTGAATTTTTTTGCACATTCTCACCACATAACGCCTCTTCAGGTTTATCAAAAATGAATATCAAATCATTCCGGCAAATGTATGCAGTTGTAATTTCCTGTTGCAGTAAATTTAAAACTTTGGTTCTTTGATTATCTGCCAAATGAAATTTCCTATCATTAACTGCAAACCATATTAGGCTTCTAGTCTCAGCCAAATATTTGCAGGCATCCGCTGAATAGTAAGGTGATGGTGCGACTTCTGCACCATTGGTGTATTTAAGCCACAGTTCAAATGCTGTTAATCCAGTTGGGATTTCCGAGAATAATGACTTAATGTGTACAATTTTGGCCGAAGGAACCTTTTCCAATAACCATTCTTTGTCAAAGCTATAATAGGCAGATGTTTTCAGCAAAGATTCAAAATCAGCTATTGAGAATTTTGCTGGCATCCCTGATTTATCCAAGCACATAAACTGCCAAACATCGCCTGTTTGAATTAGAAGTTCAGGATAATCAGCTTCAATCCCTTCCTTTGCCAAGGCATCCTTAAGTTCAAATATCCAGGGGAAGTTTCTGCTAAACCACTCTCTTTTTTCTTCGACCCAGTATTTATAATCCGTTTTATCAAGCTCGATTGGTTCTGGCCTAAGTGTAGATAAAGGTGGCTGCCAGGAAATATCATTATCCGTTTTAGCTTTAGCCAACATAGAATCTGACTTTTGTCCCGTTGCCCAGGCAGTTAAACTGCTCACGTCACACTTGAGAGGTAATGCAGGGGCTGAATCATCAACTATTTGTGATAATTGGCCAGCCCCAACACTTACCTCATCTTCCTCTGATTGAAGCTGGACGCATCCTTCAGAAACTATTAATGTCGTTTTATTATCTTCGGCCTTGATATCAAAAGTAGTGCCTGTAATTATTGCCTTGCCATTCGGCGTTTGAACTATAAACGGATTACCGTCATGTTCCACGTGAGTATAAATCTCGCCTGAATTTAATTTAACTAAACAGCCGAGATTGCTGTTTATTGTTAACGGCTCTATTGAAACATTAGTGCCTGCATTCAAAGCCATCTTGTGTTTGCCGTTTATGAGCAATGTTTTTAATTCATTGTCAGTGATAATCTTATTGTCAGAGATTGCTATATTGCCTGCAGGTTTTACTAATTCGATTTTTACGGAAGAAGCTGGTATAGCTGCAACCTGTTGAGGGAAGGAGGTTTGAGGGACGGTTTGTGGTTTGGAAAATACTATCCATGCTAATATTCCAATGATAAAACAGGCTGCAGCTGCACCTATGTGAATGAAAAGCCGAAGGCTTTTTGGTCTTTTTGTGTTTTCTGCAAGATCCGGACATCTTCTCAAAAGGTCTTGCCAGCCTTCTTCGACAGTCATCCTGCGAGTCTGTGGTAATTTTTCTTCTATCTCGTATGCTGCTTTTTCCAGCAATTTTCGCGTTTCAGAACTAATTGGTCCCCAATGAGCTTTGACTAAGGACATAAGTTCTTTGGTTTCTTCGTATTCCTCTGCACATGCCGAACAAATCAAGATATGAGTATTAAAAGCCTCTTTTTCCCCATCGGCAATCCCTGTCATATTTGCCCATAAGGGAACCATAAGAAGCCGGGCTTCTTTGCATGTAATTTTGTGTGGCTCTTTAAATTTACTCATAAACTTGTACTTTCATCTCAATTATCTGTACACTTAATGACACGAAAGGCAGTTTTATCAGATGGAATTTTGTAATTTTTTTTAACTTTTTTATAAGTCATCGTAAACTCATCAGTTATATAGTAAAAAATTTTAAGTCGGATTTGTTTTTTTACGTTCTGCCAGATAACTTAGAAATATTCCCAGCTCAAACAGCAGGTACAACGGAATTGCTAAAGACACCAGAGAAAAAACATCAGAACCAGGTGTAATGATTGCCGCTGCAACGACTACACCTAAAAGGACAAATTTCCTTGATTTACCTAGGACCTGAACTGAAACCAAACCTACTTTTATTTAAAAAGAAAATGGCTATCGGAGTCTGAAACGCCAGGCCAAAAACCAACATCATGGAAGTTATGAAAGAGATATAATTCTGAAAAGTAAAAATAGATTCTACGCCAAGAACCTCTTTGTTGAATATTACAAAAAAATGTAAAGTGACCGGAGCGATGTAGCTGTAAGTTCTTCCCCATCCCCATGACATATGGTTTCTCAATAAACATTATTATATTTTTGCCGAAAAACAGGCACACAATAACAGCTATAGTTAATCCTGCTATGGCGAGGATAAGGCGCAGACGCAAGTCTTCGATATGGTCACCTAAGCTCATAGTAGAATTTTGGGAATGTTGCTTTTTGCTGTTATCACTCATTTTAATCTGGAAAGCTGGACATCAATCATGTAAGTTTACTATGAATCTTTTTGAGGATTTGCATCTTTGACCTGATTTACTATATCATTCCCAACTTTTTTTACTTCGTTCGTCAAATCATCTTTTACATCCTTTGCTTCGTTAAGGCCTTTTTTGAACTCCATCAAGCTTTTCCCTAATCCACGACCAATTTCCGGTAATCGTTTGCCAAATATTAATACCGCAATAATCAGAATAATCAGAAGTTCTATGGGGCCCGGTGCCGACAACGATAAAATACCAATATCAGGGTAACTCATGTTTTGCTCCTAAATAAAAAATTTAATTGTTTCAACAGTTCAATTTAGACCATATTCATAAAGACTTAATGACACGAAAGGCTGTTTTATCAGATGGAATTTTGTAATTTTTTTTAACTTTTTTATAAGTCATCGTAAATACAATGTTTACTAAACGAAAAATTTTCTCACAAATGATCAAGAGTTGTTAAATTGTTTTAAAAAAACTGATATTTGCCTCTTTGCGTCATTAATCCTTTGGCTAAAGACATTATTGGAACAACCAGCTAATTTTGCTGCTTCATTAATGTTCATATTATGGTAGAATATAAATTCTATAGCTTGTCGTTGCTTTTTGGATAACTTGTTTTTGGCTGTCTCAATGTTTTCTTTTAGCTCCATATTTTGAACAATAACTTCGGGATTAAATTCTTGAATTATTGCAATATCAGAATAGTTATTTAACATCATCCGTTGATATTTGGACCTGCGATGGTATTCCTGTATAACTTTTCCGGCAAAAGTGAACAAATACGTTTTAACAGTTGAAGTAGGCTTGTATTTGGCCCTTTGCCGCCACACGCGTTCAAAAGCCTCATTCGCGATATCTTCTGACAAATTGCTGCTTTTGTTAATGCTTGTCGCATAATCGATTACAATCTGAAAATACTTTTTATATATTTTGTTAAAAGCGTTTTTGTCACCCTCTGCAACTTTCAGCATCAGTTGTATATCGTCATCGAAATAAGTATTTTTCTTATGCATAGTTTGGCTTAATTCTTCTTAGCATCTCGAAGGGAATTTCTATATTTACTGTCAACCCTAAAGAGCTGATGGTCAGCACAATATAGGTTTTTCCGTTAATATGAACTATTTGTCCTTTTGTATCCAAAGGCTCCGCGACTATATTTGAGCAATCATTTCCGAAGTGCTGGCAGGATTGAATTGCAAAACTTGCTGTTAAAGCGTTTTCTATTGCTTCAAGTTCATCGATTAATTGTTCCTGATTTTGCACCTCTATCATATTGGCGACCCGGTTGGTTCTGAGTATTTCCAGCCTTTGCTGTTCACCCCCACAGAAGAAAATGTAACCAGTAAAAACCGGCAGCAGTGTCCTAAAAGTTTTGTTTTTGTGCTTACGCACATTCAGTCTCATAGGAAGAAAGTAATTGATATTCTTATGGGTCATGTGCCAGGCAAGAATCTTTTCATTTCTGCTTTTGCAGTGTGCAACATACCATTTTCCGTTAAAGTCACGAATTCTTTTGTCCGGCCATGTAAGCGGCGGATTTTCATTCAGCGCTAGCATAAGTTCTGTTTTCTGAATATATTGACTTTCGATAAACTCCTCCCTGTCGGTTCCAACTTTTCTGATAACTTCCTGTTTCTGAAGAATTGCGTCCTTTACAATCTCTGTTTTAAAGATGAGGCAAGAATGCCTCCGTCCTTTTATCTCTTAAGCGGAGTCAACAGGCGGAGTGTTGAAAAAAATTAAAAAATTCTGGAATGATTAAATTTTCAGCTTGTAGGCATAACTGAACAGTAAATATTGATTAAAAGTGGTGATTGTCAGGAAACACTGTAATTGCCGTTATTTCGACAGACTTATGACTCCATTCTGTCTCCACGACGGTTAAATATGGGGAATTGTGTAGTTGTCAAATGCTAAATTTTGGCTGAAAAACAAAGATTTTAAAAAATTTTTACATAAAAATAGGATATATAATCCGGTCTACATGGGAGTTGCAAATTATTTAAATTAATGAACCTTCTAACTGTTTCCAGTAAATTACTTCTCAAATTCGTAAACTCTTAATCCAGCAATACAAAGATTGAATAAATCAATAAACACTACAGTGCATCATGGGTGATATACTTCTGGACAATCCCAACTTGCAATCCAAACATTTTAGCGGCTGTTTCAGGCGTTAAAGCGGCCGGATTTATTGAACTTATAGGCTGTTTGTGTCATCTTGTGTTATCGTCGTAATTTAATGTAAACACCTGAAAATAACGTACTTATTGACTTGCTTTAACATCTTTTTGAGGTAACACATGCATGTAATTAAAAATAAGTTTTGAAAGGAAAGAATATGGTAAACAACGGAGAACAAAGGGCCGCTAAATTCGATATCGCAAACCTGCTCGGATGGTTCGAATGCGAGATGCAAAAAGAATCAAATACCGGCTCGCCGGTTGATGCCAGGCGCGAATTGATCCGGGCACTTTCGATATTTAGCGGCATATCAGAAAACCAAATTAAAGAATCACTCGAAGATTTAAAAGAATCCCAAAAACAATAATTTTTTACCGGAGTAATAAAATG
The DNA here is from genome assembly GCA_001825675.1 of Planctomycetes bacterium GWF2_42_9. GTDB lineage: Bacteria > Planctomycetota > Phycisphaerae > Sedimentisphaerales > UBA12454 > UBA12454. The sequence continues at coordinate 620 of MHYA01000133.1, read as the reverse complement.
AAGATTGAAATCACAAAAGGCAAATACAAAGGAATTCGCGGCAGAGTAGTTGGAGTTTATACGGACGGCCGCTATGACATAAACGTCATCAAACCGAAAACTAATCAACCCAAAATCATGATCATCAAAATTAATAATTGCAGGGAAGTCTAAGCAATGAAAGTTAAAACAATCACTCTCGAAGGT
>MHYA01000133.1:0-426 GCA_001825675.1 Planctomycetes bacterium GWF2_42_9 | reverse complement strand
ATACACAGCAACAATCAGCAGAGACGAAAAAAGCATAGTCTGTCATATCGCAGATAACACCGGCAACTGCGTAAACATCCACCATGTATCGCCGATAGATCGCGATGATCAGCTGAGTATGGCCCAGTGTATTCAATACCAGCTCGATGGTTGCCGAGGAACAAACTCGATGATACACGATTACCTTAGACTTATTTCACTTTTGGCAGATTAAGGAGCTTTAAAATGAATGAAAAAGATGTTGAAGAAATTATTACAGAACTTATGGCAGATCACGATCAAATCTTGAGAGTTCAGACCTTTGAAGCAGCCGGAGTTCTTACAACAAACAATGGTCTTGTAATTAGAACAGAAGACGGCAGTGAATTTCAAATAACAATAATTCAAAGCAGAACGTAGGCAATTTTTTTGAAAGGCAAAATATCA
>MHYA01000132.1:27380-32449 GCA_001825675.1 Planctomycetes bacterium GWF2_42_9 | reverse complement strand
CCGCAAGGTATGCGCCTTTGACGGCGGAGCGACCACATCAATATTCATATTTTTAATTTTTGGTATTTTTATCATTATTTATTAGCTTGTTCTTTAAGTTCGAGCATTTTTTTCATTACATCAGACAAAACGATTTTGCTGTCTTTAACGCCGAAGGAATCGTGCATTTTTTTATAGAGTTTATACATCTCGGCGTAAACTTTTTGGTTTTTGGCGTTTGGTTTATAAGTTTTCGCTTTTACGCCGCACATTGCCTTTTGCGCTGATGCGAAATTATCATAGCCGCCCGCTTTTTTGCCGGCGACAACCGCCGCCGCGATAGCTGAACCTAACGCGCAGCTTTGCGATGAACGTGAGACTTTCATTTCTCTGCCTGTGATGTCTGCGTAAATCTGCATAACCATCGGGTTCTTTTCCGCGATTCCGCCGCAGTTGATAACTTCGTTAATTTTTACTCCGTATTCTTCGAAGCGGTTAAAAATTGTCAACGCGCCGAATGCGGTCGCTTCGATTAGTGCGTGATAAATTTCTTCAGGTTTTGTATGGAGTGTCAGGCCGAGAATAACGCCTGTCAGTCGCGGGTCGGTAAGTATTGTTCTGTTTCCGTTGTTCCAATCGAGAGCGATCAGGCCGGATTGAGCGGGTTTTAATTTTACCGCTTTGTTTGTTAGTTCTTCGTGCGAGCCGTTGATTTTTCCGCCTGGCTGAATGTAGTCAACATACCAGTTGAAAATATCGCCGACCGCAGATTGGCCTGCTTCGAATCCCCAGAAATTCGGCAATACCGAACCATCTACGATTCCGCAAATACCCGGTATATCTTTGAGTTTGCCTTTTTTCGGTCCGACGAGAATATCGCAGGTGCTAGTTCCGATGATTTTAACAAGCGTGCCATTCTTTACGCCGCTGCCTACTGCGCCCAAGTGTGCATCAAATGCACCGACCGCGACAGGAATACCTTGCGGCAAACCGAGTTTGTTCGCCCATTGTTTTGAAAGATTGCCCGCGGCGGTGTCGATTGAATAGGTTTGTTTGTAGAGTCTGTCGCGAAGTGCGCCGAGTTTCGGATTTAATTTGCTCAAGAAACTTTTTGCAGGCAGGCCGCCCCAATTTTCATTGAACATCGCTTTATGGCCTGCTGCGCATCTGCTGCATTTGAGATTTTCAGGTTTTGTATCGCCGACCAATACGCCGGGGATGTAGTCTGCGCATTCGACCCAGCTATATGCTGCATCGAAAACTTTTTTATCAACGTTCAGGCAGTGCAGGAGTTTGCTGAAAAACCATTCAGATGAATATGTTCCGCCGCACTTGGCCAGATATTCAGGGTGTGTCTTTTTAGCAAGCTCTGTAATTTGAGCAGCTTCTTTATATGATGTGTGGTCTTTCCACAGCCACGCCATTGCGTTTGGATTATTCTTGAATTTTGGATTGAACGAAAGGGGGGTTCCGGTTTCATCGACCGGAATGGGTGTTGAGCCGGTGGTATCGACGCCGAATCCGATGATTTTATCAGGCGAGAATTTTTTATCGTTTTTCTTTGCCGAAGCGATTGCGCCTTTAACGCTTACTTCAATGCCTTTGATGTAATCGGCGGGATTTTGACGTGCGACGTTTGCGTCTGAATGATCGATAATGATTCCGTTCTTGCCGGATGGATAGGGGAAAACAAAAGCAGCGATTTCTTCGCCGTTTTTCGCGTTGACGATAAGACATCTTACTGAATTTGTTCCGTAATCCAAACCTATTGTATAAGCCATTTCTTGTTCCTTAAAAGTGTTACCTATTAAAAGGGATATACGCGGAAAAGGCAACAAAAATTAATTTGTATTAGGCGGTTGACATATATTGCTATAAGCAATATACTATAATTATGAAACATATTGATTTTTTGTGGGACGAACAAAAGGATACGCTGAACCGTAAAAAACACGGAGTGTCTTTTGAAGAGGCATCAACGGTATTTTACGACAGAAACGCAAGATTGATATATGACCCCGATCATTCAAAAAATGAAGACAGGTTTATATTGCTCGGAATAAGTGCAAAACCTCGTTTGTTATTGGTTTGTCATTGTTATAAAAAGAATGCTAAAATTGTCCGGATCATATCGGCAAGGAAGGCAAATAAGCACGAAATAAAACAATATGGTGAATTCTTATGAGAAAAAAATACGATTTTTCAGAATCTGTTCGGAATCCTTATGCGAAAAGCCTTAAAAAACAGGTAACTCTGCGGCTAAGTCTGGATGTTATCGAGTATTTTAAAAAGCAGGCCAAAGAAATGGGGATTCCATATCAAAACCTGGTAAATCTTTACCTTAGTCAGTGTGCGCATTCCCATAAAAAGCCGACCCTGAAATGGGCGTAAATCTATTTAATAAAGCCAAACTCTCTAAGCCAATATTCCGTTTCTGAATTAGATAAGCCGAGGTATTTTTCTTTCGGCTCCGCTTGCTGTTTTTGTTTTTGTATTTTCTCAAGCTGCTTGAGCATATCGAGCCAGAAATCAACGCAGTCGACGGGATTTGCTTTACGCTTTTTCGCGGCATCTTTTATGCGTCTGTCGCTGCTGATAACTGAAAGATTTTTCGGCGCGCTGTTTTGCAGGATCAATTTTTCGATCACATCGTCCGCTTCGCGGTTAGTGCCTGAAAAAACGACTTCAAGATTAAATAAATTATTGAAGCCGGATTTGTCTTTCGGGCCGATGCCGTCAAAAATTATGCTGCCTTTGCCTTTTGATCGGTAAAGGTATTCGCCGATAATTTTGCAAAGCTGGACATCGGTAATGTCGTTAGAAGAATCTAAAAGACCTTTGACTGCGTGTAATAAATTGTATCCATCAATGATCAACATATTAAACCAACTTAAAAGTTAAAAGTAAAAGCTTAAAACTTAGGAAGGCCCTTGGCCTGAAATTTTAATCTCCATCGCCGCGATGCGATTCCAAAGTTTTTCACTTTCACTTTTAGTTTTTAACTTATTGAGTATCTTATTTCGCCGCCGACGATGGTATATTCGACTTTGCCCTTGAGCTTCCAGCCATTGTACGGGCAGTTCTTACTCTTGGAATGGAATTTTTCAACGTCAACTGTGTATTCGGTATTTGGATCGATGATCGTAATATCCGCTTGTTTGCCGGGCGTTAGCGTGCCTTTATCGACGCTGATAATTTTCGCAGGCCTTTCCGCCATCATCGAGACAAGCTGCGGCCAATCGATAACCTTCGTTTCAATCAGTGCCTTGATATATAAGCCCAACGCGCATTCGATGCTTGCGATCCCGAATGGTGCGGCCACGAATTCGAGTTCCTTTTCGCTTTTGAGGTGCGGAGCGTGGTCGGATGCCAGCGCATCAATAACGCCTTCACGAATTGCCTGCTTTATCGCTTCGACATCCTTAGCGGTTCGCAGAGGCGGATTGACTTTATAATTCGTATCGTAATCACGGCAATCATCGTCCGTCAAAAGCAGATGGTGCGGCGAAACTTCGCACGTAACCGGCAGACAGTCTTTCTTCGCCTGTCGAATTAACTCCACCGATTTTGCCGTTGAGATATGCTGAACGTGATAACGCATATTCGTTTTGCGAACAAGCTGGATATCACGCCAAATCATCATTTCTTCCGCAAGCGGATCTATACCCGCAAGACCTAGCGCGGTTGAATTAAAGCCCGCGTTCATCACGCCTTTGCCCGCGAGTGAATTATCCTGGCAATGCTGGCTCAAAACTATATTTTTGAACATTGATGCGTATTTCATTGCGCGAAGCATAACGGATGCGTTTTGTACTCCGTTGCCGTCATCTGTAAAGCCGACAGCGCCGGCCTGGGTCATAAATCCCATTTCGCTAAGCTGTTCGCCCGCTCTGGCTTTTGTAATCGCGCCCATTACGTAGACGTGTGTCTTTCTGGTTTGCCTGCCCATTCTGTGGACGTACTCGACGCTTGTTGCGTTGTCGATCGGCGGGTCGGTATTTGGCATACAGACAACGGAAGTGAAACCGCCCGCGACCGCGGCCATTGAGCCTGATGCGATCGTTTCTTCTTCTTCATCGCCGGGTTCGCGGAAATGAACGTGAATATCGATCAGGCCGGGGAAAACAAGTTTGCCTTCGGCGTTGATTGTGTTTTCAGATTGCGTTTCGACTTTGCCGACCTGTGCGATTTTGCCATCGACAATCAGAACATCGCATTTCTTGTCGATGTTGTTTGCGGGGTCTATTATCCGTCCATTTTTTATTAGTAAATTTTTTGCCATAATAAAAATCGTTTAATGTTTATTGGTTGCGATGCTCGTTTCGCATTTCGTAATTCGGTTACGATATACTTACGTTTTACGATAGACGTAACCGAAACGAGCTCCGCTACCGTAACCGATAATCGTATTACTTAGTCATAGCTGCCTGGCTGACGAGGAACAGCACCGCCATCCTTACCGCAAGGCCGTTTGTAACCTGTTCGAGTATAACGCTGTTTGGGCCGTCTGCGACTTCGCTTTCGATTTCCACACCTCTATTAATCGGCCCCGGATGCATAACCAGAATATCCTTTTTCGCTTTTTTCATTCTTTCGCTTGTAAGGCCGAAGTAGTGCGAATATTCCTTTATCGACGGGAACGGGTTTGAGCCCATTCTCTCGAATTGTATGCGGAGCATATTTATAACGTCAAGTTCGCCGATGATAGAATCGAGCGAGTAGCTGACCTGCACGGGCAGTTGGCTGACTTGTGCGGGCATAAGCGTCGGCGGGCCGACAAGAATTACCTTTGCGCCCAGTTTTGTCATTGCGTATATATCGCTTCGCGCGACGCGTGAATGGGCGATATCGCCTACGATCGCGATTTTCAAACCTTCAAGCGAGCCTTTCTTTTCACGAATTGTATATGTATCGAGAAGGGCTTGTGTCGGATGTTCGCAGTAGCCGTCGCCTGCGTTGACGACGCACGCATTGATACTTCTGCTCAAAAGTTTTGGTGCTCCGCCTGCGTTGTGTCTTATTACCACGATGTCGATTCCCATCGCTTCGAGGTTTCGCGCGGTATCCAAAAGCGTTTCGCCTTTACTGGT
>MHYA01000132.1:10199-27356 GCA_001825675.1 Planctomycetes bacterium GWF2_42_9 | reverse complement strand
AATTCGATAACGTCTGCGCTTAGCCTGTTCGCCGCCAGTGTAAAACTATTTCGCGTTCGTGTGCTGTCTTCAAAGAAAAGATTTACGACAACTTTGCCGCGAAGGGCAGGGGCTTTTTTTATGCTTCTCGTGCTGAACGCTTCAAAAGCTTTAGCGGTATCGAGAATGTGTTCGATTTCCTCTCGGCTCAAGTCGCGCAGACCGATGAGGTGTTTGCGTGTCCAAATAAAATTATCTTTGCTCATATAACGATTACTCTGTCTTTTCCGTCAGATTCAACAAAATTTACCTGGATTGATTTATCGGCCGGCAGGTCGATCTTATAACCCACAAAATCGGCGGCAATGGGCAACTCTCTGCCTGTTCGTTCGACAAGTACGGCCAATTTTATAGCTTTTGGTCTGCCAAGGTCCATTAGGGCATCCATCGCAGCGCGGGTGCTTCGGCCTGTATACAAGACATCATCAACGAGAATTATCACGGCATCATCGATATTGAAGCCGATTTCTGTGCTTCTTACAATCGGCTGACCTTCACCTTGAGGATTATTGAGATCATCACGGTAGAGAGTGATATCGAGAGTGCCGTTAGGGATTTTTGTGTTTAGCTTTTTGGATAATACATCTGAAAGGCGTTTTGCTAAAATTTCCCCTCGGCTGCGTACTCCAATAATAGCAATTTTTTCCGTCCTGGCGGTGTTCGAGAGTATCTCATCGGCCAAGGCAGTTATACAATCGGTGATTTTATCGGAACTTAAAAGAACTTCCATTTTTACACTTAATCCTATACTTAAAACGTCCGAAACTATGAGGAGTATAGCAAGAAAAGGCTGGTTTAGCAAGTGTATAAATAGGATTGAATCTAATAGAATAAAATAAGCTAAATTATTACCTTAATAACTGTTAGAAAAAGACTTATAGATAATATTTATGGTATGGTAAAATTAGGTAAAATATGTTATATTAAAGTGCTTGTTTAGAGAGTGTACTTGGTTAACGGAATTGTTAAAAAGTGGGCTGTTTTATTGGTCTGTGCAACTGCTGGTTTTGCTTTCGAGGGTCAACTGGGCGGTATAGATATCGCCGGGATTAGTAAGATAACAGCGATAGATTCCAACCTGACCGGTTCAGGTGTTAGTATCGGTCTGGTTTGCAGAAGCAATACATACACAGATTCTTTCCCGCAGAATGATTACCGGCCTGATGTTTCGCATAATTGTTTTCGCGGCAGCAAAATTAATTTCCATAACGATCAATTCGGCGATGTGGGAATTTCAAATCATTCAACTCAAATAGCATCGATACTTGTCGGCTCTGATCCAAACGCGTATTATGCGCAATATGGTGATTTTTCTTACAGGGCTGCGGTTCCGAATGCGGAGTTAAATGTTTATGAATTCTGGTATTTCATAACGGAAAATGTTTATGCCGGTCAATTGCCGAAAGATGATTTGCTTACAATGAGTTTGGGCACATCGAGTGAAGCGTGGTGGACTCGCGGCATTGACGAGATGGTCGAACGTTTTGGATTTCTTATTGTTGCGGCGATTGGAAACGGAAGCGATGCTTACGATTTGCCGTTATACCCGGCAGCAGGCGCAAATATCCTCGCGGTTGGCGTAGTTGATTCCAATAATTCACTTACAGAATTTTATGCACCCGATGCGAATCATTCGACAGCAGGGCCGACGCTCGACAGCAGGTGCAAGCCTGATATTGTTTCGCCGGGTAATTGTCTGGTCGCGATTTCTGATAAAAACGAACCTTACAAACAAAGCGGAGATTATTCCAGTTTCGCCGCTCCTGTGGTTACAGGCGTAGCTGCGGTGCTTATTCAAAAAGCGAAATCAGACCCGAATCTGCAAATTGCGGCATCGGGATTTTCCGGCAATTGCGTTTTGAAATCGATACTGATGACAAGTGCCACAAAACTTACCGGCTGGCACAAAGGCAATGACAGCAACAGCGATGATTCTGAATATCCGCTGGATTTCAAGCAGGGAGCCGGAATGGTCGATGGTTTGAGTGCGTATGAATTGCTTATCGCAGGTTTGCAGCGAGAGGGCGATATTAATACCGCAGGCTGGGATCTTAATATGATCGAATCTGACGCTGCGGCGCAGAAGGTTTATAGTTTTCAAACCGGAGAACAGGCTGGCAAATTCACAGCGACAGTTGTTTGGAACAGAAGCTACGAAGATAAATATCCGTTCAATTTGAATATGGATCTTTGGAATGATTTTCAGCTTTCGCTGCGCAAAATTAACAAAAATGGAGAGGCAGAAGTTGTCGATTACAGCGACAGTCCGGTCGATAATGTCGAACATATTTATTTTAGTTTAGAACCAAACACTACTTATGAACTTGTGGTTTCAAACAGCCCCAATTACAAATCAAAAGGTACAACAACGTACGCTTTGTCGTGGCAGACGAAGGATTAAAGGTTTAAAGTCGTAAAGCAATTGTTTTTATATTAAATGAAATCCCCCAAAAGGTGATATTTTCGGACGTTGAAAAATGTCAAAATTTTTTTTCTCATAAAATCGCGGGAGATTTTGCATAAACCAAATCATTAGCGGACTGTGCGGTTTTTACGCTGTCTTACTTTAGCGCGTGCCAAAATATTTCGTAATATTTAGTAGTAGTTCTAGGCGAACTAATGACCTTCCTGTGGCGGGAAGGGTTCGCCTGGGAGCAATAAGCGGAATCGGAGGCAATAGGAAAGATGAACACTAAAGTAAAAGTAATTTTAGCAGTCCTGCTCGCAATGAGCACACAAGGTATGGCGTGTACAATATTTGGTAATGTCATAGCGGATTACACCGGTTTTGGCGCTTCTGATAGTATGACTATCTGGGGTGGAAATTTAACCAATTACAATACTTCAGCCGGTGCGCTTATTATAAATAAAACCGGCGGTACAGGTGAATGCGTTTACCTTGATAATTGTAAGCTCGGCGTTTTCTGTATCGATCTGCTTGAGACGATACAAGGCGGCAGTATTAATTATAACATAATTGATACCGCTGACGGGCCTATAAATAGCTCGTGTAATACCGCTATGGGAGATGCAAAAGCATCTTATCTTTCTGAACTTTGGGGAAGATATTATGACAATGCGTGGATAAGCGGCAATTATACCAGTTCGCAAAAAGCCGCCGCGGAAGCATTTCAGGCAGCGATATGGGAAATTGTATATGAGAATTTACCGACAACGCCGGCATACTGGGATGTAACTGTTGATGGTACGCTTGGAACAGGCGGTTTCAAAGCAACCAATCTGAATTCGACACTTGCGAACAATATGCTGCGTTCGTTGAATGGAACGGGTGCAATGGCTGATTTGAGAGTGCTGTCTTACAACGGTTCTCAAGATTTTATTACGGCTGTCAGTGTTCCTGAACCAGCGACAATAGCATTCGCAATGCTCGGATTGGTTATGATGGCAAAAAGGAATAATAAGGAATTGAAATGTTAAACGTTAGAAGGATTGAACCCCTCGAATCCGTCTTGTCTTCGACTGCGAGGACAGGTGAATCGAGGGACGAGACGAGATCCTTCGTTTTACTCAGGATGACAATGAGTGATTTTGGCGGAATAAGAGATTTATTTCAAAAAATAGTAGGGGCAAAAAATGTTTAATGGCAAATACAATGTTATCGCGGTTATCGTTTTAACGGTGGGATTAGTTTCCGCACAGGCGTGCACAGTTTCAATAGGTGAGCTTGCGTTATGGTCGGGCGGAAGTATAGGTGCGGGCAAAGATGTAACAATTACAGGCGTATCTGCATCTAAATCGGCAATCAATTTGGATAAGGGGACTAATGCCGATTCGATCTATACTATGGGAAGTATATGGCTTGGCAACGACGTAACAGTAAGCGGTGATGCGACGGCAAACGGGACGATTTCAAAATCCAAAAGCGCGGTAGTAACAGGTTCATCGAACAGTTACGCAGATTTTTCTCTTCCAACGCTCGATCTTTTGAGCAAGCCGGCAACAGGTACGATAAATATTTATGCCGCCTCGAACAGCAGCAAGAGTCTTTCGCCGGGTGAGTATTCGGAATGGACTTTCGGCAATGGTACGACGGTGAATCTCTCATCGGGAAGCTATAATTTAAGCAGCTTCTGGGCGGGGACGGGGAGTGTTGTAAATATCGATACAACTTCAGGCGATGTTGTTTTGAATGTCGCAGGCAATTTCAGCGTGGGCAGCGGCGTAAAATTTGTAAGTTCCGGTTCGGGTACGTTGTACGTGAATGTTTATAATTCTGATGCGTGGCTGGATAATAATGCAAACATAAGAGGCAATATAAGAGTTTACGGCGGCGGTTTGAGCACAGGCACATCCGTAAATCTTACCGGAAGCATTTATGCCACGGGAGATATTTATCTCGGCAACTATTCAGACGTAACTTATGCGGCCACAACTTCGAGTATACCTGAACCGTCAACGCTGGTGATTTTCGCAGCGGCAGGAATGGTATTTATAGCCCGACGCCGGGGTGCCACAAATACATCAACTGCGGAGTAGTAAGCTCGAATAGTGCGTTGTTATTGAAATGACGCAGTAGTGAATTAGCGCCGAAAAGGCTTTCAAACGAGAACGGCTTTTCGTACTCAACGACTTTTGCCTTCTTGATATTTGCAAGTTCTTTGGCGCTTTCGACGGCATCGGCAAGATAACCTATTTTGTCTATAAGATTTTTGTCGAGGGCTTCCTGGGCATTATAAATGCTGCCGTCGGCGAGTTCGCGGACTTGTTCTTCGCTTAATTTATCCTTACGCGATTCGGCAACGATACCAACGAATCTTTCATAAGTCGGCATAATCAACTTTTCATTCAAATAAGCAATTTGCTCATCTGATACTGGTTCAAAACTTGTTGGCCAATCTTTTTTTGGGCCTGATTTGACTACGACAGGTTTGATGCCGAGTTTGGTCTCAAGCAAATCCTGCAAAACAAAATGTCCCATTACAACGCCAATCGAACCTGTAATCGCGGTCGGTTCGGCAATGATCTGATCGCACGCGGCGGATGCATAATAACCGCCCGAAGCGGCGAGGGTATCCATAAAGGCGATAACGGGTTTACCTGTTTGCGCTTTGTATTGCTTAATTTGGTAATAGAGCCTGTCGCTGGCTGAAACGCTCCCGCCGGGACTGACGATGCGGAATATCAGTGCTTTTATATTTTGATCTTTGCTTGCGCTTTTGATTTGCGCCTCGAGTTCCTTCTCCATCTCATTTTGGATAATGCCCTGTACATTTATAATGGCTATTTTCGAGGTAGAGGGGCCTTCCTGTACGACTTTTTCGTTATAGTAACTTTTTGCGGATACGCCGGACAATGAAACAGAGCCTACAATAACAAGGGCAATAAACAGGACGATGTTCGCTAAAATGGATAATGTGAGGATGATGCCGAAGAAGATTTTCCAGCCGACCGACTTTTTGGGCGGTTGAGGCTGGGCATACCCATAAGTTTGTGGCGATGAAGGGGGTGTGTTGAAAGCATTATCGTTTGTATCCATTTATTGTATCCTTTCAGTTTCAGATTAATCCTTAATTCTATGGAAATAATCGTTAATGTCAAAGAGGATTTTGCCTATTATGGCTTTAAGTCGAGATATTTCGCTTAGCTCAATATGACAAGGCAGAATTGCGATAATTACAAAATTTTTCTTCTTTACGGTCAAAGTATATATGTTAGAATTGCCCGGTTAATAAGTTTTTGGAGTTCGTATGCTTAGGACTTTGCAGGTTGTAGACAATAAACTGGTTGAGAGTAATGCGTATAACGCAAATATATTCGTATATGTATCGCCTGATGAGGCGGAACGAAGATATCTTATCGAAAATCTTAAGATTGACGAGCATACGCTGAACTCTTCTCTCGACCCGGATGAGCCAAGCCGATTGGAATTCGAGCCTGAACATTTGGCAATGATTTTTAAACGGCCCAAGCACTACGCTCCGCACGATGAATTTTTGTTCAAGGTATTGTCGGTTGGTGCGTTTATTTTTGCTGATAGGGTTGTGATTGTCATTGCCGATGATGTACCTTTGTTTGACGGCAAGATTTTTAATAAGGTAAATTCGCTGCCGGAAATTTCGCTAAAACTTATATTCAGATCGATCCTGCATTTTATTGAGCACCTTCGCGGCATAAACAGAATTTCAAACGAACTCGAACAGCAGGTTAATGTCGCTCTTGAGAATAGATACCTGCTGAATATGTTTACGCTTGAAAAAAGTCTTGTATATTATCTCAATGCGATTCATTCCAATTCAGTGCTTATCAGCAAACTGAAAACTTACGCGGCGAAAATCGGATTTACACAGGAAAATATAGAATTCCTCGATGATATGTCGATCGAAAACAATCAGTGCCTTGCTCAAACTGAAATATTTTCACAGGTTCTTTCGAGTATGATGGATGCAAGGGCTTCAATTATCAGCAATAATTTAAATATTCGTATTAAAGCGCTGACCATTCTGACGATCGCGATAATGCTGCCGACGTTTGTTGTAAGTTTGTTTTCAATGAACGTAAGAATACCGCTTTCGAGCCATCACAACGCGTTCTGGATAATAGCTTTTCTGGCTTTTATGTCTTCGGTGGTGTTGGCGATAATGTGGTGGCGAAAAAAATGGTAGGCAAATTTGTGAGGGAGTAAATGAACTGTCCTGTTTGTAAAAAGGCGATGATCGTACTTGAACTCGATAAGGTTGAGATTGATCATTGTGTGCTATGCGGAGGAATATGGCTGGATAGCGGCGAATTGCAGCAGTTATTTGAGGATCAAAAGCAAGCCGATTCATTAATGAATTCTTTCAAGACCAGAGAAGGGGTTAAGGAAAATATTCATATCTGTCCTATCTGCGAAAAAAATATGGAGAAGGCGGCGGCTTCAAGCGATATAATTATAGACCGCTGCACAAGGCATCACGGCTTGTGGTTTGATAAAAATGAATTATTTATAATCCTGCAAAGGAATTTTTTCGGGCAGGAAAATAAAATTATGCGACTGCTTTCTGAAATGTTTTCAAAATCAAAGGATGAAATAAAATGACAATCGAAAAAGGAAATTTTGGCAGCATAGACAATAAACCGGTTGAATATTTTATTTTAAAAAATAAAACTGGAATCGAGGCTAAAATTATAACGCTTGGCGCTACTTTGGTTTCGCTTAAAACTCCAGATAGACGCGGCAACTTTGCGGATATTGTTCTGGGGTTCGATGACGCAAAAGAGTATATGAATGATACCCGCTATTTCGGCTGTACGGTCGGGCGATTCGCAAATCGAATAGCTAACGCGAAATTTACGCTGGACGGCAAAGAATATAAGATTTCGCCAAATAACGGTCAGCACCATCTGCACGGCGGGAAAGTCGGCTTCAATAAAGTATTATGGAAAGCTGAACCGTTCGAAAATCAGAGCGATAAAGGTGTTTTGTTCAAATACTTCAGCAAAGACGGCGAAGAAGGTTTTCCGGGCAATCTCGATGTTCGGGTAACGTATACTCTGACGGATGACGACGAACTGAAAATCGAATATGCCGCGGTTACGGATAAAAATACGATCGTCAATTTGACAAATCATTCATATTTTAATCTTGCGGGACACGATATTGAAAACGCATATTCATATTTAGTGCAGCATTTAATGCAGATAAATGCAGATAGTGTTACAGAGTCGGATAATGAGTTGATACCGACAGGAAAATTTTTGAAAGTTGAAAATACGCATTATGATTTCAGAAAACCTGTATCCATTGGCTGGAAAATGGGTAAAGGGTATGATATTAATTATGTTTTGAATAAGCAATCGGCTTCGGAACTTTCATTTGCGGCGAAGATTGTTGAGCTAAAGAGCGGCAGAGTAATGGAAATCAGCACGACAGAGCCGGGTATTCAATTTTACACGGGTAATTTTCTGAATGGCGTGAAAGGAAAAGGCGGCACGGTTTATAATAAGCAAACTGCGTTTTGTCTGGAGACGCAGCATTATCCTGATTCGCCGAACCAGCCCGAGTTTCCATCAACGGTTTTGAAGCCGGGCGAAACTTACAGACATTTAACGGTACATAAATTTTCGGTACAATAATTTAGAAAGGTGGGTTTATGGGAATTGGATTGATAATTTTAATAGCTGTAGTTGTTCTGGTAATTATGTTTGTTATAGGTATTTATAACAGCCTAGTCCAGCTTCGCAACAGAGTTGCCAACGCGTGGTCGCAGATAGATGTTCAGCTTAAACGCAGGCACGACCTGATCCCGAATCTTATCGAAACGGCGAAGGGTTATATGCAGCACGAACGCGGAACGCTTGAAGCTGTAACAAACGCAAGAAGCCAGGCTATGGGCGCAAAGAGTGTTGGCGATATGGCAAAGGCTGAAGGCGTTCTCGGACAGGCATTGAGTAAATTCCTGCTGACTGTTGAAGCGTATCCTGATTTGAAGGCGAATCAGAACTTTCTTGCTTTGCAGGAAGAGCTTTCTAGTACGGAAAATAAAATCGCGTTCTCTCGGCAGGCTTACAATGATCAGGTCCTGTTCTATAATAATAAAATTCAGATGTTCCCATCTAATATAATAGCGGGAATGTTTAATTTTAGTCAGAAAGAATATTTCCAGATTGAGAATGCGGCAGAAAAAGCAGTGCCGAAAGTTAGTTTCTAATACTTTTCACTTTTAACTTTTCACTTTAAACTTTTATGTGGGAACAGATACACGCAAATAAAAGAAATTCGCTGCTGTTGATGGTTTTGATGGCAGTCGTGCTCGGCGGCTTGGGCTACTTGATCGGTATGTCGGTTACGCCCACGCCTTATGGCGGTGCATTCGGACTGGCGATCGCACTTTGCATCTGGATGATACTTGCGATGGTGAGTTTTTCCAGCGGCGATGCGATATTTCTGGCCGCCAGCAAGGCGACGCCCGTAACAAAAGACGTTCATCCGCAGTTGTTCAATGTCGTTGAGGAAATGGCAATCGCGGCTCAACTTCCAATGCCGAAGATATATATTATCAACGACCCTGCGCCAAACGCTTTCGCAACCGGCAGAAATCCCGAAAAAGCATCGCTTGCAGTAACGGCGGGACTTTTGGGCAGACTTAATCGTGATGAATTGCAAGGTGTTGTCGCACACGAGATGAGCCATATTCTAAACCGCGATATACTTTTTGTAACGGTCGCGGGTGTTATGCTTGGCGCGATAACGCTGATCTCTGAAGTATTTCTGCGAGGATTGTTTTACAGTTCGCTTGGCGGCAGAAGGTATTCATCGAGAGAACGAGGAAAAGGCGACGGCGCACAGGCAATAATTATGATAATCGCGATTGTCGCGGCGATACTTGCGCCAATTATGGCGACGCTTTTGTATTTTGCTTTGTCGCGTTCGCGCGAATATCTGGCGGATGCAGGCGGAGCAAGATTGACAAGATACCCGGAAGGGTTGGCATCCGCGCTCGAGAAAATTTCTCAAAATACCGTTCCGCTGGCATCTGCAAATAAAATAACTGCTCCGATGTATATCGTAAATCCGCTGCAAGAGGCTGGTATGAAGCTTTCGGATTGGACGAGTACGCATCCGCCGATCTCGGAACGCGTAAAAATTTTACGCGGTATGTCTGGCGCATCTTTTACGGATTATTCAGAAGCGTTTAAAAAGACAACAAAACATTCGACCCCCATTCCGTCGTCCGCTTTGAAAGATGAGACGGTTGAAATTAGGCCTGCATCGAAACAGGGGCCTGTATCGTCGAAAGAGCAGTTCAGGAATATCGGCGATGTGATGTTCAAAACGTCAGGGTTTAAATTTGTAAATTGTAATTGCGGGATAAGAATGAAAATACCGCCGAATTTCGGGTCGGGCACTGTTCAATGCCCAAGATGCGGAACATTGCACGAAGTTTGATCAGTGGAAAATGAAGGCTATCTCTAAAAAATACACCTTGTCATTCTGAACGAAGTTCCGTGAAAACGGAATGCAGTGAAGAATCTCGTTTTTTTGTTCGATAACACAAATGCCTCTATCAGTAAGTTATATTTCTTTTTACGATTTCTTCTTTTCATCACCATTGTTATTTTGTAACTAAAAATCCCGGACGAGATGCCGCGTCTCTTTGCAATTCCGCGATAATTTTGCAGAAGTCTCTGCGCGGTTCAATTACTTCAACGCCGACGATCTCGCGTAATTTTTTCGCCTGTGAATATCCAGATGTAATTGTATATTTCATTTGCAGGCCGTGCGCATCGAGTAAATTTAGTTTCGGTGCTTCGAGCGAGACAGGTGTGCCGTCGTAAAAGCCGGGAATTAAGACCGCTGTTACCCAGCCGTCGCAGCCGATATCCATGTGGCGCATATAAATATTGCTGTGCAGCGAAGGCATTGTGCGATCCCACCACGTGCCTTTAACAGTTCGAGTAATGTCATAGGCTCTTTGCATAGGAACTACCTGCCATTCATCGAGTTGCTTTCTCGTAAGGTCTGTAACGTTTTGGGCGAAATCGCCTCCCATTTTGATCGACTCAACAGCGACTTTGGCGCCGTACAAATCGCAGAAAACATCTTCCCAGGAAAATGCGGATTCAAAATCGTCCATACCAGCGAATATCCTAGCGTGATACCACGTAAGCATTTCGTGCCATACCATTGAATTAAATGCGACGTATTCAGCGACCTGCAGAGCTATTTCTTTTTTCTGCGCATCTGTTACGGTATCCCAATTTGGCGGGTATGTAAATTCGATATTGTCCTTACTGCCTTCTGCGCTTTCAGAAAAGCCGGGCAATTTTTTTGATAGAGTATCATACGCTTCATTATATAAATTGTATGTTTTGCGAGCTGTGCCGCTGCGATGGTCGGGGTCAAAGCTGCCTGCTTTTAGCGTGTAGAGGATTCCCCAGCCGTCTGTCATTTGGCTGCCGTAAGGTGGCATTCCCTCCGGGGGTGCGAAAGTACCTGAAGGGACATGGCCCCATTCAAGGCCTGCGCCATAAGGAAGACAGCCAACAAAAAATAATTCAAAAGCCGATAAAACTGTAAGTATAATTCTCGTTTTCATAGAGTAGAAGACTATACTTTTTTGAGATTAAGTAAATCAGTGAAATGGATAATTAAGAGTAGGGGAAACCAATACGATTTCACTTTGTCATTCTGAACGCAGTGAAGAATCTCGTTTTTGGTTTTGACAAATTTTATTTATCTCATAACCCAATTCATTGCTTTAAAGACCAGCGATGTATTGCTGCGGAAATTGGGATCGCCGCCGATAGAATATTGAAGTTCCAGTGTTTTGCGTAGATAAATTTTTTCTGGATTGGCGTTCGGGTCTTTTTGTGTTGGATGTTCGACCACGATGGTTTCATTGCTTAAGCCGGCGATAAAAAGTGAAATATTTTTTGCCTTTGGCTCGAAATCAGGCCAAATAATTACAAGGTCTTGTGTGTTGTCTTCACCCTGAAGAATTCTGCAATCCGCGGTTTCGAGTGATTCGAGGAACGGAAATTTCTTTTTGTATCTTGCCTTGATTTTATCAAATACTAAATTTCTTGTGTCTCGGTATGCCGGGATAATCTGAAATGTATCGGTTACGAGTTCACAGGTCGGATAGAAGGGCACATCAATGTTGGTGTTATTTGTTATTGTCAAAATAACATACCAGAATCTTTGCGGAGTTCTCTGGCCGGGGATTTTTACAGTAATCTGCTGCGGTTGATTATATACGACATTCAATGTCCATTGATTTGGAGCAGGTACGATCGCTGGTTCGGGCGCCGAAAAACTTGTCATTGAAGTACAAAGTATTATTGCTGCTATACTAATGAATAATGTTTGTTTCATTTTCTTGCCTTTTTAAGGTTAATTACCCCTCCCTAACAGTCGGGGGCTCTGAAATCTAATTTTAGCCTAAATTCCCTATTTTTTCAATATTTTTCTATGACAAAATTCGGCTAATTCGCATTCGGGACAATATTTATTCTGTTTTCCGGTGCAATTTTCAAGAATACCGATTCTACAGAGCGCAAAATCATATTTTATCGGGTCTTGAGGTGAAATTAAGGTTAAAGCATCGGTTATTTCGATGGCGGTTTTAAGATTGAGAGTTTTTTTATTGTGCAGGCCGACGATTTTACTCAATCTTCCTATATGAACATCTACGGGAGCGATTAGTTTTGATTTATCGATTTTTCGCCATAAGCCGCTGTCTACTTCGTCGTTTCTGACCATCCAGCGGAGGAAAAGAAAGAGCCTTTTGCAAGTTCCGCCGTTTGCGGGGTCTGAAAGCAAGAATTTCAGGCCGGGGCTTTTATTAGAGATGCCTAAAGCACTAATGAATTTCGTAGCTGCGGGAATAATATTGGCATCTGATGGGTTATAGCCAGCTAAAAAAAGGTTTTCGAGGGAATCGTATTGTTTTAAAACTTTTTTCAGGCTTTGCAGCAGGGTTATAATGTCATCGCTGGTATTGAAACGATATTTTAAAGGCCTGAACAGCTTTTTGTCTTTTGCGGTGAAGTTTTTGATAAAAGCGGAAGGGCTGTCGCCCATTTTTGTAAAAAGGCTTGTAAGGAATTTTTGGATTTGTTCGACCGCACCGTAGGCAAACATAGCGGAGAGAAAACCAGCAATTTCCATATCCGCTTTGTCTTTGTAATGGTAAAGGAAT
The DNA here is from genome assembly GCA_001825675.1 of Planctomycetes bacterium GWF2_42_9. Taxonomy (GTDB): domain Bacteria; phylum Planctomycetota; class Phycisphaerae; order Sedimentisphaerales; family UBA12454; genus UBA12454. Next base: position 14,673 of record MHYA01000132.1, on the reverse strand, counting down.
TGAAGGGGGTCGGGAGGGATAAATTCCTTGTGGTTGTATTTTTTATAGAGTGCTTCGAGCAGGGTTTTGAGTTTGTCTTCCATAATTATTGCTAAGATATACCAGAAAAGCTATTGCAAACACAAGTTTATTGTTCTTGACAGTTGTGTTTTGCCGATATTATATTACTCAAACTATGATAATAGATTGCCATACACATATTAATTGTCCAGGCTGTACGGTCGGCCCGGAGGAACATTTTGCCGAAAGCGGGCAAGTCGACGGATGCTTTGTACTTGCATCGCCGGATGAGCCAAATCGACAGTCGAATAAGTTTGTAAGTGAATATATACTTCGGCATACGGATAAAATGTTCGGCTTTGCCGTAGTTGATCCCACGATCGACGATATTTCCAAACGATATTGGTCGGCGATGAAAAGCGAAATGGGCTTTAAAGGCGCGGTACTTTATTGCACCGGGCAGGGTTTTCATCCGGCTCATAGTTTGGCTTTGCAGTTTTATGAAATCGCGGAAGAATTAAAAATGCCTTTGTTTTTCCATAACGCAGGCCCTTTTGATGCTGATGCGGTATTGGAATACGCAAGGCCTTCACTGCTGGATGAAATCGCGAGGAATTTCAAGGATTTGAAAATTGTGATCGGCTCGATGGGGCAGCCGTTTATTAATGAGACGCTGTGTATGCTCGATAAGCACGAAAATGTTTATGGAGATTTAACGATCAATCCTCAAAAAATATGGGGCGTTTATAATACTGTTCTTGCTGCTCACGAAGCTGGCGTATTGGAAAAACTGTTTTTCGGCAGCGGACTGCCATTTTGTAAGCCGCAGAACTGTATTGAAACACTGCTGGGCTTTAATAAACTTCTGGCGGATACAAATCTGCCGACAGTGCCGCGAGAGAAAATCCGCGAAATAGTAGAACGCGATAGCCTCTCGATTCTCGGTATCGCACGCTAAGAGGACAACTAATGGCTAAAGAACGCTGGTCGAGCAAACTTGGAATAATCCTTGCAGTTGCCGGCAGCGCCATAGGCTTGGGCAATTTTCTTCGTTTTCCCGTACAAGCGGCTAATAACGGCGGCGGTGCGTTTATGGTTCCGTATTTTGTGGCGATACTGCTGGTCGGTTTGCCTTTGATGTGGATTGAATGGACTATCGGCAGGTTCGGCGGCGGTTTCGGGCATAGTACCGCGCCGGGGATTTTTCAAACACTCTGGAATAAAAATAAATTCATCAAATATTTCGGCGTCATAGGCATCTTTGGGCCTATCCTTATTTTTGTTTATTATATTTATATAGAGTCCTGGCTTTTAGGGTACAGTGTTTTCGCGATTATGGGCAAATATAATTCCTGCACAAATCAGGAAGCAATGGCGTCGTTTCTGCACGCTTATCAGGGACTAATCAAAAATGAATTTTTCAGCAGTATTGGGCCTGCGTACTTTTTCTTTTTAATTACATTTCTAATCAATGTCGGAATTATTTGCCTCGGCATCAGCAAAGGTATTGAAAAAGTTTGCGAATACGCGCTGCCGGTGCTGTTTGTTTTTGCGGTGATCCTTTTGATCAGAGTGCTCACGCTTGGCACACCAGATGCTTTGAAGCCGGACAACAATGTTATCAACGGGCTTGGGTTTATGTGGAATCCTGATTGGTCTGCGCTCAAGAGTGCAAAAGTCTGGGTCGCGGCGACAGGACAAATTTTTTATACGCTAAGCGTTGGCATCGGCGTTATTTTAACTTATGCCAGTTACCTGAAAAAACAGGACGATGTCGCGCTGTCGGGTTTGAGCGCGGCGGCAACAAACGAATTTGCTGAAGTGATTTTCGGCGGCAGTATCGTAATAACGGCGGCGTTTGTTTTCTTCGGTGCGGCAGGTACTAAAGCAATTGCTTCGGGCGGAGCGTTCAATCTTGGGTTTATTACAATGCCGCTGGTTTTGCAGAAAGTGGCGTTTGGAAATATTTTCGGCTTTTTGTGGTTTATGCTGCTGTTTCTTGCGGGCGTTACTTCATCAATTTCACTGGCACAGCCTTCGGTCGCTTTTCTGGAAGATGAATTTAATTTTACCAAGAAAAAAGCGAGCGGGATTTTCGCGATCGTAACTTTTGTTTTGTGCCAGCCGGTAATTTTCTTTTTGGGCAGGGGAGTGCTGGACGAACTGGACTTCTGGAGCGTCAGCGTTTGCCTGATTGTTTTCGCGACTGTTGAGGCGATTTTGTTCGCGTGGGTTTTCGGAATGGAAAAGGCGTGGGCCCAATTGCACGTCGGGTCGGATATTAGGATACCGAAAATTTACAGATTTATTATTAAGTATGTAACGCCGATGTTTCTGCTTGGAATGATGGGTTTTTGGTTCTGGCAGGATTGGCGTGATATAATTTCGATGAAAAATGTACCGGCGGAAAACAGACCTTATATTCTGGCGACAAGGCTTGGACTGCTGGCGTTATTTGGTTTGCTTTCATATCTTGTTTGGCATTCCTGGCGCAAAAGATCGCAGAAAGTGATGGCGGGCGATGCGTATTGACGGCTGGATATTTATGATTTTAAGCTGGGTGATCATACTGGGCTTTTTTTCATTCGCATTGATAAAGGTTCTTAGAAAAAAAGATTAGGCGACCTGCGAGAACAAGCCGCCTAATTTTTTTAATGCATTATTGATACATCAAGGGAAAAAACAACTCTGATTCCGTGATGCATTTCCAGAAAGGAAAAACGCTCTTCTGAATCCTTCCATTGTTGTTACTCTTGCGCTGCCGCGTCCGAGGTAAGAGCCGATTCCAATATCTACCGTGATCCTTTGCGAGGTGTTTATATTTGGATCCATAACGAGGATGCTGAAAGTCTTTCTCGAAGGAGTAAATCTCAAACTTACGACAGGAGCGGGCCCTCGGAAAATAATACTTCCATTTTGACCGAAAAATTCATCGAATGGAATCGATTCATCAAGCAGCGGGCTGCTGTTTGTGTCTGTGAACATTCGGACTAAAACAGCATCGGCTTCATTTACATTTGTCGAATTAAAATCAGTAGAGCCGCCTGCAATGAAAAGAAAACTGCTATCCATAAACCAAAAGGGATTGTCGATAAGTTTCGCAAGGCTAATTGTAAGTCGATCGTTGGGTGCGTTTGGCTCGTTTGGTTCATTAGGCTCTGCCGCGGCTGTATAGAAAATATTTTCCTGCAGATTGTTTACATCTGTATTCAGTTCAATAATTTCTTTCAGCGTAACAGATTCGAGAAATTCCGTTTCTTCGTCAGTAAAGTTTGGGTCGATTGTGTACCATAATCTGTCTCCGTCGCGGATTTTTTCAAATTGCTCTCTGATTATCTTTAAACTCAGCTTCTCATTGCCAGTATTGGCATCTTCAGCGAGGAAACCAACCCACGGGTCAATGTCGTTGATGTCGCCGTAGGTATCAATCAGATTTGCCTGGACATTCGGGTCGGTAGTTAAACTATTGACATCGTTAAATTCTCCGACATTTAAAAATCTTCTCATCGCGTTATACGAAGGCAAACCGTGATCTCGGCCTCGCTGGATAATTTGTGCGGCAAGGTCGGAATCGTCATAATGGTTTCTGACCGCATCGATAATATAAACATCGATTTTTTGCTGCTGATTGACAGTAAGACCCCGAAGAATCGAGTCGATACCGTTATCTAAAACGAATTGTGAATTAAATAACGCGTCTTCATAAGGCAAATTGTTGTCTGTGGTTGGATCCATATTCGCATCAAGTATTTTCAATTCGGGACTAATGCCGCTGATGTATATTTTTGAGGCTGCCGCCGCGAATTCATTTGATATCGCAGGATTAACATTCGATTTGTAACCGGTGTATTTTTTGAGCTGACTATCCGGGCCGAGATACGCGGGGAGAAATTCATTGTATGTAATCGCCTGGATTTCAGCGCCCACGAGTTTTCTTGCTTTCTGGAAAATCTGATCATCCGACCACGTGGGGTTATTTGCTTCGATTATTGAAGCCAGACGGTTGTGTTCGCGAACGAACAACGTGTGCAGCGCGACCGAAACAATGCTTTCATTTACTTTGTCATCGCCGCCTGCAAATAGATTTACATCGTTTATTTCGTTTGCATCGATCTGATTGACATCATTAATATCGTTGTTGTCTGTAATTGGCAATAAATCGCCGAACTCGGAAGTAATGACTCTTAATCTGCCGCCCTCGAATGTTCGCAGCGAATCGTCCAATACGATGTTTGGGCCATAAACCATTGATGCGTCAAGCCAGGCGGTTGTGGTGTTTATCTGCTGTCGTGGCTGGCTGTTTGGTTCGTATTGCGAACGCAAATACGGCAGGAAACTTGAACTAAATATAGGATCATCGTCGGGGATCGGAATATTGAATTGTTCCGCAGGCTCGGCGGGATTGATATGAACAAGGTCGTGATCAATAAAATCTGCCCACGCCCAAACAAAATCAGTTCGGCCGTTGGGATCC
>MHYA01000132.1:6348-10187 GCA_001825675.1 Planctomycetes bacterium GWF2_42_9 | reverse complement strand
CATCGTTGCTTATTTCTCTTGCGCTTGGCCTGTTTTGGCCGGAGGGAACAGCGTTGGCATCAACCGAATTTACATCATTGTTATCATTTGAATTTGGTTCGTTTACTTCGTTTAGGCCAGGCGTAGCACCGCTTGGAGTTACTGCGGATGTATTAACTGAAGATGAAAAACCAATGAAGCTGGTATCGCTTGTAAGTGTACCGCTGGCAAAACTGGTATCGGCAGACGAGGAAGCTATAAAACTGGTATCGCTCGTGAGCGTACCGCTGCTAAAGTTGGTTTCAGAATTAGCATCTCCTATTATGATACCAGCGTTAACATCGTTTGGCTCATTAACATCATTGGGCTCGTTGGCATCATTCGGCTCATTTGGTTCAACGATCGAATTAGCATCGCCATAATCAGCAGGGGTGAGCCTTACGAATGGAATGCCGACACTTCCAAAGTTTACTCGTTTGAGATTGTTGTATCTTCCATTGAATCTGCGGCACTCACCTGACGCAGGCAAGACAAGAAACAGCATCAATGTTACAATAAAAGCTTTTTTCATTTTTTATCTCCTTAAAAAATAATTTGCTTCTTGTAATATTGTGCGGATAGGGTATGTGTATTAAAATAAGCAATATATGTAAATTCATCCGGCAAATACCTAATTGCTTATTTGCTTATCAAAATTAAGTATTAAATTTTAATTGTTAAGATTGCCTGTGCCTTTCCCCTTATAACGTCCTAAATTAAGTTCAAGAGTAACATTTTTATTAATCTTATTTAAATCTTTTTTCTCCGCCGTAACGCAAAACGCTTTATCGCAGATTATGATCTGAAAATTCGTAAGTGGGGCGATGCCTTTGTAAGTCAGTTTTCCTGCTGAATAAGTAAATTTATCCAGAGGTATAGAATCATTAATTAAGGGTTTTTTATCATTGTCGGCATAAATTACAACGCCAAGCGAAGTATCCTCTTTCCAGTTTTCAAGGGTGGCATCAAGAGAGTGGCCTGCGATTTGTAAAACATTTCTTCCATTATCCGGCATTTTTATATTCCTGATGATCAACTGATCGGTTATGGGCGCAAAAGATAATGAAGCACAAAAAAGCAGCAGAAAACTGGAAAAAATAATTTTCATTTTCTTTCTCAAAACAATTATTGATTAATATTTATGTTTACGATTGTTCCATTAGTTACAACATCGAACACGGGCGAAAATGACGCGAAAGATTTTAACTGGTCGACACTTTCGGCATCGCTTTTGATCCTAAAATTCATTGTTATGTTTTGGAAACCTTTGCGAACATCTTTCGAAAGTCCTGTGAAGCCGCGAAGGTCGATCTCGCCTTCAATTTCGGATTCGACTGCATATATGTTGACTCCGTTAACTGCGGCGTGATAAACGATGCTGCTGGTAACACAACCTGCAAGAGCATTGAGAAGATGTTCGACAGGATTTGGAGCGGTGTCATTTCCCGCCAGAATTTCTGGTTCATCGGAATTTAGAGTGAATGTTTGTTTGTGAAAGTTCTCTTCGTTTGCTGTGTAAAAACTTGTGATAGACGTTTGATTTTGCCCGCCGTTGATCCACTTATTTGTTATGTAAAATCTGCTCTGGGCTAATGCAGGCTGTTGCTTGATGTTTTCAATGGTGTCTTCCAAAATGTCCATTGGTATGCCGTTAATATTTTTTGTTGATTGCTCTGTCATAATTTTTCCCTTTATTTTTTTAGCTCTTCAATTAAAGTTTTATACTTTTTATGGATCATCTCGCGGTCTACCCGGTCGAATTCGTTCTGCATCAACGCTAGTTCGTCGTCGTTAAAATATTTTTCAACGATCGGGAAGATATTCTCTTCTTCTTTTTGAATGTGTTTGGGATATAGCGAGATGAGTGCGTTAAAGGTGGTGATGATTATGCCTAGCGTGTTCTCGCCTTTAAAGTATTGCATTTCAGCATTTACTATGTCATCGATCGCGGTTTTCATATACTTATGTTCTTCGATGAGCTGCTCAATTATTTCTATATCTTCCGGTCTAATTGGCTTTTCTTTTAATTTGTTAAGAAGTATGTCCTCTTTTTCGTGGTGTGTTATGTTGATGTAAAATCTTAAAAAATCGACAATCGAATCGAGAACGGATGCGTCAATTATTTTGCCGCTGTTTTCGATTTTTGAAATTTCCAGCCGGATGATGTTTATCATTCTTCCTACAAGATGATGTTCATCAATCAGCATTCCAGTTGGTTTCATTATAACGCTCCGATTAGGTAATTGATTGTATTTGATAACAGCGAGAAGATAATCAGGCGTAATGCTTAAGGGAGCATTTAAAAAATTATAAAACAAAGATACTTTTTGCAGATTAAATTACCGCTCCCTAATGGTCGCGGCTCTGATGCAGACAATGTTTGATTTTGGTGATAAAAAAAACCGGCGGGTTAACGCCGGTTTTTGAGTTACTACTATCTATTGACTATTGACTATTGCTTATTTAAAGCCTTTCGGCTGGTTTTTCTGGTACTTTTCGATACAGGCTTTTTCCAAGTCTACATCATTGATGTTTGCCAGAGTGCAAAGCCACGCAACTATATCAGCGAATTCTTCTTCTTTTTCTTTTAGTGTGGTTTTCTCATCGGCAAGAGCAGTAGCCAATTCGCCGACTTCTTCGACAAACCACATAAAAGTCTTGGGAGTGCCTCTTGCACTATCCCTTTGCTGATACCTGTCAGCTATCAACTGTTGAAAAGCCCTGATATCCATCCTGAAAGCTAAATTAGTCAGCTAAAGTATCGCCGAGTTTAGCAGCGTTGAATATATCTCTGACTTTTTCAGTAGCCTGTCTGCAAACTTTTTCCATTTTAAGGCTGAATGGTTCGTTGTTTGTCTGCTCGGCTAATTGCAGATGGCTGAATAACGGTCCATCAACAGCTTCGATGATCTCAAGCAAAGTGATGTTCTCTGCCGGCCTTGCAAGGAAGAAACCGCCGCGAGGACCTCTTTTGCTGCGAAGGACGTTTGCTCTAACAAGCTGCTGGAGAATTTTGAGCAGGTATTCCAGCGGAATATTGTACTGCTTTGAAATTCTTGATGCGAGCACTGCCCCTTCTTTGTAGTATTGCGCGATGTAACCGACAGCTACTAAAGCATAACCTGTTGATCTGCTAATTTTCATTTTTTTTGCCTCCAAAAAAAATTTGGATGTTAATTTTTAATTTTATGAAACCTAAATACGCATTATTAAGGTCTCTTTACTATAATACTATCTATACCCAATAGTGTTCACAAGATTCTTTTAGGAAAAACTTTGCCAATAGTTGAAAATGCCCGCAGATTAAAAATGAACAATACTTTACCGCATAATAGGCAGTAAAACAGCGTTTCTTATACCAGAATAATAGAGCCATTTCAAGAGTTTTTTTGAAAATAAACCGAAAAATTCCTAAATATCGTAAAAACCATTAAAATATACGTCTTTTCTTGACTTTTTGCAAAAAATGGCCTACGATTCACAAACTAATATAGCTAAAGCACGGTTATAAAGGTAATAACTTGAGATGCCAATCAAAAATAAGCCGAAAAGGCTATAAACGCGGTTATATACTAAATCTATCGAAGATTTTTGGAGTAACAAAACTTATGGAAGATGTGAAACCACGAATAGGTATTTACTATGCACAGGACGCAACTGTTATTACCATCACTGACGAGAAAATCCTTGAAGACGAAGACATCAAAGCGTTGGAAGATTCAATAATTCCGCTCGTAGAAGGGCCTGTAACCATCATAATAGATTTCAGCAACGTAAGATTCCTGTCCAGTGCGGTGCTTGGATTATTAATCCGCATCAGC
>MHYA01000132.1:0-6290 GCA_001825675.1 Planctomycetes bacterium GWF2_42_9 | reverse complement strand
ATTAAGACTTTGCGGAATTGGTGCGAGAATTTTTGAAATCTTCAAAATCACCAGACTCGATGAAATCTTCGATATCTACGAAGACGCAAAAAAAGCGATGAACAGCTCAAAATAGATTACCCAAACCCTAACTAATAATGGCACAATTATTTGTGTCGAAAAACAGAGATATGTCGTCAGATATCAATACACATGAAAAATTCGTGCAGAAGGGCATAATGCCGGAGCTTCGCAAGGTATGCTCCAAAATACTCTGCCATTCAAAACAAGCCGGATATTCGGATGACGACATATTCGCGGTTCATCTGGCTGTGGAAGAGGCGGTTGTTAACGCAGTTAAACACGGCAACAGGGGTGATTGCGAAAAAAACGTAACAATCGAATACGATATAACGTCCGAAAAAATCGTAATTACAATAACAGATGAAGGCGGCGGTTTTGTACCCGGTAATGTCGACGATCCCAGATCGGGTGAAAATATCTACAAAACCGGCGGCAGGGGCGTACTGCTCATAAAGTCCTATATGGATTCAAGCGAATACAACCAAAGCGGCAATTCCATCACAATGACAAAAATAAACAGCAAAATGCGGAACATAGATAAATAAGGTAAAGGTATCTGCGCTTAATGCCGAAATATTGCTTATAATAATTTTAAACAGGCGGAGTATAATCTGTGTTAAAGAAAATAGTAGCGTTTATCGTAGCGGCTTATGTGCCGACGTTAGCAGTTTTGCTGGTAGGATGTGCGGAAGATGCTTATACGCCACAAATAACAGGTTCTGTACCTGCACTAAGACAGGACTATTCAAGTTATAGAAGGTCGTACAACACATACAAACCATCAACAACAAAAAATTACAGCTCTTATGGCAAAGTCGAAACTGATAAGAGCAATAAGACTACCGTTTCTTCGCCGTGGGCGCCTCCTTCAAAGATCGAGAAAAACTGGAAGGCCATCGTAATCCATCATTCAGCGACCGATGTAGGCAGTGTCGCTTCCATAGACGATTATCATCGCAATAATAATGGTTGGGACGGAATCGGATATGATTTCGTGATCGGCAACGGTTCGGGCGCTGGCAATGGCGAAGTTGATTCGACATTCAGATGGACACAGCAAAAGACCGGTGCTCACTGCAAAACAGATGCTTCTAACTGGGCAAACGAACAGTCAATTGGAATCTGCCTGATAGGTAATTTTAATAATAGAAAACCCTCCACCAGCCAAATGGCATCACTGATGAAACTTGTTCGTTATCTTGCTGACAGATATGACATACCAAAGACCAGAATCTACGGCCACAGCACAACACCCGGCCACACCACAAAGACAGATTGCCCGGGCAAAAATTTCCCAATGAGTTATGTAAAGACAAATCTTTAGGCTATCTAAAAATGCACTTTGTCATTCTGAACGCAGTGAAGAATCTCGTTTCTGGTTCTAAAACACTAATGCTTTATATTGGTTCAGCTTCTATATTCGAATTATTAGACGCTACCCTTTAATAAAGAAGACGCTTATAAATTCCAAAGGCCGGACTTAAAACCCGGCCTTTTTTTTCGGAGCGAAGTACAGACTTATTACGGCCTTATGTGGCTTCAACATCATAGTCATTCCGCAGGATTTTTAGAGATAATTAGGAACAGCAAAAAATGTGGTGGGTAAGAAATTTTTTCAAATCAGTCGCGAAGCGATTCCACAACTTTCATCTTCAATCTTAAATTCGTCAAAATACATATTAATTACTTAGTGCCTTTGTGTCTTAGTGGCTAATAAAAAACCGCGCAAGTCGAAAAAATCAAGTTTTCAAAATTTACGCACGTTTTTTTATTTTCGCGCATTTGTTTTTAAGATTGATGCAAGTTTGATGATTTTAAATTTTCCTCGAAAAATTCACTCTCATTGTTTTTTTTGAAAACAAGACTTTTTTAAATAACGCGCAAGCACACTTTTCGAAAAATCACGAAAAATCATAAAAAAACCGAAAGTTTTCAGATTTTTCTATGAAAAAGTCTCAAAAAACACTGAAAAAGTTCTGATTTTACCCCTGTTTTTAGACCCGCTTGCGTGAATTTAAAAATCGCTTGCGTAAATTTATATATGATAAAATAAAATTGACTTCTTTTATTTTTTCTTTTTAAATACTGCGAAATTACAATTTGCTTTAAAAGGAAATAACAATGAAAGTCAAATCCGCATTCCTGCTTGTATGTGTTTGTTTATCCATTAATATTTCAACTTTCGCTGCCGAGATTCCAAACGAAGTAAAGATCAAGGCGGTTGATAATCCCAACGATTTTCATTTTGTCGTAATGGGCGACAGGACAGGTAAAGAGGAAAAAGGCGTTTTTGAACAAATTATAAATAAAGTTAATATAATGTCTCCTGCATTTGTTGTAAGTGTTGGCGATAATATTCAGGGTTATACATTAGATGCCAATAGTGCAAACAAGATGTGGGATGAATACGATGCGTTAATAAGCAAACTCAATGTTCCGTTTTTAAAGACTGCGGGAAATCACGATATTTCAAATGAGATGATGGCTGATGTTTATCAGAAACGTTTCGGCAGTCCTTACTATTTTTCAGTATATAAAAACGTATTATTTCTCTTCGTTACCACCGACGATCCGTATTTAGCGGCTCTTGACGGCAAGAGTTCAAAAGAACTCGATAAAGAAAAACAGAAATTAAAACAGATGGCTGTAACGCAGGGAATCACGCCGCAAAGTTTAATGCAGTTAAAGAAATATGAGGAAAAGCACAGAAATGTCAATGGCGGGCGCATTTCCGATGCTCAATTTGAATACTTTAATCAAGTGCTAGCGGATTATAATAATGTTCGCTGGACGTTTGTAATAATGCATAAGCCGTTGTGGAAGGAATCGGCGCCGCCGGAAAATTGGGTCAAGATCGAGAATCTTTTGAAGAACAGGCCTTATACGGTTTTTGCCGGGCACGAACATATCAATGCTTATTCTTCAAGGAACAATCGCGACTATATTATTATGAGCGGTTCAGGCGCGGGCGGAGTGCCTAAAATTGTGGCGGGCGTTTATCAGCATATACTGTGGGTAACGATGAATGATAAAGAGCCTGCGATCGCGAATTTGATGGCCGATGGTATTCTTGAAAAGAATTATATTATTTCACGCAACCCCGATCCAAATAAGATGGATGTGAAAAAAATGATTCAGGAATATGAGGGAACAGCGAAAAAATAAGATTAGAGGTATGATATTTCTTAATAGTAATTAAGGGAAAGACCTGATTTGCCAAAGCGGTAGTCTGTTTACAATCAAATCCTAAAGATACTTTACTTTAGGAAGGTGAGCAGGCTATGAAACTAATAAATAGAGCAATTCCAGCGGTTATTTTCCCAATCCTATTTTTTATCTGCGGCTGTAACGAATCGGCTAAAGTTTCGGACTCGCAAGATTTGGAAATGAAAAGTGCCAGACTAAGGTGGGGAGCGTTTTTTGGTTCGCCTTTCGGAATGAAATACACAAATCCAGATTATATGGGGACCCATAAATCGCAAGGCGGCGCAGGCGAAATCAACGGCCTGCTTTATACGTGCAAGGGCGGATTTATCGATGTCGGACACGTGAGGGAAGCGGCTGACAGGACGGCTTATGTCAAAGGTATTATTTTCAAAAGCCTGATGGAAAACAAAACGGATGTATCATTTCAGGTGATCGAGCCGTCGCAGTATTGGCTGACAATTTCATATCCGTCTAATTGGAACAGATATTCACAAGCAGAAAAAGAATCAATCGCTAATGAACTATCGATCGAAGCAGGTCAATTTATCGGCCATCAAAGTATGATTTGGCACGAAATAATTACGTGGTATGGGTTTGCATCGACCGGTGTTTTTTCCGATCAGATTTCATCTTTCTCGTGGGAAGACCCGTATTCTGATGTTATGGGCACTTACCTTGGAGCGGCGGCGCTGCGTGATATGGGACAAAATTATGACGAAGCAGTAGCAAGGCTTTTGAATGAGGAATTGAAAGAACTCGATGTGCAGCCTGCGAGTGTGTGCAAACAAGCGGTTAAGCAAATTCGCGGACTATGGTATACGGGCGGAGGGTATTTCTTTGTGCATATGAGGATGCGTAATTTTGATGTCGGCTATGATGATGGTATGCTTGCGCCTGTTCGCGTGCCGGGGATTTGCAGTGATTGTGAAGCGAAATTATATCCTGCGCCGAAACTTGAATCGCTTTGGCGGTATGGTTTTGGGATGACGATCGAACTTGATCCCAGAATATTGCAAAAAGACAAAATATATGATGCTATCAATCTTGAGCATAATAAGCGAATCCAGCTTAGGACGGATTTTGCCAGAGTGGTTGAGCAGATCAGAAATGATAAAGAAATACTGGCGATGGAAAACGAGACAAAAACAAAAATCGCCAACGAAAAATATAAGCAAAGATAAAAAAGCCTAAAGATTTTCGATTATTGTGTTTCGCTGGACGAAGTTAATAACGTTATCGGCAATCAAGCCCTGGCCTTTCATTTCCTGCATACCAAATGCCATAGCGGGGCGGAATGGTTTGCCGTCTTTAGCCATCGTAATCTTTACATTATCAAAAAACACATTCTCAATGGGGCTCTCCGGCAGGCCGAGAAAAACCGAAGCCGCGGATTGAGCGTTATTGGCGGTAACATTTTTTATCGTAATGTTTTTCACGTGCGGAGTAGTGCTTGTTATGGGTTGAGCGTTGCGGTCTGAAAGGTACGGAATTTCATCGGGTCTTGCGCCGCATTCGTAATATAAATTCATAACGATAGGGCAGCCAACGCTGTTCATTGTAATGTTGTCGAGGGTTATGTTTTCGATTGTGCCGGCTCGGCCTCGGCGCGATTTTAGTCTTATGCCTCTGTCTGTTCCGTTAAAAACACAATTTGAAAGTTCGATATTGCGGATTCCAGCGGCTGTTTCAGAACCCATAACAACGCTGCCGTGACCGCGGAGCATATTGCAGTTTTTGACCGTTACATTTTCGCAGGGTTTATTGACGCGTAAGCCATCTTTACCGATGCCTGATTTGAAACACAGGCAATCGTCGTTCACATCGAAATTGCAATCGGAGATGTTGACGCCATTGCAGGAATCGATATCCAAACCATCACCATTGACGCCATCGTCGTGGTTTTGGAAAGTTACGTTTTTGATTGTTACATTTTGGCAATAGAGAATGTGCGTGTTCCAGAAAGGGGAGTTGCGAGTTGTGAAGCCTTCGAGCAAGACATTTCGGCAATTATTGAACTGAATCAAGGGCGGACGGAAAAAGAAGGAAGCAATGCCGCCTCCGCCGCAATCTGAAAGGTCAATGCCTGCATTTAGTTTGAGAAATTCGTTATCTAAAGGTGTGATTGGTTTTTTATCGCCTTGTTTGAGTTTTTTGAATTCTTTCCACCATCCGAAACCGTTTCCATCGATCGTACCTGTGCCGGTGATTGAAACGTCTTGAAGGTTTTCTGCATAAATACACGGAGAATAGCCAAAACATTCTACGCCTTCCCAACGGGATTTAACAGGGTTGAAGTGGGTAAAATCATCGGAAAATAAGATAACGGCATCTTTTTCGAGATGAAGGTTAACGCCGGTGCGAAGGCGGAATGGGCCAGTCAGATATGTACCGGCCGGCACGACAATTTTTGAGTCTTTTGGGATAGCTTTATTGAAAATGGCGGTATTGTTTGTTTTGCCGTCTCCTACGGCGCCCAAATCTTTGATATTGATCATATTTCCTCCGTTTTTTGGCATTTAAATCTGCATCACCAATCGCTGACCCCGCTTCGCTTATGGGTTTCCGCTGCGGCTCCAACGCTCATGGCTCTGATATTTATATCTTTATTCGGTTGATAAATCCAGTCGAAATAGGTGCTATCTGGTGTCAATTTTCAGCAATTAAGTGATAAAAAAATGAGCAAAAATTACTTGACTTTCGTAGAGTTATGTAGTAAATTGTTAAAAATTTAACGCTGTCAAAAAACTAACGAACTATGACACCAAAAAAGACAATAGAACGCATAAGTTTATACCGACGAATAGTCAGTAATTTGCTTATAACCGGCAAGAAGCAGGCTTTTTCGCACGAGATCGCGAAATTGGCAGGGGTTAAAAGCTCGCAGATTCGGCATGATTTTATGTTTATAGGTACAAATGGTCGTGCTAATGCCGGGTATGATTTGCAAGAGCTTATGGGCCATATAGAAGACTTCCTGACCGGCGGCGAAGCAGATAATTACTGCATTGTTGGAGTTGGTA
>MHYA01000131.1 GCA_001825675.1 Planctomycetes bacterium GWF2_42_9 | reverse complement strand
TGCCTTCAAAGACTCTGCGGTTGTCAATCCAAGGACGACCACCTTTTCTTGTCTTCTTGAGTTCTGGCAGTAATCCCAAAACTATTGTTCCGGTACTGGTGGGCAGTTGGAGCGAGGAGGCCGAGGCAAAGATACTGATTACCCTTGATCCCATTTCAGCTATGGCGGATGGTGATTACAAATCATATCAGCAGCTTATGCAGCTTGTAACTGTTGACAGTCTTGATCTGCGCGATCTGCTAGATCGGACGGCGGCTGGATTGGGCGATATTGATGATGATTCCAGTGCTGGCTCGGATTCGCAGGCCAGTTGAACAGGCCGAAGCCAACTTCAAACACCCTCGGCATCGAGTTCCGTGGCTTTATCGACTTCGGTGTAAAGGAACAAGACCCGCGTGCCGCAGTCAAGATGAAGGGCGAAACATAGTAGTCTGACGTGAATTGATGTAAATGGCCTCCGGTGAAAGCTGGAGGCCGTACTTAAACCGGAAAATACTAACTCCATTCAAGGAGAATCAAATGGCTCTTAACGATGTAAAATGCTCTTTCATTCAAGATGGCAAATCCATCGACTACACTCCGGCTTCAACCGCAGTTGAAGCGGGCGACCTTGTAGTTATTGGTGATATGGTCGGAATCGCAAAGCTGGCAATTCCAGTTGGCAAACTTGGCGCGCTCGCTGTTGAAGGTGTGTTTGAGATGCCCACCGGCGAAGCACTCACGCAGGGCGCGAAAGTGTACCTGATTGCAGCAACTGGCCTTATTACTGCAACAGCGACCTCGAATATCCCGCTCGGACATGTGTGGAGTGATTCATACGCCGCAAGCAGCGCCCCTTTCGGGGCACTGTACTTCCGCGTTCCTTTGTTCTTGAAACTGGCGATTTCGACTGGAACGCCACAAAGTCCAGTGGACTTTCAGTATTTAGTTTTTTTAATATTAAAGCGGTTAAGGTCTGTCGTCAAATAGATTTAAATTCCACTCTTTTAAAAGTTGCACTTGAAAATGCGTTTTTGGCAACCTATGCCGCTAGAATCTGCCTGCTTATATCCACAATGTGCTTGCTTAGTGTGCTGTTTGTTATTAGTATTGTACTCTAAAGTGCCTAAACCAAGAGGGATATATGCCAGATAAAACTCCATCAGGCGGTGATCTATTTATAGTCGATAATAGCGCCCAGGACTGGAAAGTAATAAATTATCTCCGTGAATGGACGGAAATAGCTAATAAATTCGATATTGCAACTGGCTACTTTGAAATAGGCGCTCTTTTGGCATTGGATGGGTACTGGCAAAAGCTCGATAAAATCCGTATTCTTATGGGGGATGAAGTTTCAAAACGCACCAAAAGAGCACTTGTAGACGGTGTTCAGAAAATAAAGTTTATTCTCGACGAAAGTATTGAAGCCGAGAAGGAATCAAATGACTTTCTGACCGGAACACCAGGTATTGTTGATGCTTTGTGCAACAAGAAAATTGAATGCCGTGTTTATAATAAAGACAAATTTCACGCTAAGGCGTACATAACCCACGGCAAACATGCTGTTGTCGGCTCGACAGCACTTGTAGGCTCAAGTAATCTTACGTATCCTGGCCTGACCCAAAATGTCGAACTGAATATTCAGATTCGGCGAGAAGTTGAGCTGCTTCAGGAATGGTACGAACGGCACTGGAATGAAGCCAATGACGTCACAGACGAAGTTCTCAAAGTCATCGAGCGTCATACACGAGAATACATGCCGTTTGATGTATATATCAAATCGTTACAGGAATTCTTCCGAGGACATGAACTGACCGCTACTGAATGGGAGCGTGATAGCTCGAAAGTGTATCACGTGCTGGATCAGTACCAGAAAGAAGGCTACCATGCGTTGCGCAAAATTGCTGCCCGCCATCAGGGAGCATTCCTGTGTGATGGCGTTGGTTTAGGCAAAACCTTTGTGGGTTTGATGCTCATGGAGCGGCTAGTTGTATTTGAGCGCAAGCGTGTCCTGCTTCTTGTCCCAAAGGCTGCCCGCAAGCCAGTTTGGGAGCAAGCCATTAAAAAATACATGCCTCACATCGGAGGTGGGGATTTCAGCAATCTGGTTATAATGAACCATACTGATCTGCTGCGTGCAGGCGATTTTCCTGCCCGCCTTCAACGCGTTAAGGAAATGGCAGATGTGATAGTAATTGATGAAGCACACCATTTTCGCAATCCCGGCACAAAAGGCGAAGAGGGTCAGCGTAAAACTCATTATTGGCAACTATTTGACTTGGCAGCAGGTAAGGAAGTTTTTTTACTAACTGCAACACCTGTAAATAACCGTCTTCTTGATCTCCAGCACATGATCGAACTTTTTAGTCAACGTCGGGCAGATTATTTCAAAGATGCGCCTCTTGGCATACATTCTCTTTCCGGTCACTTCCGCAAAATGGAGAATGAACTTGAACGGACAATGGAGGAGAAATACGCTAAAGGAGAAATAGTCCAGATCAACCAGGTTGAGGCCGAACAGGTACTTGCTAATGATGCACTGTTTAAAGCTCTGGTTGTGCAGCGCAGCCGCGCTTACGTCAAGAAAAGCCAGGAGCAATATGGCGGAAATCTCGCTATTTTCCCGAAACGCGAAGACCCCGAGGTAGCTGAGTACTCAATCAAGAAGACTTACGGCAAGCTACTCACAATGATCGAAGATGCTTTCAGCAAGGAAAAACCGCTATTTTCCTTGGCAATGTATTATCCGCTTGCTTACTATAAAGGCCCTGATACCACGATTGATCCTTTTGCCCAGGGACGCCAGCGTGAAGTTGTCGGTTTGATACGTACCCAATTCCTGAAGCGGTTTGAAAGCTCTGCGCGTGCATTTGAAATGTCCTGCCAAACACTTCTTGTTAAGCTCCTGGCATGGATAACAAAACATAGCCAGACCGAATCCGAAAAACGACGACTTGAGCGATGGAAACGCCAAAATGCCGAGTTGATCGGATATACACATCAACGTCAGCACGAATTATTCGACGAAGAGCCTGATGAAAACGAGGACATCATTGACCCTGAAATGTTGGACGAAATTCAGGAATTATCCAGGGATGAATACAATGTCGAGGAAATCCTTTCAGAATCATTTCTTGATCTTGAAGAAAGCGCAAAATTTCTTAACGAGCTACATAAATTCAAAGCCAGTCACGATGATAAGCTTAAGGCACTGGTTAAGCTGCTCAAGACTGACCCTGTATTGAAAAAACATAAAGTCTTGATCTTTACTGAATACATGGCCACGGCACGTTATCTCAAACAGCAACTTGAGGATACCCGTTTCACAGAAGTTGATGAAGTCGATAGCGCCACCAAGCGTGATCGCGGGGATATTATTCGCCAGTTTGCACCATATTACAACGGCTCCTCTTCAGATGAATTAAAAGAAGAAAAGCTTGAGGAAACACGGATTCTCATTTCAACCGATGTACTATCTGAAGGTTTGAACCTGCAAGATGCCACACGGATGATAAATTATGACATTCATTGGAATCCGGTGCGTCTGATGCAGCGAATCGGCCGTGTAGATCGGCGAATGAATGTCGACATTGAAAAGCAAATTCTTGCTGATCATCCGGATCAGAAGGAAGTTCGCGGAATTGTTGCGTATTGGAACTTCCTACCACCTGATGAGCTTGATAATCTGCTGCGTTTGTTTGGCAAAGTCGCACATAAGACACTTCGTATCTCAAAGGTATTTGGTATAGAAGGTAAAAAGCTCTTAAAACCTGAAGATGATTATGAGGCGCTTAAAGACTTTACGCACGAGTACGAAGGTGCGACGACGCCGCTTGAAGATATGCACCTGGAATTTCAAAAACTCCTGAATGATAATCCCGGTCTGGCCGAGCGTATTGAAGCATTACCTGGAAAAGTATTCAGTGGTAAAGAAAATATCACTCCTGGAACAAAAGCCGTCTTCTTCTGCTATGCGCTGCCCATCCAGAAAACGCCGGTACGCGATGTTAAAACCGGAGATTCGGCCCTGTGGTCAGAAGAAGCTGGATACACCAAGTGGTATCTCTACAATATTGAAAAAGAGACAATTATTGACGAACCGACCGAGATAATTGGTTTACTACGGAGCACACCAGAAACACCTCGTAAAACCTATTTGCATCAACAGACACTTACCGAAATACGGATAAAGATCGAAAAACATATAAAAAATACATATCTGAAACAGGTTCAAGCGCCTGTCGGTGTAAATGCAATTCTCAAAGCTTGGATGGAGTTAACGTAATGAGTGAACCCAAAAAGATAGAGGCTGCTCTAAGTGGCATTCGTGATCAGGCAAGCTTTGTTCAGGATTTGCTTATTGATACACTGCATTGGCCCATTGATGACAATATTGAGAAACTTGAAGATATGTCATTCGCGTGGACTGCTGACGAACTCAAAGTAGATGGTCTCGATAAATATCTCGCAGGCAGTCAGATATGGCAGATTCAGCGTTTGGAACACAATCAAGAATGGGGCATATTCATCATAGAATTTCAAAATGATAAACTTTTTACTGCTGGTCGTGGGCTTACCACTCCACTCCGAAAAATTCTTCGTGGCCTTGTACCTAATGCACGTCGTCAGCCTAATTTGCCAGCATGGAAGCATGATAATCTGCTATTTATTTGCACGTATAATTATCAGCATTACAGATTTGCTTATTTTAAACCCGCTAAGCACAAAGGACAGGCTGAGCCACTTTCTACATTTGGATGGGATTGCGGCGATGCTACACTACGTACAGTTCGTGAATATAATTTGCCTTTCCTTGTATGGTCTGACGATCCGAAACAACAACAATGGCGTGATGCGTTTAATGTCGAAAAAGTAACCAAAGGATTTTATAACGAAGTAGCGAAACTATTTACTGATCTTGTTGGTGGAAGCCGCAAACAAGGCAGTAAAACTTACGATGGACAGAACCTTCTTATATTACCTGATGGCCAGAATGATACTATGCGCAAAGAGTTCGCCGTTAGATTGATGGGACGGTTAGTATTTTGCTGGTTTATGAAGAAAAAAACCTCTCAAGCGGATAAGCCGTTGATCCCCGATTTATTGTTATCAACAAAATCAGTAAAAAGCAAAAATATCGTTGGTGGCTATTATCATGGAATTTTGGAACCCTTGTTTTTTGAAATCCTAAACAAAAAGACAAAGGAAAGGGATGCGAAATACCAGATTGAACCGTGGAGTACAATTCCGTTTTTGAACGGCGGACTTTTCACTTCTCACGACGATGATTTTTATGAGCCAAACGATGTTGGATATTCAAAGCATATCAACACATTAATTATTCCCGATGATTGGTTCATTCAGCTATTTAGTGTTTTTGAAATGTACAATTTTACTATAGAAGAATCTACCCCCCTCGATATAGAAGTTGCTGTTGACCCTGAAATTCTTGGTCGGATTTTTGAAAATCTATTGGCCGAAATTAACCCTGAGACAGGCGAAACTGCTAGAAAATCCACTGGGAGCTACTATACCCCAAGGCCAATAGTGGAATATATGGTTGATGAAAGCATTAAACAATTTTTATTGGCCAAAACAAAAATATCGGAAGAAATAATTTCATCCCTGCTCAGTTATGCACAGGATGGGGCCGACCTGACCAATGCTCAAAGAGATGCGATCTTAGGCGCAATCGATAAAATAAAAATTATTGACCCTGCATGCGGCAGTGGTGCTTTCCCAATGGGAATCCTACAAAAAATTCTTCTGATTCTGCAAAAAGTTGACCCTGACTCAAAGAAGTGGCTTTCAATGATACTTGCTAAGGTTGAAAACAGTGTTGCCAGAAAAGAACTTGAGAAAGAACTCAAATGCGAAACACTGAATTATATTCATAAGCTTGGCATAATTCAGAATTCGATTTATGGCGTTGATATTCAACCCATTGCAGTTGATATTTCTAAATTAAGATTTTTTCTCTCATTAATAGTTGATCAGAACATTAATGATAAAGAGACAAATAGAGCTGTTAAACCGCTGCCGAATCTTGAATTTAAGTTTGTCTGTGCCAACAGCCTTATTGCACTTCCTAAACAGGATGAGCAGCACACAATGTTTGAAGATAAAGATTCAATTGACGAACTTCAGAAATTGCGAGATGAGTATCTGAGCAGTTACGGAACAGAAAAGAAAACAATCGAAGAAAAATTCCGCAAAGTTCAGACAAAGATGTCGATGCATAGCAGTAATTGGAGTGGCAAAGAAACTCAAACCTCCAAACTGTCGCAATGGAATCCATTCTCTCATGAATCCTGTACGTGGTTTGATGCAAAATGGATGTTTGGAATAAAAGATGGATTTGACATAGTGATTGCAAATCCCCCTTATTACCGAATACAGGGAATCCAACAAACGCAGCCTCAATTCATGGATTACTATCGTACGCATTATAAATCGGCTAAAGGCAATTTCGATTTATACGCATTGTTTATTGAACGCGGTTATCAACTACTCAATCGTGCCGGTCATTTTTCGTATATTGTGCCTCATAAGTTTTTCCAGGCTTCCTTTGGTTCTGCCCTTCGTAAGCTGCTGACAATCGCAAAAGCGCTTCAGCAAATTGTGCGATTTGGGGCTGAACAGGTATTTGATGAAGCAACCACCTATACATGCCTTCTCTTCCTCAGCGCGAAACAAAATGATCACTTTGAATTACTTGAAATTAAGTCCCTCGAAAGAGGTGAAGAGGTACTGAATGCCGCAAGACAACGGAAAGAGCACTCGGATTACTCTTTGGACAGTTTGCCTATGCCAGAACTAGTTAATGACACTTCGGACTGGGACTTTGCCATAAGTGAACAAAACAGTATTTTAAAGCGGCTTCGGCAGCACCCTCAAACTCTGGCAGACATTACTCGCAAAATATTTGTTGGTCTTCAAACCAGCTTTGACAAGATATTTGTTCTTGAAACTATCTCGCAAAATGGAAATATTTTGAAATGTTATTCGAAAGAACTTGAACAGGAAGTTGAAATTGAAGCGAGTAGCACTAAGCCATTTTTAATGGGTAAGGACGTTCATCGTTACGAAAAAGCAGAGCCTAAAAATGTTGTGATCTTTCCTTACGAGATAGGCAATGGTAAAGCCGAGTTATTGTCTCAAACGAGTTTGCGAAAAGAGTTTCCTCTGACATGGGACTATTTAAAAAAGAATAAACTCAAATTACAGGCACGCGAAAATGGACGTTTTGCTGATAATTGGCACGCTTTCAGCAGGCCACAGAATCTCGCTGAATTCGCCTTTCCTAAAATTATGACACCTGATATATGTGGTAAGCCAGAAATGACGCTCGATTCAAGCGGCACACTATACCACACTACCACGATTTATAGCTTTGTTTTTAAGGACGAAATAAAAAGGAATGTAAAATTTCTGCTTGGAGTTATGAATTCTAAAACGATGTGGTATTTTGTTTCAATGACTGGCGCTGTGTTACGTGGCGACTATTTACGGTTCAAAACGGAATATCTCAAACCATTTCCTATCCCAGAAGCAACGCCACGTCACGAAGAATTGATCGAAATATTAGTTGATTATATACTTTTCCTAAAAGCTCAAAAGGAGCCGGGTGATAAGAACATGGCTGCCGAATTGAAGGTCGCAGCATCGTATTTTGAGCAGCTAATCGATGCCATCGTGTACGAACTCTATATTCCTGAAGAGTTTACTGATCAAGCTATGTTGCCAAGTCGCTTGTTATCTGCGATTAAATTGCCGTTGATCAAATCTCTGAAAGGAGCAAAATTAGCCGCTCTTATTGATGTATTTAAACAACTCAATGACCCAAACCATCCAATACGCAAAATGGCATTTTTCATCGATAATCTGGCTACCGTAAGAACTATCGAAGCAAAGTCTAAGAATCTATGAGAATAACGAAAATATCAATAAAAGATTTTCGTGCTTTTCGCGGAGCACCTACGGTTATAGATTTAACTGTGGAAGGTCACAATCTTTTAGTCTACGGAGAAAATGGTAGCGGCAAATCGTCATTATTTCAGGCACTTAATTTATTTTTCAGCCCCCTTATCAATGCGCCTAAATTTGAAGACAACAAAAATATTTATGTAACCACCAACGATGGGCACATCAAACTTGACATAGGGGACGATACCAGTAGTCCAACGTACGAATGGGAGGAAGCCGCTATTCCGTTCAAAGAGAAAATTGTTAGTGACGCTTCCAAAACCAAGGGATTTCTTGATTATCGTTCATTACTCGAAACCCATTTCATTCAAAGATACTCAAAAGACGTAGATATATTCAGTTTGACGGTAAATACATTACTTGCAAATTTTTTGAACCCAATCAAGAAGATTCCCTTCAAGACGCAGTTCGCAAACATAAAATCTCTTGTCGCGAAGAGGCGTAGCAAGTACCGCGACATAGAACTTAAAGATAACCTAGACAGTTTTAATGCGGGCCTTATTTCAACTCTAAATGAACTTTCAAAGAAAAGCAATGAGATACTCGCATTATTTGAACATAGCACAAGTATCAGTTTCCTTGTACCAGGAAAAGGTATTTATGAGCATGCTTATTATAAGCAGCTCGAAAACCAAGCTATTTATCTTAAAGTCAGCTATAACGGTAAAGAAATAACTGGGCATCATCATTTTCTGAATGAATCGCGGTTGTCCGCCGTTGCCATATCAATTTATCTTGCAGCTTTGTTGTTAACTCCGCCCAGCCAACTTCGCGTTATTTTCCTTGACGATGTTCTCATAGGGTTCGACATGTCGAATCGACTTCCGCTACTCAATATATTGTCTACACATTTCTCAGACTGGCAGATATTTTTGACAACGTATGACCGTGTTTGGTTTGAAATGGTAAGATTCCGCGTTAAAGATTGGAATAGTAAGTGGGCTTATGCTGAATTTTATTGCGGAAAATCCGACGAAGGTGATATTCCAATTTATGTCAAAGAATGGAGAGACTATTTAGGCATCGCGCGAGAGCATTTAGACGCAAATGATTTGAAAGCTGCTGCGATTTATATACGATCTGCGTACGAGGATTGCCTTAAGCATTTTGCTGATAAACAAAATCTTCACATTAGGTACTGTGTAAATCCCAAAGATCAGAAAGCTGATTATTTTTGGCTTGTTGTTTCCAAGGCTCAACTAAAAACCGGGGGCAGTGTTTTGGATGCTGCATTGATAGCAGAAGTAGAACTATACCGGTCAGCTATCCTGAATCAACTTAGCCATACGGCTCCGGTAACATTTGTGCGGAGGGAAGTCGAAGATTCACTCAATACCATAAACAAACTTCAGGCCAAGCTTGATACTGTTCCAAAGAGTGCGGTCGCAAATTAGGGAATGACATATGTAAACCGTTATGGATGTTATTTTAATTCTCAAAGGGTACTAAAGGAAATGATATGGGACGAACAATCAAAATTTTTCTAGTAGATGAAGATCCGACCGGGCTATTATCTGCCGAAATTATGAATTGGACAGGAAAAATTATTTCAGTTCCTCGCAATCAGATATCTAAACTCCAAGACCGTGAAGAAGCAAAAAGAACAGGCGTTTATTTTCTCATAGGGCAAGATCCCGGTGATGCGAGCAATGAAGTTGTTTATGTTGGAGAAGGCGATAATGTTTTAAAACGCATCGTTGATCATGATGCAAATAGAGATGACTGGGACAGGCTTATACTTGTAATCAGCAAAGATGAAAATATTACAAAAGCACATGGTCGGTATCTCGAAAGTCGTCTGATTGAAATTGCATCAACGGCAAAGAGTGAAGCTTTTAAATAGCACTAAGCCGCCCAAGCCCCCTCTACCTGAGTCAGATGTTTCCGATATGGAAGATTTCATTGACCAAATAAAGATCGTTTTACCTGTTCTTGGACATACTTTGTTGAAACCAGTCTTGAGAGGAGGAAATGGATTACCTCATGGTTCCCATCTCAATTCTCCGATTTTCTTTTTGAACCAAGTCGGTATTGCCGCAAAAGCTATGGAAGTTGATAACGATTTTGTTGTTTTAAAAGGTTCGTTTGCCAGAAAGAATGGAGTTCCATCGTGGGATGCTTATGTTGACCTGCGAAAAGAACTAGTCCAATCGGGAAAAATAATTGAAAGCGATTGCTCAGATAAGCTTGTATTTACACAAGACGTTCCATTCCGCTCGCCAAGTGCTGCGGCCGCTTGTGTTTTGGCAAGTAACAGGAACGGACGCACTGATTGGAAAGTCGAAGGGACGAATCAGACATACGAGCAATGGGAAAGACAAAAGTTGAATGTCAATAATACTGAGGTTGAGAGCTAATATTTGTTCAGCAATCAAGATAGCACTCTGAATCGAATTCAAGTTGTAATAGGATAATGCTCAATGGCGAACTGCTGCACAGAATGTTTTTCGGATGACTATTTGAAAGAACGCATTAGGGGCTTGAATGCAGGGTTTCAGTAATCTGACGTTCCGCTGGGTCTCATTTGGGAGTGTAACTTTCCAGTACCAGCGGTCGCGGGACTGGTAAAAGCTCCCCTTGAAGGTGTACTTCGTTTCCACTTCCGACTCCGAAAAACGCAAAAAGTGTCTAACAATGCATTCTTGCGTTTAGGATCTACAAAGATGAAAGCCGTAAGTGGTTGTATTTACGAGCTTTAAGTTAATCGGGGCGACAGGACTTGAACCTGCGACCTCTTGACCCCCAGTCAAGCGCGCTAGCCAAACTGCGCCACGCCCCGAAAAGATGGACTATAAACTGAGGTTGGGTAAAACTCAACCAAATATTTGGCGGCTCAAGAGAATAGCTCAAACAGTTAAAATGAAAAAAGGCAAATCAGGCCTGCTTTCTTGGGAGGAGCAGGGTGAATGTTGTGCCGTTTCCGAGGGAACTTTGTGCCCAGACCTTGCCTTGATGCATTTCGACGAGTTCCTTGACGATGGCTAATCCAAGGCCTGTTCCTGGTACGGGGGCAGTGATTTGCTTTGTGACCTGCACATACCTGTTGAATAAATTGGCCAGGTCCTTTTCGTCGATGCCGATGCCGGTATCACTCACAGCAATTGTGATCTGCTGGTCGTACTCACTTAATAATATATTAATGTTGCCTCCAGCAGGGGTGAATTTGACAGCGTTGCTGAAAAGATTCGTAAGAATCTGAACAAGTTTATCCCTGTCTGCTTCGAAAATTATCGGGCTGTTCTGCATAGTCGCGGCGATGTGGATATCTTTGGATTGCGCAAGAGGCGTGAAGGCTTCGACGACCTCGGAGACGAGTTTTTGTAAATCTACATCGCAGATGTTGAGCAGCATCTTGCCGGCTTCGATCTTTGAGACATCCAGGAAATCGTTAATGATGCGGGCTAGTCGGTCTATTGTCTCATTTGCAATGGCAAGATTTTTGCGGAGTTTGGGAGCGACAGGCCCGTAAAGCTGAGCCATGGTGTTGGAGAGAATGTTTTTGAAAATGCACAACGGCGTTCTCAATTCGTGGCTGACGGTGGAAACGAATTCATTTTTCATTCGATCATGCTCTTTGAGCACCTCGTTTGTGCGTCGCAGTTCGATCTCGTTGTGCTTGCGCTCAGTTATGTTTCGCATTATGCCCTGTATGCCGACGATCTTGCCATTTCTGTGCATAGGCGTGGCGTTGATCTCCATGGGGATAAGGTGGCCGAACTTGTCACTTTGTGTTATTTCGAAATTTTTGAGTAAATTATTTTTGAGCAAGGTTCTGATCGCGCCAGAGACTCTGGTAATTTCAGTTGGTGGTGTGGTGTTTAGAATAGGTTTATCGACCAATTCCGCAGGCTCCCAGCCGTACAGTGCTGTTATGCGGGGACTTACATATTTTATAGTTCCTGATCGGCTGAGTTGGAAAACGATGTCGTCGCTGGTTTCTACTATGTTCCTGAACTTTTCTTCAGATTCGCGTAATTGCTCCTGCGTTTTCTTTTGCAAGGTGATATCCGAAGCTATACTCATCACGCCCAGAGTGCCGTCTGCGCTGATCTTAACGGGAACCATGCTGACGCGCAGCCAGGTTTCTTTGCCGTTCAAGACTTTTCTTTTTTCTTTTAGAAGGCACCTGTTGCTCTTTACGACCAGTGATATATCGTGAATGCAATCGTCGGCATCGTCAGCGGTCATGAAGTCTTGTATTTTCATACCGACAAGCTTGTCAGAACTGATGCCGAACAATTCGGCTGCACGGCGGTTGGCAAAGAGCATCGTTCCGTGTTCATTGACGGTTACGATCATTTCCGTGGAGCTTTCCACAAGCGTCCTGTACTTTTCCTCGCTTTTCTTGAGGTCTGCTTCGGCGGTTTTGCGGTGGGTTATGTCGGCAATAAACCCTTCGATAGCCTCGACGTCGCCCTGAGGAGTGTAAACGCCATGGCCTTGTTCCCATACCCATTTAAGCTGTCCATTGTGACAGTTTATGCGGTATGTGATTCTAAAGACGGTTTTAGACAGCAAGGCCTTTTCGATTGCATCGCGCACTTTTTGTTTATCATCTTCATGAATAATAGCATCATATGAAGCGGTTTTATTTTGCAGAAAATCTTCGGGCGTATAGCCTGTAAGTTCGGCAGAGCCGCTGCTTGCGAATTCCATCGTCCATTGAGAGTCGTTTTTGCATCGGTAAGCCATTCCGGGCAGATTGCCTAGTAGTGTTGAGAGGCGTCTTTCGTTTTCACGGAGCTTGAGTTCTGCATTTTTAGCAGCGGTGACATTTCGGATAATGCCCTCAACGGCGACGATGGAGTCGCAATGCTCAACGGGTCTGGTGCTGATCTCGACCCATATTTCGGCACCGTCTTTGTGGAGCCACCGAATGGTTGCATTTTCTTTTCCGAAAATAAATTTTTCCCGGAGCGTCACTGCATCGAGTATTTCGTCAGGATGCGTAAGCTCAATGAGCAACTGCGGATCGTTATAAAACTGGGCGGCGGTATAGCCTGTCAATTCAAAGCACGATCTGCTTATATATTCGAATCCAAATTCGGGTTCGAGCCGGAGGTAGAAGATGATGTCCTTTATTTTTTCGTCAAGTAAGCCGCTTATATCGGGAGTTTGTGGCAGGGCGCGAATTTGGGTGAGTTTTCCTGTTATAGCGACTACCTGGCCTTTATCGTCAAAGACAGGTTCGGATTCGTCACGGATAAGCACGCGGGTGCCGTTTTTGTGCAGCATTGTAAATGTGCAATTAGTGCTTTGGCCTGTTCGACACAAATGCGAATGTGTTGCTGTGACATTTTCGATATCGGCAGGGTCGAGGACATCGTACCAAAGGCGCGGATTTTGGCTGAACTCATCAGCGCTGTATCCGCAGAGGCTGATAATATTGCGGGAAACTGTTTCAAAATGCCCGTTTCCGGCCGGGTGTTTAAGATAAATAACCGGGCTTCCGGAATTTGATCCATGCCTGGGACCAGTGATACCTTCTATGATCTGTACTGTTTCTTTTTCCACTTGGACGCGAAACCCTCTCATTGCGGGAAGAGCGTTAGATATTGTATATCGGTTATTCTGTCGTGGATGTTTAAGCAAGATGTTTAAAAATCGTAAAAAAAGTGCGTCAAATACGGTTCGTATCTGACTTGCAAAGCTCGATTATATTCGCGGTTATCTTAGACAAGGGCACGATCCTATCCGCTGCGTTAAGCGCAATAGCTTCTTTGGGCATTCCGAAGACGATGCAGGATTGTTCATCCTGGGCCATTGTTTTTGCACCAGCTTTTTTCATATTCAGTAAACCCTGGGCACCATCGTTTCCCATACCCGTCAATATCGCGCCTATGGCGTTTGCGCCTGCATACTTGGCTACGGAATTGAAAAGTACTTCAACGGAGGGTTTTTGCCTGCAGACGAGCGGGCCATCTTTTATGCTGACGTAATAATTCGCTCCCGACCGCTGAAGAGCCATCTGAAGGCCTCCTGGCGCTATCAAGACCTGTCCAGGTATTACCGTGTCGCCGTCGACGGCTTCGCGGACATGTACCTGGCAAATTTCGTTGAGTCGCTGGGCAAAAGCACTGGTAAAGGCTGCGGGCATGTGCTGAACGACCACTGTGCCCGGGGCATTTTTGGGAAATTTTGTCAAGACCGCGGTTAATGCCTGCACGCCGCCGGTTGATGCGCCTATGGCGACGATTTTATTAGTGGTTTCAACCATTGAGTACCGGGCGGGGGGATCGGGTTCCTGCTTTCGCATAACTACATGGGCATGGGCTGCCATTTTGATCTTGTCGATCAGATCTGCGCTGGACTGGCCGACGGAATATGATGAGCCGGGCTTAGATACCACATCGACGGCGCCGGCTGCAAGAGCTTCGAGAGCGGTTTTGCTGCCTTGAGGGGTGAGTGAACTAAAGACGATCACCGGCATGGGTTTATACTGCATGAGCTTGCGGAGGAATGTTATGCCATCCATTCGCGGCATTTCGATGTCAAGCGTAATGACATCAGGTTCAAGAGCTATAATCTTGTCCCTGGCGATAAAAGGGTCAGGAGCGGTGCCTACGATCTCAATAGCCGGATCCTGCGTGAGCTGTCTGCTTAGAATTTGTCGAACGACCGCGGAGTCGTCAACAATGAGGACTTTAATTGTGCCGCAGCAGCTGAGCATTACAATGCTTTCTCGATTTTTCCAGAACGCATCCTCACTGTGCCGTCTGCCAGGTCGAGGTAAAGATTTCTTGGCGCGCCTCCGCCGACATCTTCACCATCCATGAACATTCCATGCTGCCAGAGTATTTTTCTAACGGCCAGGTAATTGCGTTTTCCTATGTCAAAGCCCTGTGGGCCTGTTTGCATGTTGGCGCCGCCTGCGACTTTGATCTTGAGTTGCTTTATATTAACGCCGATCGACTTGAGCTTATTGACTATCATTTCTATGCCAGTATCGGCAAACATGAACGGCGATCTTTTTGCCCTTTCAGGGTCGAGGCTTGCGGTTGGGAGTTGGTAATGCAGCATGGCTCCGGTATTTGTAGCCGAGTCGTAAAAAGTTACACCTATGCATGATCCCAACGAGTAAGTTACGAGCATGTTGGAGGGATCGTTTGAGAGCTTGGCATCGGAGATGTCAACTATAAGTTTGTTTTTGGCCTGGATCAGCTCACAGTTTTGCATAAATGGTCGGCCTCACATATTTAAATTTGTGATTGATCCCGGTCAAGGATTCAGAATGACCGGTGAACAGCATGCCGCCTGTGTCGAGGATATTGTAGAAACGTTCCACGAGCCTTTGCTGGGTGGGTTTATCAAAGTAAATCATTACGTTGCGGCAGAAGATGAAGTCTATGGGGCCGCCTATTGGCCAGTCCGCCATAAGATTGACATATCTGAATATTACAGTGCTTTTGAGTTTTTCCCCAACCTGGTAATATTTTTCGCCGTACTGATGGCTGATTTTCATATATTTGTGCCGCAGGGCAGCCGGAACAGGATCGACGCGTTTGGCTTCGTAAATACCGGTTTTGGCTTTGTCGAGAATAGTTGTTGAAATATCACTGGCCAGTACCTTTACATCCCAGTCTGTTTCATACTCAAGTGCGTCGAGCAATGTGATCGCAAGAGTATAAGGCTCTTCGCCGCTGGAGCAGCCGGCACTCCAAGCCCTGATTTTGCGGGAGCCTTTGGCTTCTTTTTTCTTTTTGAGTTCGGGGAGCAGGTTGGATTTGAGGAAATCAAAATGCTGGTTTTCCCGGTAAAAGCTTGTGAGATTTGTGCTTAACGAGTCGATAAGGAGCGAGAATTCTACTCCTGAGCTGTCTCTAAGAACATAATCTATATAGTCCGAAAAGGTCTTGAAGTTTCCCTTCCTGAGGCGTTTGGCAAGCCTGGCGCGGACAAGTTCTTTTTTCCCATCATGCAGATTTATTCCGCAATGATCGTAGACCAGCTGACTGACTTTTAAAAAGTCAGCTTCAGTAAGATGCACTTCACTTAGAACCGAATCTGGTAACATACTTATCCCTTTCGTCTTCTTTTATTTTCGGCTCAAAAGCGCCCTGACTTTTATATTAGAACACAAATAATTGTGGTTAGAAGAAGGAAGTACACAATCATTCAAAGTCAGATAAAAAGTGCTTGGGAACAAAAAGGGACGGGCACAACTTTCGTCGTGCACGTCCCGCTTGGCGGATTAACTGTTGAAGTCTTTGAGGTCATCGTTTCCAAGTGGTATTACCGACTCGGCACCGGCTCTGGATGTGGATTTGACAGCGTGTTTTTCGGGCTTGAAGCACTTGCGATCCGCTATCGAGTGAAAAGTGTGATCACTTAAAGACAAATTCTTTTTGGTATCAGCCTTCCTGGCGACAGCCGCTGTGTTATGAGTCTGGGCAGTGCGGGCGTTTGCTCCGCCTACCAGGGTCACAAGCTCGGAGACTATTTCGTTCATTGTCGCGGCTTGTGCGCTTAGCTCCTCTGACGCACTTGCGGATTCTTCGGCGTTTGCGGCATTTGACTGTGTTACCTTGTCCATCTGTGCCATGGCGACGTTGACCTGGTCGATACCCTTTGCCTGCTCCTGACTTGATGCTGCTATTTCACCGATGAGATCGGCTGTTTTGCTTGCTGCGCCGACTATTTCACCAAGTACCTTGCTGACTTCATTTGTAATGTCAACGCCGTTCTTGGCATTTTTGACTGATTCTTCGATCATGGCCGAGGTGTTCTTTGCGGCTTCGGCGCTTCTCATGGCGAGGTTACGCACTTCTTCTGCGACGACTGCAAAACCCTTTCCGGCTTCGCCGGCCCGTGCTGCTTCTACGGCGGCATTGAGGGCGAGAAGGTTTGTCTGGAACGCTATTTCGTCGATCACCTTGATGATCTTGGCTGTCTCGTTGCTGGACTTCTGTATCTCTGTGATAGCGCTGGTCATTTTGCCCATAGCGTCATTGCCGTTGCTGGCTGCTCTTCTGGCTTCACCGGCGAGGCTAGCGGCCTGCTGGGCGTTTTCGGCGTTTTGCTTTGTCATCGAACTCATTTCTTCGAGTGAACTTGAAGTCTCTTCAAGACCTGCGGCCTGTTCGGTGGCGCCTTCAGCAAGTGATTGTGACGCCGATGATACCTGGCCGGCTGCGGATGCGACCTGTGCGGAACCTTCAGTTAAGCCGGCGATGATCCTGTTTACAGGCTTGGTTACACCGCGTGTGATGAAT
>MHYA01000130.1:374-17445 GCA_001825675.1 Planctomycetes bacterium GWF2_42_9 | reverse complement strand
AGCTAAAAAGACTCAATGCGTAACGCGAGAAGTCCGGCATTTTTTCTGGCAAAAAAAATAATGCCAAAGGAATACAAGCAATTCCAATGATTATATGCGATACCGCGAACAGCTTTAAAATATCTTTGCTATGATTTTTTAAAAAAATCCTGGTGCATAGATAAGATAAGGACTGTGAAAACGCTGCTAAAAAGCCAAACAAGATACCTGAATACATTTTTAATTCCTATAGCGAAGTGAAAACATAAGAGCTTATTTATCGGCTCACATTATTGATCCAGTCGATAAAGGGCTGTTTAGGTCTTATTGTTGCTATTGCTCTGTTTATCAGTTGCATTTTTTGACTTTCATTTTAAGTGATCTTATTCAACAGGTATCCATACTTCATTTCGCCTTAGAAACCAGACTTGAAATGGCGGATCATAGCGAGCAAAGATATCTTCTCCAGTTACCTTAAGTTTTTTTTCTTTAATGAACTCTTCCAACTTTGTTTTATGCTCAAGATATCTTTTCTGGCCCCAGGTTCCGGAATAACGAATTGCAGCAATCTTTCGTGCAGGTATTTGCTTTATTACAACATTTGGATCTATAGGCTCAGGTAAAGTGTCTAAAGTGTACTTTGATGGCATTACAAAACTTACAATGTACTTATCTGCTGACTTCTCCTGACTTACAGGTGCGGTCATCGCAATTTTTTCAGATTGCTGATTGACAGGTGAAGTCATAGCAATAGATTCTTTTTTGCGGTTATTTCCTGATATGTATTTAAAGAGTCTGCCAAACGCAATGTTGCCAGCTTCATCAAAATCTGAATCGACCAGAGTTTCAGCAGCAATATATGGTTCATATTGTCGAATCTGGCAATTGCCTTTTTCTTCTATGACCGTATATTTAGCTTTTTCTATTTCCACTTTTTTCTCTGATTCAGAACAGGAACATAATAATAAAGATAAGACTGAAAATAAACAGACAAAAATCAAGTTTTGCTTTATGTATTTAATCATTTTTAGCCTCTCATAATTGAGAAAAGTCAAATTAATTATTTAAGCAATTCTACATGATTCCTTATTTTTAGCAATTCTGATTTTATAAATGCGTCATATAGCATTATTGTAAGTGAGCCTTTAGTAAATAAAATTGCCTCTTGGTTCTAAAATTGTGCGCTATTGTAAGACAAATGATGCTGATTTCTTGATTATTGTATGGATGAAGAAAAAATAAGAAAAATCCGGATAGACGAAAAGTAAAAAGCCTATTTTAATTAAGGGCAAATAAGGGAGATTATTTGAACTTCTAACGCCGGAGCAAGCATTTTGGAATTATTAGGAAATAAAATGGCAAAGAAACAGATATTAATTACGGTTTTAATAGCAATACTGATGAATGGATGTTCTGCAGAAATGAAGGTAAAGGATGCAATAAATCTAATAAAATTGCCTGAGGGATTTAAGATTGAAGTTTATGCTGATAATGTGCAGGGTGCGAGGTCGATGACGAAAGGCGAATTAGGAACAATTTTTGTCGGCTCAAGAGATTCTGGCAATGTTTATGCGATCATCGATAAAGACAAAGATCAAAAGGGAGAAACAGTTAAAATAATAGCATCGGGATTAAAGCAGCCAAATGGGGTAGCGATTCACATGGGGAATTTGTATGTGGCTGAAATCAGCAGGATATTGTGCTATTATGATATTGAAAAACATCTCGATGACGAAATAAAGCCAACTGTCATTTATGATAATTTTCCGAAAGATGAACATCATGGATGGAAATATATAGCTTTCGGGCCGGATGAAAAACTTTATGTTCCGGTTGGAGTGCCGTGCAACATCTGCGATGAAAAGGATGAAATTTACGGAACGATAACGAGAATGAATGCAGACGGGACAGATTTTGAGATTTTCGCAAAAGGGATCCGCAATACTGTTGGGTTCGACTGGCATCCGAAAACAAAGGATCTTTGGTTTACAGAAAATGGAAGGGACTGGATGGGCGATGATATACCGCCTGATGAACTATGTAAAGCCCCGAAGGCGGAAATGCATTTCGGTTTTCCGTATTGTCATGGCAAAAATATTCTGGACCCGGCATTCGGCAAAGGGCATTCGTGCAATGAATTTACAGAGCCTGAACTTGAACTTGGGCCGCATGTGGCAGCACTAGGAATGAAATTTTATACCGGCAAAATGTTCCCGGCAAAATACAAGGGACAGATTTTTATCGCAGAACATGGAAGCTGGAACCGTAGCAAACCGATTGGATATCGCATTATGATGGTGACATTAAAAGATGGTTACGCGACTGAATATAATGTATTCGCACAAGGATGGCTGCAGGAAGAAAAAGCATGGGGACGGCCCGTGGATGTGCTGATCATGGAGGATGGAGCGATGCTTATTTCAGACGATAAGGCCGGGGTGATTTACAGGATATATTATCAAAAATAAGAATTAAAAAATGAAGATTGATCTATGATCCAACGCTAAAAGGCTTGTATTTCAATGACCCATCAATTAAAAGCCAGGGAATATTTAAAAACGACATAGGATTTCTTATATCTCTTTAAATATGTTTGGTGCAAATCCTGGCTGGTGGAATCATAAATGTATTGGCGAACCAGTACCGATTGACATGTGGTACCACTTTTTGCTCCGCCGTTCACAACATCGATATCTCCTTTGCCCCTTTTTATATCTAAAAAATGAAGCAAAAAATAATTAATAAACGTTAATTAATTAATTGACATTAAAAAATTTTAAGGTATAATTATTAGTCATAGGAGTGTTCCTAAAGAAAACTATTTAATATTGGAGGTGTAAGATGATGTTTAAGAAAGCAGTTGCGATTAGTGTTATGTGCTTGTTGGCGGTTATTGGTTCAGCATCTGCCAATATGCTGCAAAACGGGAGTTTTGAGAATCCGGTAATTCCGGGTGGCAGTAATTTTATCGAATATCCTGTACTGCCTAGCTGGACGATTGAAAACTCTGTTTACTATGTATTGTTTAAAGAATTTGGATTTACTCCCGTTGACGGGTTGAACGAATTGTATTTGCTCGGAGGAACGGCAACGCAAAATGTCGGCACAATTACAGCCAATACAATTTATAATCTGAATTTTGCAGCGGGTATTCTTGCCGGCAACACGCCAATATACAGCGAAATTGTTCTGCTGTCGCAATATACAGATGGTGGAATTGTATATACCGATAGACTCGCGGCAATTAATCTTGGCGATGTTATTACGGTTGACAATCAGCTTGTATATGGCAATTTAAGTTTTGACAGTGCGATATATCCATGGGTCGCCGGTCGTGATATGCTTGTGCAAATCGTATCGAATACAGCTTTGCATTTTGATGATTTCGAATTGACTGCAATTCCAGAACCAGCCACAGTATTATTGCTAGCTGCCGGTTTGCTTCTTAGAAGAAAAAAATAATTATTATAATCAGGAGATTTTGTTTTGACGGATGTAAGACGTTTAACGGAAAGTCAGATTAAAACTTTAGGTTTAATCGCCAAAAAAGGGAAAATAACGCAAAACGGCGTTGCGGAAGAGCTGAATATAACAGTTCC
This sequence comes from Planctomycetes bacterium GWF2_42_9, assembly GCA_001825675.1. GTDB lineage: Bacteria > Planctomycetota > Phycisphaerae > Sedimentisphaerales > UBA12454 > UBA12454. Next base: position 13,867 of record MHYA01000130.1, on the reverse strand, counting down.
TGCGGCAAATGTGCGATTCAAGAAACTTAAAGCGCAGGGATATATTTATGAAGATATATACCTACCCTCCAACGGTGCAGGCAGACCGCAAAGATACTGGAGTATAAACTGGAAATCCAATTTTGTACTTGGATTTATTTTTGTGTCTCCCGATTTGCTTATGGTTCTGGCTGATTTGGAAGGGAATCTGGTTCTTTCGGACAGCAAAAATCTTCTCAAATGTCTTAGTCATGCGGACATATATGATTTGATGGATGATTTCATATCCAAAGCCAAAAAATATGCTAAAACAAAAAACGGCGCAATTCGCTCTGCTTACGTTGGCATCACCGGCGACGAAAACGGCATAGTCAGATCGTCTGTTAATATGCCTGTAATTGAAGGTATGAATGTGTCAGGAATTGAAGATTATATTACAGACAAGCATAATATTTTCTGCAAGGCATATTCGCATTTATATTGCTTCTATTTCGGCGAGAGCGGCTATTACGATTATGGACAGACAATTAATGTCATTGACTGGGATGAAGGTCTTGGCAATGTAACAGGCTGTGAAGACCAGATTTATTATTTCCCTCCAGGAGTCTCAACACCAAGGGGTGTGCGCGATATAGGTCATATGTGCATTGAGAAAAATGGTTTAGACTGTCGCTGCGGAAATAAAGGATGTTTAGAAGCATACGTAGGCTGCTGGGCAATTCGAAACAGATTAGCAAGAAAAGATATAACTACAATTGAAGAATTTATTAATAAAGGTCTTGCCGGTGATGAGCAGGTAGTGGACGAGGTACGAAAAGCATCGAAGATGCTTGGCGAACAGATTTCATGGGTAGTGCGGTATTGGGGTGTGGATAAAATCGCATTCACCGGAAAAATGAGTTTGTTGTTTGCACAATTCAAAGACAATTTTAACGATGGTTTAAAGAAATATCTTCCGGATTCACAGGTTCTATCGCTGGAGGCTCGTATAAATTCGGATAATCCATTGAACCGGCTGGCATCAGGCGGATGTAAAGTCGCAAGACAAATTTTCTTCCACTACAAAGGTTTGCCTGAAAACAATTACAGCGAAAAAATGAACTTTACTTTTTGACGGTTATATTAAGGAAAACTGATAATGAATAATCGACTAACCCGGCAGGCATTTACGCTTGTGGAACTTCTGGTTGTTATTTCCATCATAGCTGTTTTGCTTGCAATAATGACTCCGGTGCTAAGTAAGTCGCGAGATTCTGCCAGAACCGTTATCTGTTCGACAAATGTTCGGCAGTTAGGGCTGGGCTATTCGATGTACGAAATGGATAATGGATTTATGCCTGAATTCATTGACGGCGTAGTCGAGGGAATTACGTGGGCAGGTTCGCTGCGAAAATATTATCAGGATTTGAACGGCATTCGACTTTGTCCGACAGCGTCAAAAGTCGGAGGCAATGAAATGTTGAATCCAGACGGCAATAAATGGGGCGCGACTTTTAAGGCATGGTGGATTGATCCTGTGAAGTCGTGGATGCTGCCCGATAACGATTGCGGCTACGGCAGTTACGGCGAAAATATGTGGGTGCGTAAAAATTTTGGGAAAGATTCTTATCCAGGTGAATGTTTTGGCAAATCTTCAGTGAAAAGTGCAAATCACGTCCCGCTTATTATGGATTGCAGATGGAATGGTGTTTGGCCGCTTTATGCCGACGTGATACCGGTGAATACGCGTGGAGTTGCTATGCAGGAACTTCCATATTCTGCGTCTAACTTCAGACGTGTCGAAGGGGTTGCAATGAAAAGACACAAAAACGGAATTAACATTATTTTTCTCGATTTCAGCGGCCGTAACATAAAAATGGAAGAACTCTGGACTCTGAAATGGCATCAAAGTTACAAGGATAGGGGCGTTCAGAATTTTTCTTGGGTTAAAAATTAATTATTTCTTCAAGGCGAAAGATGTCGTTTAACAGCGCAATAGAGATACTTCATAGATTGACCTGTGATCTTCCAGTCCGGTTTGAATTATTGGATGATGATGGGTATGATGTTTTTGAAATTGAAAATGTAAATAGCGATACAGTCATAAGAGGAAACAATAATATAGCAACAACACGAGGATTGTATGAATATCTTCGTGAATTTTGCGGTTTTAGTTTTACGTGGAGTGGTCAAAATATTTCTACCACGAATAGTTTGCCTGCGAATTATTTCAAACGCGTGCAAAGTCCTTATAGATACCGTTTGTATATGAATATGTGTACTTTCAGTTATAGTACTGTCTGGTGGGATTGGGATAAATGGCAAAGAGAACTTGACTGGATGGCATTGCATGGAATTAATATGCCGCTGGCATTAATCGGTCAGGAATATGTTTGGCAAAAAGCTTGGAACATGCTCGGCATAAGCAATGCCCAACTCGAAGATTTTTTTACCGGCCCTGCGTATCTTGCCTGGCACAGAAGCGGAAACTTGAACGGCTTTGCAGGTCCTCTGCCGCAAAACTGGATTGAGGGTCAATGCAAATTGCAGCAAAAAATTCTTGAGAGAATGCGGCAGTTGGATATGAATCCCGTTGTGCAGGCCTTTAGCGGATATGTTCCGAATGAGTTTGCGAAATTTTACCCAAACGAACTTGTCAGTAAGTCGCAGCGTTGGGCGGAATTGGACGACCGTTACAGAACAAACCTGCTTGCACCTCAATCGCCGATGTTCAGGGAAATAAGCGAGTTGTATATAAAACAGTATTCTGAAACCTACGGCGCGTGCAAATATTATCTGGCAGATGTTTTTCACGAAAATCGGCCGCAGGATATTAACGGAAATATCTCGAGCCAGCTTGCCGAATATGGAGAATTGATATTCAAGGGCATAAAGGCAGGCAATCCTGACGGTATATGGGTAACGCAGGGATGGAGCTTTTATTTTAACGGCAGTTTTTGGACGAACGACAATGTGCAGGCATTATTCAGCAGAGTGCCAAATGATGAAGTTATAATTATAGATTTGTGCAACGAAAAATTTCAGGGCTGGCAAAAGTTTGATGAATTTTACGGCAAAAAATGGATATACAGCTTTGTACATAATTTTGGGGGCAATGACCCTCTGAACGGTGATTTGAATTTATTTGCGCAATCACATAAAAAGATTCTTGACGCAAATGTAAATCCGATTGGGTTCGGCATTTCGCCGGAAGGAATTGGAAACAACGAAATTGTTTATGAACTTCTTACTGATGCTGCCTGGAATATCGGGGAAATCGATTTAGAAAAATGGACCGAATCGTATTGCAAAACCAGATACGGAAGATATAACCCGCGACTTAAGGAAGCGTGGAATGTAATAATTAAAACCGGTTATAGCAAGAGCAACGCGAATATACGACACGGATTTCAGAGCAGACCTTCTGAAAAAAACATTTCGATGGTTGGATACAATAATGGATTTTTCAGTGCTGTGAAAACTATTGTTGAACTGATTGATGAATTCGAAGAAAGCAATTTTTATATATATGATGCGATTGAATTAACCGCTCAATGTGCAGGAATGGTTTGCGACAGACATTTACAGGCATGTATCGGAGAAAAAAATATCGACAAGGCTCTTGTTGCATTCGATTTGTTGAGCAGGATAGATGCGTTGATTTCGCTGATACCTCACAGAAGCCTCGGTGAATGGGTTGCGGACGCCAGAGACAATGCTAATACGCGGGACGAAGCGGATTTTTATGAGAACAACGCGAAAAGACTTCTTACGATGTGGGGCGGCAAAATTCTCGCTGATTACGCCGCAAGAATGTGGAGCGGTCTGATTAAGGGATTTTACGCAGAGAGATTCAAGCAGTATTTCAAATGTTTGCAGAGCGGCAAAGAGTTTGATGTGTGTGCATGGGAGGAGAACTGGATAAATTCAAAAACCAATGTTAAACCAGTCAAAATCGACGATGTCGCGGCATACATAAAACAAACATACGCAATGGCCGAAACTCTGCACTGGGAATTGGGGAATCAAAAGCAGCAAATCAACAAGATTAAGATCGGAACGTGGGCGTTTGAGGATAATGCCCTTAAGTCGCTGAATTTGGATATTACAAAATACATACTTGGCATTCAAAAATTTAATATACATTTTGAAGAAACTGCAAAATATTTGCTGCCTAAAATTTCAAAATTTTATCTTTATGAGAATCAGGAAATACTCGGCAATATACAGGAAACCGGCAGGGGCCTTTTCTTTGTCGAATTGGATTTCAAGCCCGGGGCGGATTACGGCATAGAAGTGGTTTTTGACAACGATGAAGCGCACGGTTCATGCGGTTCGATATTGATTGAGTACGAGATAAAAGAAGATAACAAGAAAACATCGGCTGAATGTATTGTTCGGAGTTAATTTGAATTTTAAAAATAGTATTTTTGTTATACTCATAACGTTTGCTGCGAATCTGTGTTTTGCAGTCGAGTCAGGTAATTTGCTGCAAAACGGCAGTTTTGAGATGCCCGTGATTTCAGAAGGGACGTATATTGAAAATCCTATGATGCCCGGCTGGACGATAGATAATGCTTACAGCGTACTATTTAAAACCGGCGGGGTGACTCCGGCTGACGGGCTGAATGAGTTTTATATTTTTAACGGTGATGTCAGGCAGTCTCCTGTAAAAATCAAGGCCGGCTGGTCATATAATTTGCATTTTTGGGCAGCTGTCAACGAAATGCAAACCGCGCCTGCTGCAAGTTATGCTGTTTTGGAAGCTGTTGATATTTCAAATGAGAAATACGAACTTGCACGCATATCTTTTTCTGATTTCGTTGAGTCCGCGTATCAATGGTATCAGGCGAATATCAGTTTTACCTGTCCGGTCAATTCATTTTATGCTCTTTGTACTTTGCAGGTAAGATTCCATTCCGGCGGGATGGTTCATCTGGACAACGTAGTTCTTAATGCTTCTTCCTGTGAAATTATCTTCGATGATTTTGAGAAATATGAGGACGTAAATAGCTTGAGAAATGTGTGGAAAGACAGAATCGTTTCAGTTGTTTCCGGTTCGTCGGTTTCTATAGAAAATGATTTTGAAAACAGGTATTCCGGCAGGCAGTCTCTTTTGTTTGCTTACGACAACAGCGATTCGGCCAAAGGATATTATTCGCAAATCGAATATGACGTTCTGAACTCACCTTTTGGTGGTAACTGGCAGTCAACCGGCCTAACAAAATTATGTCTTAATTTCCGCGGCAACAGAATTAACGATGTAAATGAAAGCGTATATTTGATCGTGAAAGACATATCCAATAATTGTTTAGAGGTCAGGTATCCATACAGTGCCGCGAACTTTTCGGATGAAAAATGGCACAATTGGATTATTGATGTCGGCACTTTCCAAAACGGCGGCGTGGATATTGCGAACGTTTCAAAATTATATATAGGTTTCGATGACAATGATTCGGCAAATCGAGGTTATTCGCCCGGCGGCAAAGGCATTGTTTATTTCGATGATATTAAATTAACTAATAATTGTAAATCAGATAGGAAATTTGCAGGCGATTTTACATCCGACGGCAAAGTAAATTTTGAAGATATTGTTTTATTGGGCAGTTGGTGGCTTAGTGAATACTAAAAAGAATATTATAATTATAATTTTCCTTTCACTATCGATTAGTGCTTTTGCTGATATCGTTGTGGAAAACGATTATGTCCGCTTTGCGTTTAATTCTTCAAACGGCAGTTTGTATTCGCTAATCGACAAGACTTCCAGTTTGCAGCATATTAATACAACTTCACAGGATGCGACATTATGGAATATTAACCTTTATAATGGCAGCCCAATCAGCAGTCAGTCGTACCAGCTTTACAGCAATTCAGTTCAAACGCTGCCCGACGGCACTGTCTCTGTGGAAATGTTCTGGAATATCAGTCAATACTCTTTAATGGTGAAGGTAGCAGTTTTATTGCCAAATGATTCCGGAATCGCGACTTTTAAAATTTCTGTAAAAGATGAATTGCAGCAGGCGGAAATTAATGATGTGGATTTTCCGCATATAAATGGGTTTCTTGAATCGGGACAGTATGACATTGCGTTGCCGCAGGATAGCTGGGGCAGGCTTTTTAAAAATTGTACATGGCTTTACTACGGCGCTTATCCAGATGGCTGGAGTATGTCGATGCAGTTTTTGTGCGCAATTAAAAACAACAGCGGTGTATATATAGGTGCACACGACAGGCGAGCAATGTTTAAATTATTTTATGGCGTTCCCGGCCAATATTTCATTCTTAACACTAAGGCTGAAAATGCAGGCGTTAGAGGCGCAGGCTTTGATGCTCCTTTTCCTGTAAAACTCGGAGTGTATCAGGGTGATTGGATGCAAGGCTGTAAAATCTATCGAAAGTTCGCTCTTACCTCGCCGTGGACAAGCGAAGGGAAAATAAGCCAAAGAACGTCGATGCCGCAGCAGCTCAAGGACATAGGGCTTTGGATGAGGTTTGGAGATACTATATGTTCTCCCGAAACGCCGACTGCTACCCGCAACGCCTTGTTGTACAAGGCTCAAACGTATTTTAATGTGCCGCTCGGGGTGCACTGGTATTTTTGGCACAATAACAAATTTGATTATGATTTGCCGAACTACTTTCCTGCCAAGCCGGGTTATCCTGAACAATTTGCGGATATGGTTTCAAGAGGCTGGATTGTTATGCCGTATATAAATTCGCGGGTTGTGGATGAAAACAACATTGACGAGTTCAGAGATTATATAAGTATCGATGAAAATGGAGACCCGTATGTAAAGAAATATGGCGAACATGACAATGAAGTGAATACTCTTGCGGTTTGCACATATACGGCGTATTGGCAAGACAAGATAAATACAATCAGTCAGACTTTGTTGAGCAGTGAAATTGGCGCAAACGCAATTTATCACGACCAGCTTGCAGGTTCTCATCCGGCGCTGTGTTTTAATCCATCGCACGGACATCCGCTCGGTGGCGGCGGGCATTGGGTTGATGGCTATAGAAGAATGCTGTGGAAAATCAGAAAAGACGCGGGCAGAGAAATTGTTCAATGCGGAGAGTTCACAGCAGAACCGTATATGGACGGTTTGGATGTTTTTCTCGCGTGGTCTATGGGATTCGACGGCCAGAATATTCCAATGATGCCGGCTGTGTATTCGGGATACGCATTGTATATGGGAAGCAACGCTTCTTTCGGCTGGACTGACCCTGCGTGGCGAATGTATGTCGGCAGATGTTTTATCTGGGGTTCGCAGTGCGGATGGATGACGCCCGAAGAATTGTTTACTCTCGGCAATGATAAAAAGCTGCAATTTCTTAGAACTATCGGCTATTACAGGGTGCTGGCGAAAAAATTCCTGACTTACGGAGAACTGACGGAAGTTGTGAACTGTTCGCAAACTATTTCCGAGTATTGGACGGTTGATCCTGCCAAACCAAAACTGGTAACATTGCCCGCTGTGCAGGGGTCTTTGTGGAAGGCCGAAGATGGGACCACTGGTATATTACTGGTTAATTATACCATTGATTCGCAGAACATTAATTTCAATGTTGATTTCAATTCATATTTTGAGCCGCAGACAAAAGCCGTGATGATTTACAAAATCACTAATAGACTGACACAGCTGATCGGTATTTATCCAAAAGAGGTACATAATTTTAATATAACTATGACGCCGTCTGAAGTCGGCTACTTTGAAATAAAACCGTTTAATGCGGATGTCAACGGCGACAGAAGCGTCGATAAGAGTGATTTGGCGATTATCGCTGAAAATTGGCTTGAAGGTATGTAGAAGAAAATATTACTGACTAAATTTTATAATTGAAAGGTATTTTTATGAAGCGAGTTAATATAAATTCCCTGCTGATGTTATTGTTTCTTGTTTTCATCTCTCCGGTTTGCAGTTATGCCGCAGGCTGCACGGAAAATCATATAACCAACGGCGGCTTTGAAAACCCGATTGTGCCTATGGGCGGAACGATTACGAAAGATGAAGGTTTGGCGGAAAATCAGGAGTTTCTGTGGAGTACGAATGCCGCGTGGTATTTGCTGACAGATGATTATATGCTGATGACCGAGGGCGGAGAAAGTGCTGCTCCGCCGGAAGGTTATCAGGCATTTTATTTTTATGGCGGAAAGGTTTATCAGAATACCGGCCTTACAGTTCAGGAAAACACACGGTATGTGCTTAAATTCAGAATCATGGTGTCGTCTCTTTCCTATTCAAATCATTATTTCTTCGCGGCATTTGAAAATACTGTTGGAGAGTTTATGAAATATTCAGGTTCATATCTGCCGCGGCTTGCGGAAGTATATCAATGGAGCGATGAAATAAGTTTTGTATTCGATTCAGCGGAAAATCCTTCGGCTGTCGGGCAACAGTTGATTGCGGCTCTGTATTCGAATGCGTTCAGTTACATCGATGATGTAAAATTATATGTTGGCCCATCAGGCGATTTTGATAATAACTGCATTGTAGATATGAAAGACTTAGCGCAGATGGTTGACAACTGGCTTGTTAATGATGCTCAATAATCCGATTACAATCTTTTAATTAGGAGAATATAAAATGAAGAATAGAACATATAATTTGAAACTGATTTTGATTATAACTCTTTTTTGTTCCATCGCGTTCGGAAGTGTATTGCAGAACGGAAGCTTTGAAAATCCGGTTGTTCCGGAAGGAAGCAATTTTATCGAAAATCCTTTGAAACCGGGATGGACAATTGAAGGCTCGATTTATCACGTCATATTTAAGGTGGGCGGGTTTACGCCGGTTGACGGCCTGAACGAATTATATCTTTTCGGTGGCACAGCTACTCAAAACGTTGGCGCAATCAAAGCTGACACGATATATAATTTAAATTTCGCCGCAGGCATTGTTGAAGGCCAAACCCCAATATATAGTGAAGTGGTGTTATTATCTCAATATACACAAGAAGGCATAGTTTACACCGATAGATTGGCGGCCATAAATCTCGGCGAAGTCATTACATCGGGAAATCAGTTTTTCTACGGCACTCTGAAATTTGACAGCGCTGTATATCCATGGGTAGTAGGGCGGAATCTACTAGTGCGAATAGTCTCGAATTCGTGGCTGCATTTCGATGATTTTAAAATTGATTCATTTATGGAAACTCCGGCAAACGGTTCGACCATAGGACGCGGTGAATTCACCGGTTTAAGCTGGAAATTGCCGGATCCATTAATTGAAAATGATATTGTTACTTGCAATGTTTATTTTGGCCAAGACGCACAGAATCTTACACAGGTTATTTCAAATCAGGCAGCGACCAGTTATGTTCCGACTATCGAGCAAAATAAAACTTATTATTGGCGCATCGATATATTAGACCCTGCAATTGATAATGGCAATCCTGTAAAGGGACGAGTAATGAGTTTTAACGTTATGGATGACTGTCAGTTTACAAAACTGGGGGCAAATTATGTTCCTCTCACAGGTGATTTGAACGGCGACTGCAATGTGAACTTCACTGATTTTGCGATTCTGGCACAAAACTGGATGTCGAACAATTAATTCAAAAGGATTTACAATTGGGATATATTGATTGGTCTATAATTACCGTTTTCATTGCGGTACTGGTATGGGCTGCATTAAACACGAATAGATACCAAAGAACCGTCGCCGACTTTCTTGTTGCCAATCGCTGCGCCGGCAGATACCTGCTTGGCGTTTCTGAAGGCATTGCCAGTCTTGGTGCAATTACAGTCATTGCATTTTTTGAAGCTTATTACGAAGCCGGATTCTCGCTGATATGGTGGGGGTTGATGGTAAATCTTGCGATGGTGGTTATTGCGCTTAGCGGATGGGTTGTTTATCGATACCGCGAAACCAGAGCGATGACTTTAGCGCAGCTCCTCGAAAAGCGGTACAGCAGACGATTCAGAATTTTTTCCGGCTTTTTAATTTTCATTTCAGGCACTCTTAATTTTGGGATATTCCCGGCTGTGGGTGCGAGATTTTTTCAATACTTCTGCCGTCTGCCTGTAATTAACATTCAAATCGGTTTTCTCACTATTGATGTAGTACTTGCCGCCATAATGTTTTTTCTGATTGGGATTTCGCTATATTTTACGTTCCTTGGTGGTCAAATAGCCGTAATGGTAACGGATTTTATTCAGGGTACGATGTTTAATTTTGTCTTTTGTATAGTGGTTATTTTTTTAATTCTCAAAATGCCATGGGACGATGTGATAAATATTCTTTCACTTCGGCCGCAGGGGCAGTCTATGCTAAATCCTTTTGCATCCGCTCAAACACGCAACTTTAATGTATGGTTTTATATCATACAGATAATTGGAGTTTTCTACAGCATCAGAGCATGGCAGGGCAATCAGGGGTATTTCGGTGCTGCCTTAAACGCACACGAAGCAAGAATGGGCAATATTTTTGGTTTATGGAGAGCGTTGACGCAGCAGTGTCTCGTTTTCATTGTGCCTGTTTTCGCTTATGTTTTTCTGCATCATTATTCATATTCCGAAATGGCCGCAATCGCCGGCCAGCAATTAGACTCCATCGCTAATCCCAGCCTGCAAAAACAATTAACGACCACGATTATTTTGTCAAATATTTTACCTGTTGGCCTGCTCGGCATGTTCGCAGCTTCAATGCTTTCTGCGCTCATCAGCACAGACGATACCTATATGCACTCGTGGGGCAGCGTTTTTGTACAGGATATTATGATGCCTTTGCGAGGGAAAAAATTTAAACACGAAAAGCAGATGTCGTACCTGAAACTTTCTATTACAGGAGTTGCTGTTTTTTCATTTCTATTCAGTTTGCTTTTCCCTCAAAACGACTATGTGCTTATGTATTTCGCAATGACCGGCACAATCTGGCTCGGCGGTGCAGGCGCAGTTATCATTGGCGGCCTTTACTGGAAAAAGGGTTCGGTATACGGAGCGTACGGCGCTCTTTTAACCGGAATTATTGTGGCTGTTGTTAATTTTGTTTGTCAAAGAATCTGGAACGCAAAAGGTTTGGAGTTTCCCATCAACTCACAATGGCTCTGGTTTATAGCAATGGCAGCATCTTCCGCAGTCTATATTGTTTTGTCGCTGGTAGAGAACAAAAACTTCAACCTTGACCGATTGCTCAATAGAGGAATTTATAAAGTAAAAGACGACCAGACAGATGAGGACAACACTAAAAAAAATCTGCCGTTATGGCAAAGGATTACCGGCATTGACGATAATTTTAAATTCCGTGATAAGGTTGTTTATCTGGCTATTTCAGGCGTTATTGCGGTTTGCGGCTTGATTCTTATTGCCGGCACAACATTTAATCTTATCAGACCTTTGCCGCAGGCGTACTGGAATGTGTTTTGGAAAATTTTTATTCTTATAACGCTGACATTGAGTTCGGTTACCTCTGTCTGGTTTTTACTCGGAGGATTGAGTGATATTAAGGAACTTTTTAATCGCTTGAAATCTTCAGGCAGTAAGACCGAAGATGACGGGACTGTAAGATAACACAAGGGAATATTTGGTATGTTAAAAAAAAATATCATTGTTTGGTTATTTGTATGCGAGCAGGTTTTTGCCGCGGCTCAAAACACCCTGGTCAACGGCGGTTTTGAAGACGTAAATTTTCCAAAAGATACTAAAACAGTTGAATCGCCGAGGATGAACGGATGGAAAACCAACGGGGGGTATTGGAATGTATACAAAGCGACTGCCAACGAAATTGAAATCGCCGAGGGCGAAAACAGTTTGTATATGTTTAATGTGCAGGCTGTTCAGGATGTCGGGCGAATAAGAGTTGAAAATATTTATAACTTGAAAGCGTTTGCCGCCGCAAATGACGTTCAAAGTGCTGCCAATAGTTTTATAATCCTGCAATGCGATAAAGGCAACGGCACTTTCGTTGCACTGGATACTGTGAGGCTGTCAGAGGTCATCAACGATACTAATTTAAAACAATTTGTTCAGTTCTCGTTGAACTTCAAAGCATCCGATAGACCCGATTTGAAGGGTTATATGCTGCGGGTTGTTTTGGTTTCAGGCGGTATGGTTCATTTTGACGGAGTTTTTCTTTCACAGCAGATAAATACTTCTGATGTTTTAGTACTCGAAAATGATTTTGTAAAATTCATTTTTGAAGGGCAATACAAAAGCCCTGCGTCAATTTTGGATAAATGCACAGCAACCGAACATATAAATCTTGTCAATGGGCAGGGATTTTACGATAAGCCCTTAAAAAGTGAATTATGGATGGTAAAGTTTGAACACGGCGATAACACAGAGTTTGTCAGCAGTCTTGATTTACCCTGTACTTCGAGCGTTGTTGAGAACCTGACCGACGGCGGCAAAAAAGCTTTACTGAAATGGACTAATGTTTCTTTAAAAAACAGTCCTAACTCCATAAATATCATTGTTTCTGTGAATTTGCCTAACGATAGCGGAATAGCGCAATGGAATATTGATGTTGAAAATAACAGCCAGTTATGGGGACTTGCAGAAATAAAATTTCCGTACATAAAAGGACTGCTCGAAAAAGGGAAATACGACATCGCTTTGCCGAGAAAAAATATTGGTATGATGTATTATGCTTGTAATGAACGGCTTTTTTGCGAATATGGCGAAGGCTGGTGGATGCCGGCTCAATTTATTCTAGCCGATTCGAACAACGCTTCTGTTTACATAGCAGCGCACGACCCGCAGGGTTGGCCAAAGAATTTTGTTTGCGACCCAGGGAAAGAATTTTACATACAAAACTTTCCTGAGAATGCAGGTGTTGCCGGCAGCGATTACCTTTCCCCGTACTCGGCTATGCTGGGCGTTTATCAGGGTGATTGGGTTAGCGGCTGTAAAATATATCGGCAGTTTGCGACTACGAAAACAAAATGGACATCGGGCGGAAAACTTCAAAATAATAAATCTGTCCCTGAAACCGCAAAAAATGTCGGTGTTTGGCTTAATGTCGGCGATTATCATATTGCTGACGCGAATGTAAAAGAAAAAAATAAATCCATCACTGATTTTAAAGCGGAATTTGGTTGTCCGGTAGGCGTGCATTGGTATCGCTGGCACAATAATATTTTTGATTGTCAGCTTCCGCATTATTTGCCTGCCAAACCTGCGATTGCCGAGCAAATCAGAGATTTGGCGCACGACAGTAATTATTTGATAATGCCTTATATTAACGCCAGAGTTGTCAGCTATGATATTAACGATATTGATTATTATATGCCGCTTCTGTGCAAAGATAAATTTGGCAATCCTTACGAAGAGCTTTATGGCCCTGCACCAAAAACTCTCGTCGTATGCCCCTATACAGAAAAATGGCAGGATTATATTTATAATTTGACGGAAACGATAGTCGATGAGCTTGGCGTAAACGCGATTTATTTGGACCAGGTTGCCGGTGCGCCCATAAAGCTCTGTTATGACAAAACACACGGGCATCCGATTGGTGGCGGAAGCTGGTGGGTCGATGGTTACAGGAAAATGCTTTCCAAACTCCGCACAATCAAAGATAAGAATGGAAATCCTA
>MHYA01000130.1:0-314 GCA_001825675.1 Planctomycetes bacterium GWF2_42_9 | reverse complement strand
TATGGATGCAAAGAGAGCCTAATGATTTGCCTATGCTGCCGATGGTTTATTCAGGTTATACGCTTTATTTTGGCTCTAATTGTTATTTCGCCGAAGACAATGCGTGGAAAATTGTTCAGGCAAGATGTATGCTTTGGGGAATACAGCCCGGCTGGATGCCGCCCGAATACATTTTAGATGGCAAACAAGCTGCGCGAAAGGAATATTTTAAAAAGGTGATTGCCATTCGTGAAAAAGCCAAGCAATATCTCGTCTATGGTGAGCTTATAGATGTTTTTAATAGTAATGATAAGTTCAATCTTAAATGGAACGGC
>MHYA01000129.1:27000-33078 GCA_001825675.1 Planctomycetes bacterium GWF2_42_9 | reverse complement strand
GCCTTACGTTACAGTTTATTCCATCTTTGTCAAAGTTGTCCGACAGATTCATACACAAGTATTAGTGCTTGTGGTTTGACTGGTGATAATTATCGTGGGCATGTCTATTGGGATACAGAAATGTATATGGTGCCGCATTTTGTGTATACTTTCCCAAAACTTGTGAAACCACTTTTGATGTATCGTTATAACACCTTGGAAAAAGCTAAGCAGCGTGCTCATCAAATGGGAGGAGTAGGCGCACTGTATGCGTGGAGTTCAATTTCAGGGGAAGAGTGTGAAACTATCTATGAAGCTTCAACAGCACAATACCACCTTTTAAGCGATATTGCCTATGCTATCGGAAAATATTGGGAAGCGACTGGTGATAAAGAATTCCTTGTTAATTATGGAGCAGAAATAATATTTGAAACTGCGCGTTTTTTGGCTGATAGAGGCAGTTTTATTCCTGCAAGAGGGAATAAGTTTTGCATTAATAGTGTTTGTGGCCCAAATGAATATAGCTGCGGCGTTAACAATAATTGTTACACTAATATGATGGTTCAGTGGCACATGCAAACCGCTGTCGCTATATATGATTATATGAGTAAATCGGCAACAGAGCAGTTTTTGTCGTTAACAAAAAGGACACTGCTTAAAGATGAAGAACGCCAATTGTGGCAACGTATTGCAGACAATATGTATATTCCATTCAATGAACCAATGGGTATTCATGAAGCAGATGACAGCTTTTTGTATCTTGATCCGGTGAAGATGAAAAAAATGCCACAGCATATGGATGTTCGTTTTATTGGAATACATCCTATTAATCTTTGGCGGATGCAGATTATAAAACAGGCCGATGTTGTTTTACTAATGTTTGTTTTAGGGCAGAAATTTACAACCGACCAAAAGCGAGCTAATTATGCATATTATGAACCTCTCACCAATCATGGTTCGTCTCTTTCAACTTCTATCCATAGTATAATTGCATCGGAAATTGGTAAGTTTGAGGAAGCATATGAATATTGGCGTCAAAGTGCCTATATGGATATAAATAACATTAAAGACAATGCAGAAAAGGGCCTTCATATGGCATGTATGGGAGGAACTTGGATGGCTATTGTTAATGGTTTTGCCGGAATGCGAGATTACCCCAACGGTCTTGAATTTAATCCAATTGTTCCGGATAGATGGAAAGCATATCGCTTTAAAATAAACTACAAAGGAAGCCTTATTCTCGTGGATATAAATCGGAATGGCACAAATTATAAATTACTTTCAGGCAAAGATGTTTGCTTTTATTCAGCAGGAAATAAAATAGAACTTTCATTGAAATGTGTTGAAAATAGTACCATTTGATAGCTCATTTCCCTTTATAGTAAGGTGGCGAATGTGTTTTAGTATGCAGAATCATACCAAATTTTGAAATTTCCAGGGAGGTTTCAATGTATTTTGATTGGTTAATTATTGTTGTAGTAATAACAATTTTAATGATGGTAGCAGGGATTACCAAAAAGTATACACGAAGTGTTTCAGATTTTCTCTCCGCTAATCGGTGTGCCGGGCGATATATGTTGAGCGTGGCAGATGGTATGGCCGGAGTTGGCGTCGTCAATATATTGGCTGTATGTGAGATGTATTATAAAAAAGGCTTTTGTTCAAATTGGTGGATGTCTCTCATGGGACTGGTCATTGTTATCATGGCAGTCACAGGTTGGATTACTTATCGATTTCGTGAAACACGTGCAATGACAATGGCGCAGTTTTTTGAAATAAGATACTCCAAAAGGTTTCGTATCTTTTCAGGAATTGTATCCTGGACTGCTGGGATATTAAACTTTGGTGTATTCCCTGTGGTAACCGCCCGACTTATTGTTTATTTGATGGATATGCCCACAAGTATAACAGCGGCCGGTTTTACTTTGCCTATGTACGCAATTGTAATGTTTATTGTTTTATTAGTGTCTGTATATCTGACTACTTCAGGCGGTCAAATATCTATAATGGTTACAGATTTTTTACAGGGGTCATTTGCCAATGTGGTATTTTTTATTTTGGCAATATTTATGATTATAAAGTTCAGTTGGACGGATGTTCTTGATGGGCTTGTGCAAGCTCCTCAAGGACAATCTATGATTAATCCATTTAAAAATAATGTTGATGGATCTGATTTCAGTATTTCATTTTTTATTGCTTGGGCCTTTATAACGTTTTATTGCTATATGGCATGGCAAGGCACACAGGGGTTTTACAGTTCGGCGAAAAACCCTCATGAGGCCAAAATGGCCAGAGTAATAGCGAATTGGCGAATGGTATTGCTATGGACAATGGTGTTAGTATTTTCGGTTGTTGCATTTGCTGTTTTAAATAACCCCAAATACGGTTTCATAGCTGAACCTGCTAATAAATTTATTTCGCAAATTTCTGACACACAGGTTCAGGAGCAATTAAGAGTTCCTATTGTGCTAAAATATATTCTACCTACGGGTTTAATAGGGCTTTTTTGTGCGGTGTTGATCTGTATGGGGCTGGCAACAGGCCAGAGCAATCTTCACTCATGGGGTAGTATTTTTATTCAAGATATTATTATGCCATTTCGCAAAAAACCTTTATCTTCCAGGCAACATTTATTGCTTCTAAAGATATCAATTATCGGTGTCGCAGTGTTTGCATTTTGTTTTGGTCTTGTTTTCCCATTAAAAGATTACCTAATGATGTGGTTGACTATAACTGGTTCTATATATGTAGGCGGTGGTGGTATAGCAATTATTGGAGGATTGTACTGGAAGCGAGGAACGACCGCTGGTGCGTGGTGCGGCATGATTACTGGTTTATTGCTTTCTGTTATAGGGATTGTTCTTCAAAACATAATCTGGCCATTTTTGCTGCCTGGGCTCAAAGAGTCGTATCCAAATATAATGTGGCTGAAAGATTTGCCTATAAAATTTCCGGTCAACGGCATGACGATGTCGGTGTTGTTTGCACTTGCGGCAATAATTATATATGTGGTCGTATCCTTGTTGAGTAAAACACCGTATTTTAATATGGATCGTATGTTGCACCGTGGTGAATATGCTATTAAAAGTGAGCATGTTAATGTTAAGGCAGAACCTGTTAGAGGATGGAAAGTATTATTTAACTGGGGTGGGGTTGAGTTTAATCGTGCAGATAATTTTATCTGTTGTTTTACTGTTGGATGGCAGATGTTTTGGATGATAGCTTTTGTTATTGGGTCGATATGTGCGATTACAATAGGTATTCCTGACAAGCTGTGGTCTTCATGGTGGCTGTTCGGAATTATTATTAATTCTCTTGTTGGGGCAGTAGCTGTTGTTTGGTTGCTTATTGGTGGTTTTAGGGATTTATTTGCAATGTTTGATTCACTCAAGATGGCGCAAATCGATGAATCTGATGACGGACGAGTTGTCAAAGATCATAACTTAGCAGACAAAGAAATAAACACATGTGAAAAAGTTGTATAGTAGAAAAATAGCTGGCATGGTAGCTTTAAAATGCAATAGTGCAGGAAAAGGATTGGTATGGCTAAAGGAATAAATATAGTATTAATCACAGTTGCATTTTGTTTTATTGCAAATGCAGATAAAATAGCTGCAAATGATGCTGTTAAGTTATTGCCTAAAAAAGATGTGAATTGCAGTACTCTAACAAACGAAACTCCCCGAATAAGGCGGCTTATTAAAAACATTGATTGTACTAAGGATTATCCTTCCAATATTTACTTTGATTATGGTAATGTTCAAGTAAAGAAAACATCTCTTGGCAATTATCGTGAAGCGGAAGCTAAACCTCTTTCGCGATTTGGTTATCGGTTCAATATTGAAAATCTTGGCAAGCCTCATTTGGTAGTAGTGCGTTATCCTGACGACAAAAGACGATACATGTGTATGATGGATGGGACTTCGTATGACTTGACTGTTGGTGTATTTACTGGCGTTAGTCAGCCATCGAGCGGTAAGATGCTTGAAATTCGCAGGATATTCTGGCCTCGCTGGAAAGACTGTAGTATTGTTTTTATGACATGGAGCGACGGTGAGCCTGCGGCTGTAGCTGATATCAAAATCTACGAGCTCGAAGAACTTCCTAAATTGGATATACTAAATGCCTCTGGGGAATGTGCACACCGTAAATACGGAATTCAATTTGAAGATCCAAGCGGCGAAGGTGGCAGTGTCGGGGCTATGAATCATAAAGAATGGATAGAGAGAATGATTGACTACATGTCTCTTACCGGACAGAACATTCTTGTGTATCCGATTATTTGGTATCATGGGCCAACTTATCCATCGAATCGCGAACCTTCAGGTGATGGTGGATGGATTGCTGGAAGAGATCGTAAGCTTTATATTTTTTGGGAGACGCAACCTATTGACAGGGTTTCGCAAACATTGGAAAGATTCAGCCAGGAAGGATTACAGTTTCAGGCTTCCTTAACATTATTAAGATTAGGAAGTCTTATGAAGAACATGAATATTGATTTGGATTCTATAAAAGCAGGTAAAGACACTTATAATAATATGCTTAGTACCGACGATGTGCAGAGTAGTACACAGGATTGGACAATATTATATAACGTTTTAAATTATGAAAATATAATTAAATCAAAATCAAAAGGCGATCCTTATGGCGGTGATTTTAAAAATTATGCTTATGGTGAAAGGCCTGGAAAATTTGCTCAAGGCCCAATGTTCAATCCTGTACATCCTAGCGTACAAAAAGCCATTCTTGGGGTTGTTCAGGAAATTGTTGATAGATATGCAAAATACCCGGCATTTAAAGGTATTTCAATTAATATGTTTAGTAGTACAATCACGTGGTTTTTCACTCTCAAATCAGGTTATGATGATTTTACGATAAATCTATTTGAAAAAGAGACAGGTATCAAAGTACCTGTTGATAGCAATGCACCAGACAGATTTTCAAAAAGATACGAATTTCTTGTAAATGAGCATCTGGAAAAATGGATAGATTGGCGGTGTCATAAAATTAAGGAATTGAATCTTAAGATGCGAGATATTATTGTTGCAGCTCGGCCAGATTTGCGTCTGGGTATCACTGTGTGGACGGAGATAGTTTCAAACAGTTGGGCGGGTTTCCCAGATATTCCAAGCCAAGAGTTGTTTGATCGCAAAAGTACTTATGATCTCTGTCGTGAAGGTGGATTTGATATAAATCTTTATGACAAAGAGCATAGTATTGATGTGGGGGTTTCATTTGTGCCTTCCCGTGACAGGGGTAGCGTGTGGAGAACAGAAAGTAATGGTGTGAATGCCCCATTGGAAAGGTCTTTTAGCTTTCGAGATCACGATTTTCTTGATAAACGGACACTCAATGCCCTTAGCGAATTGAACAGTTCGGATGTATTTATAATGGATTCTTGGGTTGAGGCATGGGGTAAGCATTTGTGGTTTGCATGTGATCCAAATGATATACAGGCAAAAAAGATTGCTTCAAAACTTTCTATAGAGCGTGGGAGTCCGGTTAAGGGTGGAATCGCTCACATGAACTCCATTTATCCAAAGGATTCATTCTGGTGGGACTGGCAACTTCGTATTACGCCACCTTACCAGGGTGGAATCCATTACATGGAGTATGCCGTACATGCTCTTGCCGAGTTAGATGCTTGTCGTATTACGCGCGGCGGTTTATTTCTTGATACGGCGCACACAGAAGAAATCCAAAGCTTTGTGCGTGCTTATCGGGCACTGCCGGCACAGAAATTTCAGACAGTTGGTACTTCTACGGATCCTCTAGCTGTGCGGACTCTATTACAAGATAATCGACGCTATCTTTATATAGTTAACCGCGAGTATTATCCCATCGAGATTAAACTGATACTTAAAAACAGTAATGGCAAAGCAATCGATCTTGCCACAAATAGCGTTGTTGATGCACCAGATACTTGGCATTTGATTATTGGCCCGTATGGCTTAAATTCTTATGCCTTGCCATCTGATGTAAATATTGAAAGTTTTGTTGTGATTCCTCCGAAAGAGATAATTGCTAAATTAACGAGTCAGGCAGAGCAAACTTTGAAACGCATTGAAAAAATGAAACGTCTTGGGGTAACACTGCCTG
>MHYA01000129.1:15484-26991 GCA_001825675.1 Planctomycetes bacterium GWF2_42_9 | reverse complement strand
ATAAGATGACGAATGAAATAAAAAATGCTCTTCAGGAAGGGAAATATGCTTGGTTGCGCCGAGCTTTAGGCAGTTATATTATTCGTAAATGTGATGAACTTTATGGCATACCCTCATCTGAAAGACCCAATGAAAAGCAAATTATATCTTCTATTGAGGAAAAGTTACAGAGTGCAGGGATTGAATTTGATTCGAATTGTGTTAATCAGGCTGCAGACAGGAGGAAGTTGCTTGAAAATGTATGTGACATAAATAGTTTTAAAAATAAAGTAATCAAAGAAAGCTGGTCTGAAAAATGGCCGGACAATAATGGTGTCACAAAAACAATAGCTGTAACGGCTGAGATATGGACCAATGCAATACAAACAGCATTAAATGACAATAAGGCTGTATATATTCCATATCGTAAAGAACCATACTACATAGATGCGCCATTAATCTTAAGGTCAGGGAATTGTCTCATTGCCGATCCGAAGGCGGAGATTCGACTGAAACCGAACACTAATACCTGTATGGTTCGCAATGAGCACTTATTAAGTGGGGCGAATAAACCGATTTTGGTTGGAGAAGGTTCTGATTGTGATATTATTATTGATGGTGGTATTTGGACTACTTTAGCGACAGCGTGTAATCAAAGCAATGGTAATAATAATGGCTTTGGCGATCCAAACGGATCATTAAGTTCACACGGTACAATTCTTCTAAATAATATACGCAGAGTCCAAGTGAGGAATGTTACTATACGTCAGTGTTTGCCGCATGGCATTCAAATGACATGTTGCGAAGAATTTTTAGTGGAAAATATCAGTTTTGAAAATCATAAACGAGATGGAGTTCACGTCAATGGTCCTGCTCGATATGGAATTATTCGAAATATCAGTGGAACTACGCAGGATGATATGATATCAGTGCTTGCTTGGGATTGGAAGCATACAGGGTTTAGTTTTGGTGATATAGAATATATTTTAGTGCAGGATGTGCAATCAAGCAACCCTAATGGCCTGCGTTTACTGCCTGGTACAAAGGTTTATTCAGATGGACAAAAGACTGCGGGTGATATAAAAAATATTGTGATAAAAAACATAAAGGGTTTTAGTGACATCAAAATATATGACCAGCCAAATTTGGAAATGGGAAGAGATAATGATTTTGCAGACCCAATTGGAAATATCAAGAACGTCTATTTCGATGGAATAGAATTTGATAAATGTTGTAAAAATCCACCATTTCAAGTTGCAGTGAATGTTGATGGCTTAAAAATTAATGATGTAGTCTTGAATTTTGACCCCAATTCAGAGGTGGGATTGGGCTATAAACTGGTCGAAATTGGTCCTAAGTCAATGACTTATAAGTTCGATGTGAATAACCCAAATTCATGGGTTGAGGTTTTTTCTCCTGATAAAGATTGTATTGTAAGGAATTTTCAATTGTCTGACGTTAAGATGCGATATAAAGCTGATGGAGCAGTTACAGAAAAAAAAATAGAAGCTGATCAGATGGTAAAGGTAATGACACAAACAATCAATCCCGATTATCCAAATACTACCCCTAAAGGTGGGACGGGTCGTGGGATATTAATTACGAATGACTAGACTATAGATTGTTTGGATTATGAATAATTTTTAGAGACCATATAGATATATTAAAAGAGCTTATATGTTAAATATTCCTAAATTACAAGTGCATGACTGCACAATTCTACAAGGGTTGGCCCTGCAGATTGCAAGAATAGCAAATGACCCCATTAATGATGAGCGAGTTGTGTTGTTGAGACAACTTATGCACCTCAAGAGCTTGCGTCCTCTTCTATTGAAAATGAGATATCGTTGCATGAAATGAATGTTGATAACGAGTTGACCAAGGGCTATCGCTAAAGATAAAAAACTGAAATTTGTAGGAACGGAAAGTATGCTCACTAGTAAAGAACGCATCAGTCGAATACTAAAACGCCAATCAGTAGATCGAATCGGTTTGTTTGAAGCTTTTTGGACAGATACCGCTAAGCGTTGGGTGCAGGATGGTCATTATAGAGATCCAGCTATAAGCAATATACAAATCGGATCCCAGTCCAAGCACAAGGCAATGGCGATTGAGGATCATTTCGGCCTAGATCTTAGGCGCTGCCGTACATTGGAACTTACTGCCGATATTGATATCGACGAACAAGTGGTCGAAGAAACAGCAGAAACAAAATTAGTCAGGGACGGTAATGGAGCGTTACTCCGTTGGCATAAAGCTCATTCCTCTACTCCTGAACATGTGGATTTTCAGGTTAAGGATCGCAAAAGTTGGGATGAAACAGTTCGGCCACATTTAGTTAACCCAAATAATATCATGCGTCGTATTGATTTTGAACTTTATCGCAGTATGAAAAGCAGATGCAATCGCGACAATATTTTCCTGACCTGTGCTGTTGTTGGCGCTTTTGATCTTATGACGCCTGTTTGCGGCCATGAGTATCTGTTGATGGGTATGGCCCTTGACCCTGATTGGTTTAGGGATATGTGCGACGTGTATACTTCTTTAACCATTAATCTGCTCGACACGCTATTTGAGCGTGAAGGTCTGCCGGATGGTATGTGGGTTTGGGACGATCTGGGCTTTAAAGGCAAACCTTTTATGTCTCCATCGATGTATAGGGAACTTATTTTTCCGGCCCATCAGCGTTTGTTTCAGTGGGCGCATTCCAAAGGACTTCCTGTCATTCTGCATTCCTGTGGCTATGTCGAGCCGCTTGTTCCCGCTCTTATTGAAGCTGGAATTAACTGTCTTCAGCCTATGGAAGTCAAAGCAGGCATGGATTTGGTAAAACTTAAAAAGAATTTTGGAGAACATATTGCATTTATGGGCGGCATGGATGTCCGTACTCTTGTGGCAAACGACCTTGAAGCGGTGCGGGTTGAACTTGAAACAAAAATTCCTGCTGCTATGCAAAACAGTGGTTATGTTTTACAGGTGGATCATAGTGTCCCGCATCAAGTTAATTATGATACATACAGATTTTTTGTGGAAAAAGGACTAGAAATAGGTAAGTACGACTGAAAACCAGAGGTAATAATTAATGTGCTTGAAAAGTAAAAATATTCAAACCCCGGATGAATTGCTTAGTTTGTTGAAAAAAATGCTGCGAATTCGATATTTTGAATCTGCGGCAAAGGATAGTGTTCTAAATGGAAAAATACCTGGTGCATGCCATGTTTATATTGGTGAAGAAGCTGTAGCAGTCGGTGTTTGTAATTTGCTTAACAAAGACGATTATGTGATAAGCACGCATCGAGGCCATGGGCATTGTCTTGCTAAAGGTGCGGACCCCAAACTGTTAATGGCTGAATTATTTGGTAGATCGGACGGCTACTGCCAAGGACGTGGGGGCAGTATGCATATTTTTATAAAAGAATTGGGCGTCTTAGGTACCAATGGCATAGTTGGCGGAGGTCTTCCACTTGCATTGGGGGCAGGGATGCATGCAAAATTAAACAAAACTGGCCAAGTAGCTGTGTGTTTCTTTGGCGATGGTGCCGCAAATCAAGGTACGTTTCATGAATCAATTAATTTGGCCGCTATACAACGGCTGCCAGTAATATTTGTGTGCGAGAACAATTTGTATGCGACCGCAACAAAGATGACAGAGGTTACTTTAACGAAACAATTTGCCGATAGAGCGCAAGCATATGGCATACCTGGTAAGACTTTGGATGGCAATAATGTTATTAGTATCGGCAAGGAAGCCAATGAAGCTGTGTGTCGAGCAAGAGAGGGGAAAGGTCCCTCTTTTTTGGAATGTTTAACGTACAGGCATCTTGGGCATTATGTCGGAGAAAATACTGACTATCGACCCAAAGAAGAAGTTGAAATGTGGCTTCAAAAAGATCCTATTGTCATGTTAAAAAAATATCTTGTGGATAATGGCCTTATAAAAAATGAAGTCATTTCACAATTGGAATGTGAAATGAAAAATCAAATTGATGCTGCTGTTGTTTTTGCGAGCGAAAGTCCATATCCCGAAATAAGCGATGTAAACCGCCATGTTTTTGTAAATGAGGTTATATAAAATGCGAATAATGAAATACCAACAAGTGATTCGGGAAGGTTATGCATCCGCCATGCGAGCTGATGCAAGCACTTTTATAGTTGGCGAAGGAATCGGCCGCCGGGGCGGATGTTTTATTGAAACATTAGGGCTTTACAACGAATTTGGACCTGAACGTGTACTCGATATGCCTATTTCTGAAAGTGCATTTGTTGGTATGTGTGCAGGCGCTGCCGCATGCGGCTCGCGTGCGATTGCTAATCTTATGTTTCTTGATTTTGCCACGGTTGCTATGGATCAGATAGTCAATCAGGCCGCTAAATTCACATATATTTCTGCAGGACAGTTTCGAATGCCATTTACTATAACGGCGATGTATGGACTGTCTTCTTCAAGTGGAGCTCATCACACTCAACCGCTGTATCCATGGTTTATGTATGTGCCAGGTGTCAAAGTAGTTATGCCTGCGACTCCGTATGACGTTAAGGGACTTCTTGCCAGTGCGATAATGGATGATAGTCTTGTTATGGTGCTGCATCACCGTGAATTAATCAATCTAAAAGGGCCAGTACCAGAAGATGACTATTTTTTGGAACTCGGAAAAGCGGAAGTTATTAAAGAAGGCAGCGATGTAACGATTGTTGCTCCGGGAATTATGCGTTATATAGCTTTAGAAGCGGCTAACCAACTTGCTTCACATAAAATATCTGCCGAAGTCATTGATCCTAGAACACTAATTCCCTTGGATGAGCAGACAATTCTTGCTTCAGTCAAAAAGACGGGCAAGCTTGTTGTTGTGGATGAGGGGTATTCGACATGCGGTTTCGGAGCAGAAATTATTGCAATGGTGAATGACAGAATGCCTGTTCGGACGAAGATAGCTATGAGGCGGCTGCATACCTTGAGCGTTCCGACACCATATAGTCCTCCTCTTGAAAAGGCAATCATTCCAGATTCAAAAAAAATAATTAATACTGTTATGGAAATAATGTGAGGATGTGATGCGGGTCGATTTGTCCGGGAAAATTGTAATAATTACAGGCGCTGCAGGCGGCATCGGCAAGGCCTGTGCAAAGAGAATGCTACAAAATGATGCGATCGTAGTTATTGCCGATATTGATAAGATGGCTGGGCAGAGTACTGCTCAAGAATTGGCCGTATATGGTAAATGTATTTTTATAGAAAACGACGTCTCCTCTGAAATATCGGTAAATCGTCTTTTGGAAACAACGCTTAACGAGTTTGCACGTATCGACATTTTTATAAATAATGCTGGGATAAATTCGGGCGGCAAACGGGTTAATGTAAATGAGTTCACGATTGAAAATTGGAATAAAGTTATAGCGGTAGATTTGACTGGCGTGTTTATGTGCTCGAGACGAGTTGCTACTGTTATGATTGAGCAAAAGCAGGGAAGGATCATTAACATAGGGTCGGTATTTGGCAGTATTCCGGCTCGAAGACAAATAGCATACATTGCGGCGAAAGCAGGCGTACACAATATGACCAAAGCCATGGCATTGGAATTGGCGCAGTTTGGAATCAATGTAAATGCTATCGCTCCAGGCTCAATTCTAACTGAAGGTACCAAAAGCTTATTTTATAGTAAAGACGCTGCGCAGGCTGAATTCGCGCAAAAAATGTTATCTCATATACCGATGAGTCGTCCCGGAGATGTTGATGATATAGCAAATGCGGCATTGTTTTTAGCAGGCGATTGTAGCAAGTACATAACCGGTCATGTATTGACTGTTGATGGTGGATGGTCTTGCGGCTATTCCAGAGATTTTTAAAAATAAAATTGGAGATAAATAAATGAAGTTAGCACGTTATAAAGACAAAAACGGGAAAATTCACAATGGCGTAATAGAGAAAGATTCAATTGTTCTTGTCGAAGGGAGTTTTCTTGAAGATTGGGAATTAACCAGCAGTAAGCTGAAATTGTCGGAAGTGGCGTTGCTTGCGCCGATAGTTCCAAGTAATCTGCTTGCACTGGGACTTAATTACAAAGCGCACGCAGAGGAAGGTAGCGAAAAACTTCCGAAAACGCCTGCACTATTTATTAAGGCTGTTACAACAATAAATGATCCAAATGCTCCTGTCGTAGTGCCTAAAATGGCCCCTGATGAAGTGGATTATGAGGCAGAGTTGGCAGTTGTAATCAAGAAAGCTGCCAGACATATACGCCAGGAAGATGTCAGAGATTATATACTCGGATATACATGCGCTAATGACATTAGTGCTCGCGATTGCCAGCGAAATGATGTCCAGTGGGCAAAAGGTAAATCATTTGATACGTTTGCGCCAATGGGTCCCTGGATCGAGACAGACATTAACCCGAACAACTGCAATATTTGCAGCAGAGTCAATGGCAAAGTTATGCAAAATTCCAATACATCACTAATGATATTCAAAGTTGATTATATCATAAGTTATCTTTCCAAATGTATGACCCTGATACCAGGAACAGTTATTTTAACCGGTACTCCTGCCGGTTGCGGTTTTGCCCAGAAACCGCCTGTATGGCTGCGCCATGGAGATACTGTGGAAGTTGAAATTGAAGGGATAGGAGTTTTGAAAAATCCGGTCGTGAATGAGGCATAAGGAATAATCAATTCTTATTCACAATGTATTGTTGTAGCAGTGTAGAATGTGTTATATGAATGAAAGAAAATATAATGAGTAAGAAAGTTGTTGTTACAGATTATGGGTTTGATGATATAAGCATTGAAAAAGGCATTCTGGAATCAGCAGGTTTGGTTGTGATGGATCAGAAAAAATATGATGGTGAAGATAAATTGATATCACTGGTTTCGGATGCGGATTATGTTATCGCTCAATTTGCACCGGTCAATGCAAATGTTATAAACGCAATGCAGAAGTGCAGGATTATCGTGCGATACGGTATTGGTTACGACAATGTGGATTGCAAAGCGG
The DNA here is from genome assembly GCA_001825675.1 of Planctomycetes bacterium GWF2_42_9. Lineage (GTDB taxonomy): Bacteria > Planctomycetota > Phycisphaerae > Sedimentisphaerales > UBA12454 > UBA12454. The sequence goes on along the minus strand of MHYA01000129.1, from coordinate 20,024 downwards.
CCGCTGCCAAGGGTATTCCCGTTTGTAACATCCCTGATTTCTGCACAGACGAGGTGGCCGATCATACACTCGCAATGATCCTTGCCACTATACGCAAAACTGTTCCATGCTGGGATGTAATACGTCGTGATAAACAATGGAAACTGCCTGTGCCGTTAAATCAATTGCAGGTATTGCGTGAATTGACAGTAGGGTTGGTTGCGTATGGCAAGATTGCCAGGGAAGTTGCGTTAAGATTGAAACCGTTCAAATGTAAAATAATGGTCTTTGATCCTGTGGTCAATGCAAAGGTTATTAAAGAAGATGGCTTTATTCCTGCCTCTCTTGAAGAAATATATGTCAATGCCGACATCATTTCACTGCACTGTCCGGCAAACGAAAAAACTCGAGGCATGATTAATAGTGCGTCTATAGCAAAGATGAAGAAAGGTGTAATATTCATCAATATTAGTCGCGGTGATTTAGTTGACGGTAATGATTTGGCGGCGGCTCTAAAAAGTGGACACATTGCGGCGGCAGCAATGGATGTGACCAATCCCGAACCTATTAATATGGATAGTCCGCTCCTGATGATGGATAATGTTATTATTAGTGCGCATATTGCGGCAGCCAGTGTTCGTTCCGTAAAATATCTCCGAAGCATGGCTGCGAAACTGGTAGTTATGCGGCATCATGGCAAGCAACTGAAAAATATCGTTAACGGGGTTAATTCTTGATTGTGTTAGGAAAAAAAATGGGTTTATGTGAAAAAGCAATACAGCCGGAAGTCTTGAAGGCATTTTGTGTTGAAGCCATGGTAAAAGGTGGTCTTAATGCTAATGATGCTGAAGTTACTGCTAAAGTTTTGGTAAAGACAGATACATGGGGTGTCTATACGCATGGCACCAAGCAGTTACGCGGTCTTATGAAAAATTATCGCGACAAACGTATGGATATAAACGCACGCGCAGAGGTGATTGGCCAGGGACATAGTTGGGGTCTTATAGACAATCATCATGCAATGCCGATGCCTGCATCGGTGATGGCCATGAACCTGGCGATTGAAAAAGCCAAAAATACAGGTATCGCATATGTTGCCGTACGTGACAGTGGTCATTATGGTGGCGCAGGATACTATGCCAATATGGCTGCCGAAAAAGATATGATAGGTCTAAGTTTTACCAATGTCGATCCTGGTGTAGCAGTGCCTGGTGCTCGCGTTCCGGTGATGGGAACAAACCCTATCGCATATGCAGTACCGGCAGACAAAGAGTATCCCGTGATGCTTGATATTGCTACAAGTGTAGTAGCGGCGAGTAAGGTATATGCGGCAATGGATGTTGGTAAATCGATTCCGGAAGGCTGGATCATTGATAAAGATGGTTTGCCGACAACGAATCCTAATGGGTATCCTGAATTCGGGGCATTGATGCCGATGGCTGGACATAAGGGTTATGGATTTGCGCTGATGGTTGAGATTTTTACCGGCATATTGGCCGGTGGTGCGTTTGGAAACCAGGTGACCAGTTGGGTAAAGGAAATGCCTACGCCCGTAAACCAGTCGCATGCTTTCATAGCTATTAATATCGAATCGTTTATGCCGATTGAATTATTCAAGGCGCGTATGGATTCTCTGATTCAATTTATAAAAAGTGCACCAAAAGCTAAAGGTGTCGGACGCATTTATCTTCCTGGTGAAATGGAATGGGAGGCTCATGCCAAGGTCTTAAAGGAAGGTATGATGTTGCCGGATCATGTCATGATTAGACTACAGGGTCTAGCTGATGATTGTGGTGTATCGATTAAGAAACTATACAGTTGATTTATTAGGAGAAAATTAAATTATGTCAGATAAACAAAAAATTCTGAGTACGCTCAAGGCTAGCTCTGTCGTTGCCGTAATCCGCGTGGATGACCCTGGTGATCTTGTTGATGTCAGCAAAGCATTGTATGCCGGCGGAGTCAAGTTTATTGAGATAACAATGACCGTTCCCGGTGCATTGACCGTTATTGAAAAAGCGGTCAACTCTCTTAGGAACGAAGATGTTTATATTGGTGCAGGTACTGTGCTTGATGGCGAGACTGCCCGTCTTGCCATTCTTGCAGGCGCTAGTTATGTTGTTTCTCCTGCATACATGGCAGATGTCGTCAATACTTGCAAACGCTACGGTGTTGTAGTAATGCCTGGCGCGCTAACGCCCACAGAGATAATTAATGCATGGGAAGCCGGAGCTGATGTTGTAAAGATTTTTCCGGGAGATATAGGCGGACCAAACTACATTAAAGCCATTAGGGAGCCGTTTCCGCAAGTTGAGTTGCTTCCCACAAAAGGCATTGACTTTAACACCGCCGCGGCTTTTATAAAGGCGGGTGCTATCGCAGTTGGCACTGGCAGCGCCCTCGTTAACAAGACTATGATGGCAAACAAAGAATATCAAAAAATTACCGAAAATGCTAGGAGATTTACTAATCTGATTCGTCAAGCGAAGGAAGGCAATATAGAATGCAGCAAATAAATACGAAAAAAAAGGCAGTTTTTTTTGGCGAGCTCATGATGCGTTTGTCTACAAAACGTCATGAGCGTATTATTCAGGCACGAGAATTTGATGTGCTCTATAGCGGCGCAGAAGCAAATCTCGGCATATCTTTGGTTAATTACGGCCTGGATAGTTATATGGTATCCAGTGTTCCGGATAACGCAGTGGGACAAGCATGTCTGAATTATATGAGACAGTTCGGTCTCAATATGGATTATGTCAAAAAAAATGGTTTTAGGTTGGGCATTTATTATGTTGAAACAGGCGCATCACAGCGTCCGTCTACTTTCCTCTATAATCGTAAAGGAAGCTCGATAACAGAATTAAAGGTTGGCGATTTCAATTGGGATGAAATTTTCCAAGACAAGCATTGGTTTCATTTCACCGGCATTACGCCTGCTCTGGCAGACAGCGTGGCGGAAATCACCAAAGAAGCATGTATAGCAGCAAAGAAACGCGGCTTGATGGTGAGTGCGGATCTAAATTTCCGTAAAAAATTGTGGTCAGCTGAAAAAGCTAAACAAGTTATGACAGATTTAATGCAGTACGTAGATGTTTTATTTACGAACGAAGAAGAGGCTGAAGTGGTCTTCGGAATAAAGGCCAGGGGCACAGATGTTCATAGCGGTAAATTGGATGAACGGGGCTACGAAGATGTTGCACGACAGCTTCAGGAAAAGTTTAAATTGGAATATGTGTCGATTACTCTGCGCGAAAGCGTATCGGCGTCAGTGAACAAATGGTCTGGTATGGTGTTTGACGGAAATGAATTCTACAACAGTCGTAAATATCATATTGATAATATTATCGACCGTATCGGCGGCGGAGACGCTTTTTCTGCAAGTGTTATTTATGGTTTACTTACAGAGCAGGATATGCAGGATACAGTGGAATTTGCCGCAGCAGCGTCATGTCTTAAACATACAATTCACGGCGATTTTAACCTTGTAAGCTTTGATGAGGTATTGGCACTGATGAAAGGTGATGCATCCGGCAGAATCCAGCGATAAGCTAATTTGTAATAAAAAAGATAAATCGTATTTTAAAATTTTGACGGGTATTGATTTATATCGGGAACGAATATGAAACAAATGACTTCAAGAGAGCGTGTTTTAGCGGCAATCAATCACAAAGAACCTGATAGAGTGCCTAATTTTCTCGGTGGTGCCGGGGCAGCATCAATCCATCTATTGTTATATGATAAATTGAAACAGTTGCTTGGTATTCATTGTGATTCCCATGTGCTGTCCAAAGCAATGCAATACGCGAAATTAGACATCAAAACGCTTGATTGTCTTAGTGGAGATGTTTTTCCCATATATGCAGGCGGGGCACCGTCAATGCTTGGTAAAGATATTTCTCAGCAGTCATACATTGATGGATGGGGCGTATTGTGGCAATTAGACCCAAGCGGATTGTACTATTTCCCGTCCTATTCAGATATGCCACTGAAGGATGTTGATATCGATGGTATAAGCCGCTATCCATGGCCGGAGACCACACATCCTTCGCGATTCAAAGGATTAAAGGAGCAATTTAAAAAGTTGCGAAGCGAAACGGATTTTGCGATTTCAGGTAGTGTAGGAACCTGTCTGTGTGAGCAAATATATCATATGCGAGGTCTAGAAAATTTTATGATAGACCTTATGCAAAATCAGGAATTCGTTATTGTGCTTCTGAGAAAAATAACCGATTTGATGATAGCGGCTATAAAGAATTTTTTACATGAGGTGAAAGATTATATAGATATTTTTATAATGGGAGATGATATGGGTTCGCAAGACAGCTTGCTGCTTTCTCCTCAAATTTACCGTACTCTTATTAAGCCATTTCATGCGGAAATAATCAGTTCCATAAAATCTAACAGCAGGGCAAAAGTATTTTTCCATTCCTGCGGCAATATTTATCCTCTGATTTCTGATTTGATAGAAATCGGCGTTGATATTTTAAACCCAATACAAGTTAGTGCCAGCGACATGGGTGATACCAAGCGGCTCAAAGCTGAATTCGGCCATGCTCTTACA
>MHYA01000129.1:13740-15476 GCA_001825675.1 Planctomycetes bacterium GWF2_42_9 | reverse complement strand
AGAATGTTTTACCGTTCGGAACTCCTGATAAAGTGCGTGCAGAGGTGCGTCAAAGAATCAGAGATTTAGCTCCAGGCGGAGGTTATTTATGTGCGGGTGTACATTGTATTCAACCTGATGTACCGCTTGAGAATGTTTTGGCAATGGTTGACGAATTGAAGAGTTCAGGCATTTATCCAATTGGCTAAATCTTATAAATATGCCGTATTATAAATCAAATCTATATTAAATGGGAAAAAAATGAATAAAATAACACTGACACGAAAAATGCGTATTCCTTTGGGTGCTGTAATGGAAAAAGAGGAATACGCATGAAGATATTTCCAAAGATGAACAAATTGAAGGTTTTACTGGAGCTATTATGAACTATTTTTGCAGAATCGATATTTTGTCAATAATGCCGATTGGTAATAGATGGCGGCTGGACATGTGGCTCTATGTGCAAATACGACAGTGAAAATGGCTGGTCAAACGTATTTTAAAATCTTATAGGAGGACAATGCAGTCATGGATTCAGCGACATTATTAGGCGCATTAGTAGTTGTATTGGCGGGTTTGCTTATGGGTAGCGGTGCCTGGCCCATCAAGTTAATGAAAAGCTATCGTTATGAGCACTTTGCATTTATCTCAATGCTAGTTGGTTTAATCATTGGTCCATGGCTTGTAACGCTGATATTTTGTCCCAACGCGATTCAGGCATATAAAACAGTTGATCCGCAGATACTTATCAAATCAAATCTTTTTTCTATGTCATGGGGAATTGCAAATATTCTTTGTATGCTGTGTTTTGTGCGCATAGGTTTTTGTCTTACAGGTGGTATTCTTACGGGTATTGGTGTTACGCTGGGGGTTACGATTCCAATGGCTTTCAAGGGTACAGGACTGTTCAGCGGTGCACCTGATTTGACCTCAAAAGCTGGCCTTACTGTGCTTGGTGGCGCCTGTGTTATGGTTGTTGGTGTTATTGTTGCTTCTTTAGCAGGTTTTGGACGCGATAAAGCATTGCAAAAAACGCAAAAGACTTCAGGTAGTTTTACCGTGGGCTTTATTATGGTGATAGTTGCGGGTATTCTTTCCTGCGGCGTCAGCTTTTCATTTGTTTACAGTCAGGGGCCGATTGTTGCTGCTATAAAAGCGCAGGGTGCCGGTGATATACCAGCCAACTTTGCTGTTTGGGCTGTTGGGCTTTGTGCAGGCGGTCTGATATGTGTTCTGTACCCTGCCTGGCTGATGACTAAGAATAAGTCATGGGGCATATTGGGATCATCGAAAGAAATGAGTCTTTCAATTCTTATGGGTGTAACTTGTATTATTAGTGTTGCACTCATGGGGAATGGGATGTTGATGCTCGGTGCGTTTGGTGCATCGGTTGGCTTTGGCATTCAACAAGCAATGCAGATGATTGGCGGACAAGCCGTCGGTTTCATTGGCGGCGAATGGAAAAACGTATATGGCACACCTCGCAATCAGATGTATTTGACAATCGCGTTGCTGATCGTTGCGGCAATTATTATGGCGTTTGGTAACAGTGTTGGATAATTGTTGAAATATTTGTTGCGAGTTTTATTATGAGAAAGATTGTTGAAGTACTTAAAAGTGCAGGCAAAGAAACGGAACCTTTTGAGAGTCCCGATGGCACGCGAGTTTTGATGTTGCCTTATGGTGGCCGTGTGTTGGGACTTTTTGCTCCTGGCGATGAAGAAAATTTTTATTGGACAAATACCGCTTTGGAGAAA
>MHYA01000129.1:12428-13726 GCA_001825675.1 Planctomycetes bacterium GWF2_42_9 | reverse complement strand
GGAATTTTACGCCGGCGGTCAATGGTATAATTCCGGCGGCGATCGTACGTGGCTTGCACCTGAAGCGGATGTGTTTTTTCCAAATTTTCCAAATCTTGATACATATTTTCAGCCTCGTCAGCTTGATCCAGGCAGCTATCGTGTTATTAGAAACGGAGATAATTTTAAACTCGTAAACAATCTCACGATTACTATGGCCCGATCCCGAAAAAGTATTGATTTGGAGATTACGAAATCCGTTGGTTCGGCTCCCAATCCGCTTAGATATGAACGTAATATCACAGATATTGCAGATGTTGCATATGCGGGCTATACGCAGTATACCTCCATGGAAATAAAGAATCCCGATATCGCAAATTCCGATGCGGTAGGTTTGTGGAATCTTGTGCAGATGCCGCACGGCGGCGAAATGATTTTTCCAACGTTTGTACGTTCAGAGCCTAGACATATTTTTAGCACAGTCGGAACAATTAGCCCTGGAGAGTTAAGAGTTGATGATCGCATTGTTCGATATAGTATGTCTGCCAAAGGAGAACATAAGATTTCACTTAGAGCCTTGGCTTCAACCGGCCGCGTTGGTTATCTTTATAAGACCGGCGATAAATGGGCGCTAATAGTACGTTCTTTCTTTGTTAATCCATCCGGCGAATATATAGATGTCCCATGGACGGAAACTGACTATTTCGGTTATGCGATACAAGCTTGTAACGTAAATAGCGGACTAGGAAGTTTCAGTGAACTGGAATATCATATCCCTGCTATCGGCAATGGTACCGGACGCAGCCGCTGTGACGATGTGTCTGTTGTATGGGCCTTTAGAGGTTCGTTTGATGGTATTCGTGCTGTTTGTCGGGTGTTATTAACTCCGGAAATATAATGATTTATTGTGTTAAACAAGCCGGCTTTCAGGCAGAATTCAGCGATAGTTTATGGCTGTGAAAAGGTGGAAAGCTTGTAGTAAATATTAGTCATAAGAATACAATCGTAAAAAAGTTTTAGGAATCAAAAATTTAATGTGATGAGTTGTGCATATGCAGAAAATGAATGGCAAAAACGTGATCGTAACAGGTTCCGGAACCGGTATCGGCAGAGAAATTGCCGTCGAGTTCGCACGTCAAGGGGCTAATGTTGTATTTCACTATAGTCACAGTGCCGATGGCGCAAAAAGTGGTGCAGAAGAAGCCAAAAAACTTGGTGTAAAATCCACAGCGATACAAGCGGATTTCAGCAAACTTGACGATGTAGTTAAACTCGGTGATGAAGCAATAATATTTCTGGGCAGTGTTGATATTCTTGTT
>MHYA01000129.1:3138-12390 GCA_001825675.1 Planctomycetes bacterium GWF2_42_9 | reverse complement strand
ATGTATGATGTTAATATTCGTGCCCAATTTTGCCTGACACAGCAGGTTGTCAAAAATATGGTAGAAAACGGGAAAAGCGGGGCGGTATGCAACATCACTTCGATTCACGGTGTTTCAGGTGCACCTGAACATTCAGTTTACGCAGGCACTAAAGGCGCTATCATAGCTTACACGCGTTCTCTGGCGGTGGAACTTGCTCATAAAGGAATTAGGGTTAATGCGATTGCACCGGGCTGGGTAACGGTAGATAATTATTACAATGTGTTTCAGGGATTTAATGTTGAAGATGCTAAAAAAGCTGCTTATAACGCTGTGCCTTGTGCCCGTTACGGCAATCCAATAGATATCGCCAAGATCGCTGTGTTTCTCTGTTCAGAAGATGCGAGCTTTATAATCGGGCAGACAATTGTCGCCGATGGCGGGACTACATCACTGATGTCATTAATATCTGATTTTAGAAATGAATCAATTGCACGTTTTGGGGCTACTTATCTTTAATAGGGCTTTATGTCATATAATGTGAGAAATATTCGAAATGATAATGTGCCGAAAGGTAAAATCTTGGTTTACTGGCTTGGCGGTTACGGATTTATGTTGAAATTTTCTAACGAGAAAATTATCTGCATAGATCCTTATCTAAGTGATTGTGTCGAGCGAATTGCGGGTTTTCCACGCTTAAGTCTTGCGCCGCTTGCGGCTGAAGAAGTGAATACAGATATATATCTTATCACGCATGAACACCCAGACCATCTTGATGTAGACAGCTTTGATGCAATTGCCGCAAAAAATCCATCCTGCAAAATTGTCGCCGGCAAATCTTGCGAATCATTTTTGAAAACAAAAAATGTTTCACCTAAAATCATCGCTGTCGGTGAGGACACGCAACTGGACGGTATTAAAATTATCGCTGTTCCTGCAGACCACGGCAGCCTTTGTCGTGACGGTATTGGATTTATTATTCAGTTTGAAAACCGTACAATTTATTTTACAGGTGACACGTGTCTGAATGAACAGCTTTTGATGCCGGCAATTAAAATCAAGCCGGAAATTATAGTTCCTTGTATTAATCCTAAATTTGGTAATCTTGGGGAAGACGGTGCGGCAGAACTTGTAAAAAAATGTGGAGCTAAAATTGCCATACCATCACATTTCGGACTTTTTGCAGAGCACGGCGGCGACCCTGAAATTTTTAAATCGTTTGTTAATAAACTGTCACCACAAACAATCGTTCAGATATTTGCACCTGGACAAGGTGTTGAAATAATGGAAAAAAATGACAAAATCTAGTTTAATTTTTTTAATTGGTATTGTTATGAATATTGCAGTTAGCTGTATGGCGTTGTTGTTGAAAATTTTATTTATATCCACGGTACAACAGTATAATATTCGGCACTTATATTGGATCCCTTGATATATTTGATAACGGCTGATTAAACTTAAGACATTTAATGACGCGTAATTATATGAATTTATCGAACGGTTTTATATGTTAAATATTCCTAAATTACAAGAGCATGACTGTACAATTTTACAAGGGTTAGCCCTGCAGATTGCAAGAATAGCAAATGACCCCATTAATGGTGAGCGAGCTGTCTTGTGGAGACAACTTAATGACCTTAAGAGTGTGCGTCCTCTTGTATTTATAAATGAGATACCGTGGCATGAAATGAATGTTGATAACGAGTTGACTATTCAAACATCACATCCATGGGCACAGGAAATGGAAACATGGTTTCGTCGCACTATATATCAATGGCGGCATATGCCTGCAGATATGATAGTTGATAAGTATATTTCCAGTGGATTGGTCGTTCATGATACCGGATTTGGTATCTGCGAAGACGTTGATGTTGTAAAAACAGATGAAAACAATGATGTGGTGTCCCGTCATTTTAATAGGCAAATTGTAGAGCCTGAAGATATTGATAAGATCAAAATGCCGATGATTACGCATGATACGGATGCGACTAATGAACGATATCATTGTATGGGAGAATTGTTCGGTAATATAATGCCTGTACACAAAGCGGGTTTCAAACATATCTGGTTTACACCATGGGACAATATCATTCGATGGTGGGGCGTGCAGGAAGCCATGATGGATCTTGTTATGCGACCAGAGATGGTTAATGCAATTGTAAGCAGATTTGTTGATGCGTGTTTGTGTCAGCTTGAGCAATATGAAAGGCTTAATCTGCTTTCGCTGAATAATGACAATACTCGCATCGGTAGCGGCGGATACGGATATACTAATCTTTTACCAAGCCATCAATTTGATGCTAGGCATATAAACCCTGCCGATATGTGGGGCTGTTCAAATGCACAGATATTCGCAGGAGTGTCGCCGGAGATGCATTGGGAGTTTGCTTTGCGGCATGAGATGCGTTGGCTTGAGAAGTGGGGTGCAACATATTACGGATGCTGTGAGCCACTTGACATAAAAATGGAAATTTTGCATAAAATCCCCAATCTGCGAAAGATATCTATGAGTCCATGGGTAAATATTGAACGCGCTGTAAAACAGGTTGGCGAAAGTTATGTATTCTCATATAAGCCAAATCCGGCAATTTTTGCCGAAAGCTCGTGGAATCCTCAGCAGATTAGAAGTGATTTGCGGGCGTTTCTAGATAAATCTACTGGTTGTCATATAGAGATTGTAATGAAAGATATTTCAACTGTTCAGTATCAACCACAACGTCTTTGGGATTGGGAAAAGATAGTGATGGAAGAAGTTTCCAAATATGCGGCATAAAACCAAAAGGAAATAAGCAAAAGTATGATTTTTAAAAAAGCAAAATGGATATGGGATGGTTCATCTGCAGAGAATAACAACTACTATGTACGGGCACGAAAAAATTTTGAGATATCAACTTCTGAGTTTAAAAGAGTAATCCATAAGAATAAGATTGTGTTCTCGATAACTGCACATAGCCTTTACCAGCTATATATAAATGGTACTCTGGTGGGGAATGGTCCTGCGAAGTCAGCGGCAGGTAGACGCTCTGTCGATACCTATAATGTAAAGAATTTGCTCAAAGATGGTAGTAATCAAATTGACATCATTGCTCTTAATTTTGGTACAGGTATGATGATTGCCTGTTTTGACGTTCCAGGCATTATTTTTGAGCTTTCCTTACCATCCATGACAATTGCCTCGAACAAAGATACCTTAATCCAAAAAGATATGAGCAGAAAACAACAGACTGTCCGTCGGTGGCTTTTGCCTTGTCTTGAAGATGTAAGTCCTGGTAAACAAAATAAGATTTTCAAACCAGCTACTGTCGTGAAAAAAGATGTACTGCTATATCATAGGCGAGTTCCTTATGCTACAAGAGAGGCTTTTTATCCTGCAAGGATTATAAGAGAGGATATTATAGAGTATCCTAATTCTGTAATAAGTTTTCGGATAAAACCATATATTGTTTCACGGCAGGAATTGAAAAAATGTAATATTTTTTCAATTCCAACAGTTATTGTAACTGATATCGTATCACCCAGATGCCAGATTTTTGAATTCACGCCTGCACTGGGAAATATTACATGGTTTTTTAAAGGTAAAAAAGTTTTCAACCAAAGTGGCTGGGCAGAAGGACTTTGGCAGAAGAGTCCAAAGATAACTCTCAACAAGGGGGAAAATCGTCTTCTTGGCCTTTTGGAAAAGAGCCACTATGAAGATGTTACACTTGCCGGCAGGTCAAAAGAATCTGTAATGTTTAAAAATCCGATGGGCAAAGGTTCCTTTGCTGTTATTAGGCAAGACAAAGATTTCGGCCAGAAGAATATGCCTAAATTTGATATAAATGATTTTAAAAGTAATAGCGTAGATATTGCTGCTGAACATATAATGTCTGATGGCAATCTTCAGGCGTATGTGGCAGGTGCAAAAATAATTAAAAATATTCCTGTGAAAACTGGGCAGATATTTCCGATAAAAATAGGCTCTTGTAAAAACAGGATAAACGCCCGTCGAATTATCATTGACCTTGGTAAAGTTGTATACGGTTATCTGTGCTTTAAGGTTAAAGGGAGCAATGGCTCAAGGTTGATTTTTTCGATGGCCGAGGGGATGGATGTACATACAGGCCGAGTACAGTGGGTTGTAAATAATGCGATGGGATATATGCTTTCTGGTTCTAATGATTGTTTTGAGAGTTTTCTGCCGTATGGTGTCCGTTATATCGTTGTCAGTTATACTGGTTATGATGATGCGGTCATTGAAGATATAAGGGTTGAGTCAGCGTACTGTGGCGCAAAAAGTGCGCAGCTTGTAAAGACAGGTGACAACCTTTTGGATATGATCGTCCAAAATGGTATAAACAGTATGCAGGCATCGACAGATGATACTTTCAACGATTGCCCTTCGTATGAGCAGGTAAGCTGGAATTTTGACAATAGGCTTATTATGGCGGCAGACTTCCTTACCATGCGAAATGTTTCTATTGCAGCAAATTCTTTATTGCTTTTTGCCGAAGACATTGAGTACAAAGGCCTTGTTCGATGTTGTTATCCTGGTGATTGGCAATGTCAAATTCCACTGTGGTCGTTTCATTGGATCATGGATTGCTGGGATTTCTATAAATTTACGGGTGACAAACAATTCCTTAAAAAAGTAATGCCACAGATAAAAAGAGGTATCTTTGAAGTCTCAAAAAGGATAAATAAAATTGGTCTCTTGGAATGGAAAGACGTGTGGCACTTTGTCGATTGGAAATATGGCAGAGATGATGATCATGCGATAAATACTGCGGAACAGTCGGTATTTGTTGGTGCACTGGATTCAGCGATTAAATGTGCAACGATAACAGGCCAGCCGTCAACGATGATAAAGAAATTAACAAACATAAAAAATGGAATCGTTCTTGCGATAAACAAACATCTCTGGAATTCTGCAACACAAAGTTTTGCAGATAGCTTGCACGAAGATGGCTCGCTTTCGTTGGTGTCAAGTAAGGTTGCCAATGCAATAGCATGTCTCTACGGTGTTGCGGGCCGCAAAAGAACTCAATTGCTCTACAAAAGAATCTGCGCCTCTGATTCGGATATGCTTGACGTTGGCTCGCCCTTTGGGCTTTACTATATTTTTGAACTGATGGAAATGATGGGTGATTATAGTCAGATTATGAATATCACTCGTAATTTATGGGGTAAGATGGTTGCTGAAGGTGATAAGACTAATTGGGAACAGTTTGGGGAATATAAGGTAAATTTCGGTTTTCCTACACGTAGTCGTTGTCATGGTGCAGCGGCTTTTATTATAAAATACTTGTTGAAAATACCTAAATAGCTTAAATTTGTAGCTGGTATTTTTATGAAAGTGAATATTGATTAAACGCTAATATGAGTATGAACTTTTGGATTTTATTAGGCAATAAAGTTATTATCACAATTTAATCTTATATGGAAATGTATGAAAGAAAAAATTAAAAAACAGGTACATTTGATATGTAATGCTCACCTTGATCCTGTATGGCTTTGGGAATGGGAAGAAGGAGTGGCAGAGGCGATATCAACATTTCGTACGGCTACAGAGTTATGTGAGCAGAACAAAACGTTTATATTTAATCACAATGAAGTAATTCTATATGAGTGGGTAAAAGAATACGAGCCTAAGCTCTTTGAGCGTATTAAGAATCTAGTTAAGGCTGGCAGGTGGCATATTATGGGTGGTTGGTATCTTCAGCCCGACTGTAATATGCCCAGCGGGGAGTCGTTTGTTCGACAGATTCTTGCGGGTCGTAAATATTTCAAAGATAATTTTGATGTCAGACCAACAACGGCTATAAACTTTGACCCATTTGGTCATAGCAGGGGCATTGTTCAGATACTTGCCAAATCCGGCTATGATTCATATTTATTTGGCAGACCGCAGCACCGGTGGATGGATATGCAAAACGATATTTTTACCTGGGTAGGCTTTGATGGTTCTGAAGTTTTAGCCAAGAGATTGAGGGGTTGGTATCAAACTAATCTTGGAAAAGCCAAAAAGCAGGTTACAGAACGAATAGAACAATCGAATGATAGTATTATAGAAGTTTTATGGGGTGTAGGCAATCATGGTGGCGGGCCAAGCAGAAAAGATTTAGCCGAAATTAATGAGTACATAAAACAGCAAAAAGAAATAGGATTGCTTCATTCCACACCTGATGCTTATTTTGCACACGTTCGCGAGCGTTGTACTGATATTGAAAAACGTTATACAGATTTGAACCCATGGGCAATTGGCTGTTATACTTCCATGATTCGGGTCAAGCAAAAGCACCGTAAGCTTGAAAATGAACTCTACATGGCAGAGAAAATGGCATCTTCCGCTGCAGCCAACGGACTTTTAAAGTATCCGCAGGATGAACTTGCTTTGGCATCAAAAGATTTAATGTTCGCGCAGTTTCATGACATATTACCAGGATCAGCAATCCAACCGGTTGAAGATGCAGCGTTGCGGACAATGGATCATGGTCTGGAAATTGTTTCAAAAATTAAGGCACGCTGTTTCTTTGTGCTCGCTTCCGGACAGAAGAAACCGATGGAAGGGCAGATTCCGGTTCTGATTTATAACCCGCATCCGAATAAAATTCGTGGTGTTTTTGAATGTGAATTTAATCTGCCGGATGCCAACACTAATGGTACTTTTACCAATGTTAAAGTTTTACATAATGGCAAAAATATTCCAAGTCAGGTTGAGAAGGAATTAAGCAATGTTGCGCTTGACTGGCGCAAGCGAGTAGCCTTCCAGGCCGTATTAGAGCCGAATCAGATGAATAGATTTGATTGTATTTCAGAGGAAATTGCACAAAAGCCGCCTATCCAAAAAAAATCAAGGAATGGTAAAATTGTTTTTGACAATTGTGAGTTAACAGTTGTCATCAATACTAATACTGGCTTAATAGATACATATAAAGTTAAGGGCATTGATTTTGTTGATAGAGGAGCCTTTTGCCCAGTTGTTCTTGAGGACAACGAAGATCCGTGGGAAACACAAAAGGTTTGTTTTGGGAAAACAATCGGTAAATTTAAACTCCTTGATAGGACTGCTGGCACAAAATTCACAGGGCTTACGGATGTTAAACTTGATTCGGTGCGGGTCATTGAAGATGGTGATGTAAGAACGGTGGTAGAGGCTGTGTTTGGATTTGAGGAATCGTTCATCTGTCAAAGATATAAATTGCCTAAAGCGGGTACTGAATGTGAAGTTGAAACAAGAGTTTACTGGAATCAAAAAAATAGGCTTCTTAAGTTGCTGATTCCAATGACTGAAGCTGGGAGCCATTTTTTCGGCCAGACAGCTTTTGGTACTCAGCAATTGCCCTCAAATGGTAATGAGGCTGTTGCCCAAAAATGGGTGGCTGTTGTTAATGAAAAACCAGATAAATGTTTCACTTGTATCAATGACGGTATTTACGGTTTCGATTTTTCCGGCAGGAATTTGCGTCTTACTCTGCTTCGTTCACCTGCATATAGTGGCCATCCGATAGGTGACAACGAGGTGCTTATGCCTGATAGGTTTACCTGCCGTATAGACCAGGGCGAAAGATTTTTCAGATTTTGGATAAATGGTGGAACAGTTGATAAAAGACTTGGAAAAATTGGAAATGAAGCACTGGCGAAAAATGAAAAACCTTTTGCGTTATCATTTTTCCCAAGTGGCAAGGGCAGAAAGCCAAAGCCATTTGCGATTCTGAATAAATCAGTCATAGAAATATCTGCTGTTAAAAAGGCAGAAAATAACAACGACTGGATAATTAGACTTTTCAATTCGGCTGATAGCAAACAGTCTGCTCAGTTAAAGTTGCCAGTTTTAAATTTGAACACTAAACTTAGTTTTAGACCGTTCGAAATTAAAACATTACGAGTTGAGCCTCGCACTGGCAAATATTATGAAACAAATCTTATGGAAGAGAAATAAAAGTATCACAGGACATGAAGCGACGAGAATGCTATTTTTATAGATTGGATTTTGGAAATGAATAATAATGCCTCAATAAAAGTGAACAAAATCGTTAGTTTATTGTTCGTATTATCGTGTAACTTATTCACTTTTAATGTTGGTGCTGCCCCTGTGTCTCAGGAGCAACTTGGCAAAAATGTTCCTCCTCAAGCAATCCCATCAAAAGACCTTGAAGATAAGGTGAGATCTAATGTGATTTTCATTCATGATATAAATGAAAAGGTTCGTGTAGCTTGTATTGGCGATAGTATAACTTATGGTTCTTATATTAACGAACCAAATGATTTTTATCCATCTCAATTGAGCCGAAAATTAGGCGATAGATACGATGTCAGAAATTTTGGCGTCTCTGGTGCGACTTTGCTGAAGCAAGGCAATATTCCGTATTGGAATAGTCAAGTCTTTGCTGATGCAATTGCGTTTAATCCTCACATAACCATTATAGCCCTTGGTACAAATGATACAAATCCATCTAATTGGAGATATAAACAGCAGTTCATTGCAGATTATAATGCGATGGTTTATACATTTAAAAAAGCAAATGGTAAAGTGTTTGCGTGCTTGCCCACGCCTCGTGCAGGAGAACAAAATGTAACCATTAGTAATGAAGTTATCCCCGCAATTAGGCAGGTATCTCAATTTAATTCGATACCAACAATTGATTTGTACAAGGCATTGAGTGATAAGGATGCTTTGTTTCCTGACGGACTTCACCCTAATGCTGAAGGTGCAGGGATTATTGCGCAAGAAGTTTGTGCTGCGATAAGTAATGTGAAAATTGATATAGAAAAATTTCCCGTTAAAGCAACCGACTGGTTCGGTTATGCAAAATATGAATTTACAGTTAAAGACTTGGCATATTGCGTTGTTGTTCCAAAAATACGTGCATCGGGCAGTCCGTGGATTTGGCGTGCAGAATTTTTTGGTCACGAACCACAGGCCGATTTAGAATTGCTGGCAAAGGGATGGTATGTTGTATATGTACCCAGTGCGGCCGGACTTTATGGCAGCCCAAAAGCTGTAAAAATCTGGAATGAGGCTTATGAATATTTGACGTACGAATACAATTTTTCGAGTAAGCCCGTACTGGAAGGTTTTAGCCGCGGCGGATTGCTTGTGTATAATTGGGCTGCGTCCAACCCCGACAAAGTATCTTGTATTTATGGGGATGCGCCAGTATGTGCTATTCAAAGCTGGCCCGGCGGCAAGGGCAAAAGCCAAGGGAGTCCTGGGGATTGGCAAAATTGTTTAAAAGCGTATGGGCTTACAGAGGTACAGGGAGCGAATTATAACCTTAATCCGGTGGATAA